>JANPGJ010000686.1:0-43411 GCA_031423955.1 Burkholderiales bacterium
CCCATGCTCCCCGCAGTCAAACTCGACATCATCGCGGCCTTCGAGACCGCACTGGCCGCCGTCGTTGGTGGCGCAGGGATCAGTCTGCCGCCGATCCTGCTGGAGCGCCCCAAGGACGCCTCGCATGGCGATCTGGCCTGCAATATCGCGTTGCAACTGGCCAAGCCGCTGAAGAAGAACCCGCGCGACCTCGCGCTTGCCCTCGCCGCCGCCCTGCTTGCCGACCCGCATGGCCTGATCGAATCGGCGGAAGTCGCCGGCCCCGGTTTCATCAACCTGCGCATCCGCGCGGCAGCCAAGTTGCGAGTGGTACGGGAAGCCCTGCTGGAAGGTACCCGCTTCGGCCATGCGGCGGCGGGCAGCGCCGGGCCGGTACTGGTCGAATTCGTCTCCGCCAACCCGACCGGCCCGCTGCATGTCGGCCACGGTCGCCAGGGTGCGCTCGGTGACGCGCTGTCTTCCCTGTTCGAGGCCCGCGGCTACGCCGTGACGCGCGAGTTCTACTACAACGACGCCGGCGTGCAAATCGCCAATCTCGCGTTGTCGGTGCAGGCGCGCTGCCGCGGCCACCAGCCGGGTGACCCGGCGTGGCCGGAAGCGGGCTACAACGGCGCTTATATCGCCGATATCGCGGAAGATTTTCTGGCACGAAAATCGGTGACCGCCGCCGACATGGAAGTCACCGCTTCGGGCGCGGTCGATGATCTCGAGTCGATCCGCCGGTTTGCCGTGGCCTACCTGCGCCATGAACAGGATATCGACCTCAAGGCGTTCGGCGTGCGCTTCGACAACTACTACCTCGAATCCTCGCTCTATACCGAAGGCAAGGTCGAGGAAGCGGTGGCCGCGCTGAAAGCTGCCGGCAAGACCTATGAAGAAGGCGGCGCACTGTGGTTGCGCAGCACCGAATACGGGGATGACAAGGACCGCGTGATGAAAAAGTCCGACGGCACCTACACGTATTTCGTGCCGGACGTCGCCTATCACGTAGCTAAGTGGCGGCGCGGCTTTGCCAAGGTGGTCAATGTGCAGGGTTCGGACCATCACGGCACCATCGCGCGGGTGCGCGCCGGCTTGCAGGCGTCCGGCCTGGGCGTGCCGGCCGGTTACCCGGACTACCTGCTGCACAAGATGGTAACGGTGATGAAGGGCGGCGAGGAAGTCAAGATTTCGAAGCGTGCCGGCGCCTATGTGACCCTGCGCGACCTGATCGAGATGTCCGGCGGCGGCGTGTCGGCGGAGCAGCAGACACGCGGCCGCGATGCGGTGCGGTTTTTCCTGATCTCGCGCAAGGCCGACACCGAGTTCGTGTTCGACGTCGACCTGGCGCTCAAGAATACCGATGAAAACCCGGTCCACTATGTGCAATATGCCCATGCACGCATTTGCAGCGTCCTGCGCGCCTGGGATGCGCAGTGGTACAGCCGCATCGCCTACCTGGCCGACACCGATCTGCGCCCGCTCAGTCACGAGCGCGAATTGGCGCTGGCGCAAAAGCTGGCGGAGTTTTCCGCCGTCATCGAGTTTGCCGCGCGCGACCTGGCGCCGCACGACCTGGCGTTTTACGCGCGCGACCTGGCCGCTGCCTTCCACGCGCTCTACAACGAGCGGGAGTTGCGCGTATTGAGCGCTCCTGAAGAGGTTAAAATGGCGCGTCTGGCGCTCTATGCCGCCACCGCCCAGGTGATCCGCAACACACTGGCATTGCTGGGCGTGTCGGCACCGGAGCAGATGTAACCCGTAGAAAAATCAGGCAGATGGCACAACACGACTACAAAACCAGGGGCGTTTCCACCGCCGGCAAGCGCAAGCATGCCGGCGGCACCTTGATCGGCATCGTGATCGGCCTTCTGCTAGGGCTGCTGCTTGCGGTCGCTGTCGCGTTTTATCTGAACAAGGGTCCGAAACCGTTCGCCGACAAGACCGGACGCGGTGAAAAATCCGCTGCCAAGGCCGGTGCCGACAATTCGGACCCCAACAAACCTCTGTTCGGAAAGGACGCGAAGACCGGCGATGCCAAGGGTGCCGCACCGGCCAAGGAAGGCGAGAGGCGCTTTTCGTTTTACGAGATCCTGCCCGGCAAGGAGGAAGTGGTCGATCCACAGAAGGCGCTGGAGGCCGCCAAGGCTGAAACCAGGGCTGAGGCCACCCGGGGAGAGGCGACCAAGGGGGAGGCGGCGCCTGCCGCAATCCCGAAGGAAACCTACTTCCTGCAGGCCGGGGCGTTTGGCTCGGCGGGCGACGCCGACAACCAGAAAGCCAAGCTGGCGCTGCTTGGTTTCGAAGCCAAGGTGGAAACGGTCGATATCGAAGGCAAGGGCACCATGCACCGGGTGCGCCTGGGGCCATATGGCCGGCTTGATGACATCAACCGGGTGCGCGCGACACTGACGCAAAACAGCGTCGAAGCCTCGCTGATCCGCATCAAGGAACCGCAGAAGCAGTAGCATTGTCGAAAGCGGAGTTGACACACGCGTTTCATCCATTGGCGGCACAGCGACGAGAGGTGCGGCATGCGGTTCCTCAGCATTGTGTTTTTCCTGTGCGCGCTGGCCGCGGCCGGCGCCAGTTCGGCCCAACTGCGCACCGCATTGCCGTACCGCACCCTCGATCCTGTGATGGCGCCGATCGGCGGCCTGCTCGGCGACAGCCCGCGCGACAAGATCGAGGTATTGCAATTCTTCTACTACGGCTGCCCGCATTGCTTCGACATGCAGCCACTGATCGAAGACTGGCTGGCGAAGAAACCGGCCGACGTCGAGTTTCGCTACATCCCCGCCTTGCGCGACGAAAAATGGCAAGTGCTCACGCGGGCCTATTTCGCACTGGAAAAACTCGGGCAGGCCAAACGCCTGCACCGGCCGATCTACGATGTCATCAATTTCGATGGCGCGCAGTTGACCGACGAGCAGAAGTTGTTCGACTGGGTCGCCCGCAACGGGATTGAACGCAGCCGCTTCGTTGAAGCTTTCAATGCCGACGACACCCGCGCACGGGTCGAGGCGGCGCGCAAGCTGACGGTCGATTACAACATCCGCGCCACGCCAACCATGGTGGTGGCCGGCAAATACCTGTTTTCCAGCGGCCAGGCGGGCAGCCATTTCGATGCGATGAAAATGCTCGATCAGTTCGTCGACGTCGCCAGGCGTGAGCGCAAATAGGCCGCCATGCCGGCACCAGGATTGAATACATTAGAGGGAGAAATCGCATGACCTATGACCGCAGATCTTTCATCGGCACCGTGGCCGCCGGCGCTGCCGCCGCCAGCACTCCGGCTTTGGCGCAGCGCCGCCCGCCCGATGCAGGCATCGATTACAAGACCCTCGATGTCGCCCAGGCGGTCGAAATCGCCGGCAAAATCGAAGTCATGGAATTTTTCTGGTATGGCTGCCCGCACTGCCACGCGTTCGAGCCGGCGTTGAGCGCGTGGGCGCGCAAGCAGTCGGCCGATGTGGCGTTCCGCCGCCTGCCCGCGCAGTTCAATGCGGCTTGGGCGCAGCATGCGAAGCTGTTCTACGCGCTGGAAGCTGTCGGCGAGGTTGAGCGTTCACACAAGAAGTGTTTCGATGCCATCCATGTCGGTGGCCAATCGCTGTCGCAGGAACCCGAGATGATCGATTGGGCGGCCAGGAGCGGCATTGATCGCGACAAGTTCGCCGCCGCGCTGCAATCGCCGGGCGTAGCCGCGAAGATGGCTGCCGCACGGCAGACGCTGGTGGCCTACAAGGTTGACGGCGTACCGGCGATGGCGGTCAACGGCCGCTTTCTGACCGCGCCGTCGATTGCCGGCAGTCATGAGCGCTGCCTGCAGGTGGTTGACTATCTGGTCGGCGAGGAACGGCGCGCCAAGCGGGCCTGAACCGATTGGCGGCGGCCAGGGCGCGACTGCCGCCGCCGTTGTACCCCGGCTCCGTTGTACCCCGGCTCAGGTGTGCGCGGCGTCCGCTTTCTCCGCCGCCAACAACCAGCCGTCAACCCGGCGCGCGGCGCCGCTTTTCTCCAGTTGCGCCACCACCAGCGCCGCGTACTGTTCATCTGGCAGGCGGTATAGCGCCTTGTTAAGGCGCTGCATCAGCGACAGGCGCCCCAGTTGCTCGCCCAAGGTGGCCAACGGTAGCCGACCATCGAGCATCAAGAGGAAGGACAACATCACCTTGGCCGCGTTGCGTGCGTTGCGCAGCGGGTCGGTAGCGAAGTAGTCAAGGCGGGAACGCGCGCGCGCCAGCGCGCCGCCAACGTCGCAAAATGGCGCCCCGTGGCCCGGAATCACCAGCCGCGGTTGCAGCGATTCAATGCGGTCCAGCGTCGCGCGCTGCGCCGCGAAAACCGCGGCTGCCGCATCTGCCGTTGCCGGCGGCAACGCCGCAAACTGAACGCCGAAGCCGTTTTCCCACAAGGCATCCGCCGAGATCAGGATGCCCTCGCTTTCGCACATCAGCATCAGCGAACCCATGTCATGCCCGGGCGAGGCATGGGCGCGCCATTCCAGGTCGCCCAGCAACAGGGTGTCACCATCGGCACAAACCTGATCGAAACAGAACCGTTCGCATTCCTGGCCCATTGGCGAGAGCAGCAATGCCTCTTCGTCCCACTCGCGCACCACCTCGGCCTCGCCTGCCGGAATGCGGATGATGGCGTCCGGAAACGCACGCTTGAGCGCGGCATTGCCCCCCATGTGATCGGAATGCATGTGGGTGTTGACGATCTCCTCCAAGCCGCGGCCGCCGAGCGCGTGCCGCACCAGGGCCACGGTTTGCGTTGCGTGGTGGCTGTAACCGGTATCGACCAGTGCGGACCGCTCGCGGCCGAGAAACAGGATGTTGTTCGACGACACCCAGACGCGCTCGAGCACCCGCATTGATGGCGGCAGGCTGCGCATCGGCGCGCTACTTGTCGAGCGGGCCAAGGCGCTTGCGGCGCTCGGCCAGCGCTTGCCACACCTCGCACTTGAACGCGTCGGAGGCACCGGACCAGGCGGCGATTTCCTCGATGCTGCGCAGGCATCCCGTGCAGTAGGCGCCATCGTCGCTCATCCGGCAAATGCCGACGCAGGGCGATACCAACGGCATGTCGCGCGGTTCGTGGGTCATGGTTCACCCAAGCCCGCAATGGCGGATTTCATGAATCCGCCCTGCGGCATCGCCGAGAACAACGCGTACCCACGATCGGCCAGTTCCCGTCGTTCGCCTTCGACCGCGCAAAGGTAAGCACACTCGTCTGCCATTTCGTCGATCGTCGCAAAACACACGCCAGCATCAAATTGCGCCTCCTGCTCCGGATCGACTCCTTTCTCCATCACCACCGCCTTGCGGTTGGTGAGCAGGTAGGAGAGCCTGACGATATCGAACAGACCTCCGGTTTCGTATACGCCAGGGTTGACCACCAGCTTGGCGCGACTGATCATGGCGTCGCGCTGTGCGCCATACACTCCGAATACGAACTCCGTCACAAGCCCGCGGGCGAGCAGTTCATCACGCAACTTCAAGCGCCGCGCGCTCGGCGAGCCATAGAAAAGCACATCGATATCCTGATCGGCAGCGTGATCGACGCGCGTCATTTGGGCAGCGAAGCCAACCCTTACATGCTGAACCCGCTCGACTCCCAGCGCCTTGAGCGCATCGACATTGCGGCGATCGTAGTCCCACACCCGGCATCGTGCCAGGATGCTCGGGTAATACGGAATCTGCGCGATCAGTTCTTCGCGTATCTGTTCAAAATTGAACAGAACCATATTTTCAGTGCCACGCGAATCCCAACCCGGAAAATGCACCAGCAGATGCGACGCCATCACGATATTGAGCCGGCCTTCAAGGAACTGATTCTCGACATGTGTCGATTCGAACCCGGCATCGACCAGACCCCAATGCAGGGTCTCAGCCACCTCGCGCAGGGCACCGGCATGCGCAAACCCCTGCGGATTGCACAGGCACACGGCGAAGCCTTGCCCGACGTCAGCAGCCATCGTGGCTCCTGCCGAGGTAGCAACGAGTTGCCGGCGAATTGCGACTGGCGGAGCAGGTATACAACGAGCATGCGGTCGATGACCGGAAATCAATGCAACTGTTTCGCATATCGATCTCCGTTCAATATCCACGTTTGCGGTCAACTACACCAGCCACCATCTCGCCACGCGACAGCGCGCGGATCTTGCCGGCGATCTGCGCCATCGATTCCTCGACCAGCGTCATTGCGGAAACGTGCGGCGTGATGATGATGGCGGGATGCCGCCACAGCGGTGAGTCCGTCGCCAGCGGTTCGGTTGCGAACACGTCAAGGGTGGCGCCGGCCAGATGGCCCGTATCGATCAGCGCGACCAAATCAGGTTCGACCAGATGGGCGCCGCGCGCGATATTGACCACCGCCGCGCCACGCGGCAGGCGCGCCAGGTTGGCGCGGCACAGAATGCCGCGCGTCTCGGGCGTCAGCGGCAGCAGGCAGACCAGCAGTTGCGTCCCGGCCAGAAACGGCGCCAGACCGGCGTCGCCGGCAAAGCATTCGACCTGCGCGATCTGCTTCGGCGTCCGGCTCCAGCCGCGCACCGGAAAACCCAGCCCGCGCATGAAAGTAGCGACTTGCGCACCGAGCACGCCGAGGCCCATCACACCGATGGTGAAGTCCGCGCGCGCGCGCGGCGCCAGACGCTCCCAGCGCCGCGCCTGTTGTGCCCGCGCATAGTCATTGAAGCGGCGCAGGTAGTTGAGCGCGCACCAGGCGACATACTCTTCCATTTGCCGCGCCATGCCGGCATCATCCAGGCGCACCACAGGTACGCCGGCGGGCAGGTTCGGATCGCTGATCACCGCATCGGCGCCGGCGCCGATGTTGAGAATCGCCTTGAGCGCGCCCTGGCCTGCGAAAAAAGCGGCCGGCGGCTTCCAGCAAACCGCATAGTCGCAACTGGGCGCAGCACCCGGCGCCCAATCGTGAATCGCGCCTTCCGGCAAGGCGCGGCGCAGCGCATCGGACCACGGTCGCGGGTCCGGTTCATCGGCGAAAAACAGGACGTTCACGATGTACCCGGCGCCGGCGCATCGTTGCCAAAAACACGGCCGTGCCGCCGAAGGCATGTCTTGCTCATGTATCCCGCCGCTCTCAATGCTTGGCGGCCTCGAAGGTCACCAGCTCGGCGCCTTCGGCCACCTGGTCGCCGGCGGCAAAGCGGAACTCGCGCACCACGCCGGCAGCCGGCGCGGTGATGGTGTGCTCCATCTTCATCGCCTCCATCACCAGCAATGCAGCGCCCTTGTCGACCTTGACGCCGGGGGTGGCGACCAGGTTGAGCACCTTGCCGGACATCGGCGCACGCAGATGGCCATCGCCCGCAAGCGCGCCGTCATCGGCGTCCGACAATACGGCTTCCGGGTCGCTGCGTTCGAAGTCGAAGCGCCGGCCCTGCATGAACACCGTGCATTTGACGCCGGTGATCACCACTGCCGCGCTGATGCGCTCTTCTCCCCAGTTGAAGCTGACGCGCCGGCCGGTCACGCTGCCGACCGCCCGACCACGCAGTCCGTTGCAAATCAGCGTGATGCCGTGGCGACGGTATTCGATGGTGACCGCATCGGCCGCACCGCCGGCCTTGAACACCAGTGTTCGCGCCGACTCGAGATTCATTCGCCAGCCATCCCGCAGGTCCCACGGCGTGCTGCCGGCGCCAGCGGCTTGCTGCGCGTCGCCAGTGTGCAACATGAAGGCCGCCGCGACCAAGGCCTGCGGCGCCACGCCGTCGCCGGCCGGCAGCAAGACCTCGCGATTGCGTTCGATCAGCCCGGTATCAAGGTCGGCATTGGCGAACGCCCGCGACTCGATCACGCGGCCGAGGAATTCGACATTGGTTGACAGCCCGGCGATCTCGCATTCGCGCAAGGCGGCGGCCATGCCGGCCAGCGCCGCTTGCCGGTCCGCGCCCCAGACGATCAGCTTGGCGATCATCGGGTCGTAGTGCGGGCTGATGCTGTCGCCTTCGCGCACCCCGGAGTCGATGCGCACCGCGCCGTGGCCATCGTCGACCGGCATGCGCATGTGGGTGATGGTGCCGATCGAGGGCAGGAAATTCCGCGCCGGGTTCTCGGCGTAGATGCGCGCCTCGATCGCGTGCCCGCTGATCGCAAGCTCGTCCTGCAGCAGGGGCAGGGGCTCGCCGGCGGCCACCCGCAATTGCCATTCGACCAGGTCGAGACCGGTGATTTCCTCGGTCACCGGGTGCTCGACCTGCAGACGGGTATTCATCTCCATGAAGAAGAATGTGCCGTCCTGGTTGGCGATGAACTCCACCGTGCCGGCACCGACATAGGCCACCGCCAGCGCCGCGTCGACCGCCGCCTTGCCCATCGCCGCGCGCCGTTCCTCGCTCATGCCCGGCGCCGGCGCTTCCTCCAGCACTTTCTGGTGCCGGCGCTGGACCGAACAATCCCGCTCGAACAGATACACGCAGTTGCCGTGGGTGTCGGCAAACACCTGGATTTCGATATGCCGCGGCCGGGTCAGGTATTTTTCGATCAGCACCGCATCGTCGCCAAACGACGCCGCGGCCTCGCGTTTGCATGAGGCCAGCGCGGCCCCGAAGTCGGCGGCATTTTCGACCACCCGCATGCCCTTGCCGCCGCCACCGGCGGACGCCTTGATCAGGACCGGGTAGCCGATCTTGGCGGCCTCGATCGCCAGAAACTCCGGCTCCTGGTTGCCGCCGTGATAACCCGGCGTCAGCGGCACGCCGGCTTTCTCCATCAACTGCTTGGATTCGGCCTTCAGGCCCATGGCACGTATCGCCGCCGGTGGCGGGCCGATGAACACCAGCCCCGCATTGGCGCAGGCTTCGGCAAAATCGGCGTTTTCAGACAAAAAGCCGTACCCGGGATGGATCGCCTCGGCGCCGGTCTTTTGCGCGATTTCGATGATCAGGTCGCCGCGCAAGTAGCTTTCGCGCGCCGGCGGCGGCCCGAGCCGCCATGCTTCGTCGCATTCCGCAACATGCCTGGCATCGGCATCGGCATCCGAATAGACCGCGACGGTACGAATGCCCAGGCCGCGCGCGGTGGCGGCGACGCGGCAGGCGATCTCGCCGCGATTGGCGATCAGGATTTTCTTGAACATCACTGGCCGTCCAGTTTAAGGTCGCGCAGCCATTTGGGCTCGCGCTTTTCGAGAAACGACGCGACACCCTCGCGGCCTTCAGCCGATGCGCGGGTCTCCGCGATGCGCTTGGCGGTCTCGGCGCGAATCGCCGGCGTGATGCGGGTACCACCGGACAAGGTGATCAGCTTCTTCGACTCGGCCAGCGCGCGCGACCCGGCCACCACCAGATGGCCGAGGATATCGTTGACCCTGCCATCGAGGTCACCCGGCAGGCACAACTCCTGCACGAAACCAATGCGATAGGCCTCGGCCGCATCGAACCGTTCGGCGGTCAGAAAGTAACGGCCGGCCATGCGCTCGCCCATCGCCCGCACCACGTAGGGCGAGATGGTCGCCGGAATCAGTCCGAGCTTGACTTCCGACAGGCAGAACACCGCGTCAGTCGAGGCCACCGCGATATCGCAGGCGGCGACCAGGCCCATGCCACCGGCGTAGGCGTTGCCATGCACCCGCGCGACCGTTGGCTTGGAAAGGCTTGCCAGTACCCACAGTGTTTCGGCCAATCCGGCAGCGTCCCTGGCGTTTTGCGCCTTGGTGAAATTGGCGGCCTTCTTCATCCAGTTGAGGTCGCCGCCGGCGCAAAACGACTTGCCGTGGCCGCCCAGCACCACGGCGCGCACGCCCTTGTCTTTCTCGAGAGCCTTCAACGTAGCCTTCAGTTCGCCCAATACCACGTCATTCAAGGCATTGTGGATCTCCGGCCGGTTGAGCCAGATGATTCCGACATGATTGCGGATTTCGATTTCAAGGGTGGTAATTTTTGGCATCTCGATTTCCCGAAAACGATCGATCACTTGAACGGCATGGCCGCTCTACCAGCGGCATGTTCTTGTCGCGAGCGATGGAGTTTTCAACAATTACATCCGGAATACGCCGAAGGTGGTCGGCTCGATCGGCGCGTTGAGCGCCGCCGACATCGCCAACCCGAGCACGCGGCGGGTATCCACCGGATCGATCACGCCGTCGTCCCACAGGCGCGCGCTTGCGAAGTAGGGATGGCCCTGGTGCTCATACTGGTCGAGGATCGGCTTCCTGAATTCGGCTTCTTCCTCCGCACTCCAGGTGCCGCCTTTGGCTTCGATGCCTTCGCGCTTGACCGTCGCCAGCACCGACGCCGCCTGCGGGCCGCCCATGATCGAAATGCGGGCATTCGGCCACATCCACAGAAAGCGCGGACTGTAGGCGCGGCCGCACATGCCGTAGTTGCCAGCGCCGAAGCTGCCGCCGATAATGACGGTGAATTTCGGCACCTTCGCGGTCGCCACCGCGGTCACCAGCTTGGCGCCATCGCGCGCGATGCCGCCCGACTCATATTTCTTGCCGACCATGAAACCGGTGATGTTCTGCAGGAACAACAGCGGTATGCCGCGCTGCGCGCACAGCTCGATGAAGTGTGCACCTTTCAATGCCGACTCCGAATACAGGATGCCGTTGTTGGCGATGATGCCGACCGGCATGCCGTAGATCCGCGCGAAACCGGTGATCAGGGTGGTGCCGTAGCGCGACTTGAATTCGTCAAAGTCCGATCCATCGACAATCCGCGCGATCACCTCGCGCACGTCATAGGGCTTGCGCGATTCGGCCGACACCACGCCATAGAGTTCCTCGGGCGAGTGGATCGGCTCGCGCGGTTCGACGATTTCCAGCGCCGGGTTCTTGACCCGGTTGAGATTGCCGACAATCCGCCGCGCGATCGCCAGCGCATGGGCATCGCTCATGGCAAGGTGGTCTGCCACGCCCGACACCCGCGTATGCACGTCGCCGCCACCGAGATCCTCGGCGCTCACCACCTCGCCGGTGGCCGCCTTGACCAGCGGCGGACCGCCCAGAAAGATGGTGCCCTGATTGCGCACGATGATGGTCTCGTCGCTCATCGCCTGCACATAGGCGCCGCCGGCGGTGCACGAACCCATCACCACCGCGATCTGCGGAATGCCGCGGGCCGACAGGTTGGCCTGGTTGTAGAAAATACGGCCGAAGTGGTCACGGTCGGGAAACACATCCTCCTGGGTCGGCAGATTGCCGCCGCCGGAATCAACCAGGTAGATGCACGGCAGGTGGTTCTCGCCGGCAACTTCCTGCGCCCGCACATGCTTTTTCACCGTCATCGGAAAATAAGTGCCGCCCTTGACCGTGGCATCGTTGCACACGATCACGCACTCCTTGCCGGACACGCGGCCGATGCCGGTGATCACGCCGGCCCCGGGTGCGGCGTTGTGATACATGTTGAAGGCTGCAAGCTGCGAAAACTCGAGGAACGCGGTGCCGGGATCAAGCAACTGCTCGACCCGTTCGCGTGGCAGCAATTTCCCGCGTCCGACATGCTTCTTGCGCGCGTCCTCCGGGCCGCCCTGGGCGATCTTTGCAACCTTGTCCTTGAGATCGTCGACCGCGGCCTTGAGGGCGGTGGCATTGGCTGCGAATTCAGGGCTGCGGGGGTTGATGGCGCTAGCCAGGGTTGCCATTGATATCCTCCGGCCGTCCGGGGACGGCAAGGTTTACGTTTACGTAAACGTCAATTGTAGCAATCCCGGCACGCACATCGTTGTTGCGACCGGGTCGCGCTGCTGCGGTTCTGCTGGACCGATGTGACCGACATGCGGCGGCAGGGGGCGCATTGCACACGGCGGGCGGCAACGCCATCACCGCCAGGTTTTCTTTTTCTTCCAGCGCCGGTGACCGCGCGCGCTCTCTTCCTTGATGCCGAGATAGAACTCCTTGATGTCGTCCTTCTGCATCAGGTTGGCGCAGGTGTCTTCCATCACGATGCGGCCGACTTCGAGCACATAGCCGAAGTCGGCGGCCTTCAGCGCCATCTGCGCGTTTTGCTCCACCAAGAGGATGGTGGTGCCGCGCTCGCGATTGATGCGCACGATGATCTCGAAGATTTCGCGGGTCAACAACGGCGACAGGCCAAGCGAGGGTTCATCAAGCAGCATCAGCTTCGGCGCCGACAGCAGGGCACGGGCGATCGCCAGCATCTGCTGCTGGCCGCCCGAGAGCAACCCGGCGTCCTGCTGGGACCGCTCCTTGCGGATCGGGAAAGAGCCGAACACGATCTCGATATCGCGCGCCACGGCGTCACGATCGCGGCGCGTATAGGCGCCCATCTTCAGGTTGTCCTCGACCGACAACAGCGGAAACACCTCGCGCCCCTCGGGCACATGGCTGATGCCGGCGCGCACGATGCGGTCTGCCTCCCAGCCCTGGATCTCGGTGCCGCTGTAGATGATCTGACCCTTGTTGGGATCGATGATGCCGGAAATGGTCTT
This sequence comes from Burkholderiales bacterium, assembly GCA_031423955.1. GTDB lineage: Bacteria > Pseudomonadota > Gammaproteobacteria > Burkholderiales > JAEUOS01 > JAEUOS01. The sequence continues at coordinate 12,408 of JANPGJ010000686.1, forward strand.
GAGAATGGTGCTCTTGCCGGCGCCATTGCCGCCCAGCACGGTAGCGATCTTGCCTTGCTCGACGATCAGGCTGACGCCGCGCAGGGCCTGCACCGGGCCGTAGCTGGACTCGATGTTCGACAGGGTCAGGGCAGCGGCGCTCATTCCGGCTTTCCAAGATAGGCTTCGATCACCTTGGGGTCGCTCTGCACCTCGCGCGAGGTGCCGAGTGACAGCATTTCGCCCTGCGCCAGGGCGAGCACGCGATCGGACACCCGCGACACCAGGCTCATGTCGTGCTCAACCATCAGCACGGTGACGCCAAGATCCTTCTTGATGTCTTCGATCCAGAACGCCATGTCGTCGGTCTCCTCCGGATTGAGACCGGAGGACGGTTCGTCGAGCAGCAACAGCTTCGGCCCGATGCACAGCGCACGTCCCAACTCGACCACTTTGCGCACGCCATATGGGAGGCCGGCGACAAAACTGTCGCGATGATGCTGCAGGTCGAGAAAATCAACGACTTTCTCGGCCGCCTCGCGATGAGCCACCTCGGCGCGACGCGCCGCCGGCAGGAACAGCAATTCCTGCCAGAACGAGGTGCTGCGATGGTTGTGCCGCCCGATCAGCAGATTTTGCAGCACGGTGGCGTGCTCGAACAATTCGATATTCTGGAAAGTACGGGCGATGCCGAGATTGGCCACCCGGTGCGGCGCCATGCCGGTGATCTCGCGCCCCTCGAAAATGATGCGCCCGGAGGTTGGCGGATAGATCAGGCTGATCAGGTTGAAGATGGTGGTCTTGCCGGCGCCGTTCGGCCCGATGATGGTGAACACCTCGCCCTCTTCGACCTCGAACGAGACATTGGTCACCGCCTTGACGCCGCCGAACTGAATCGAAATATTTTCAGCTTTGAAAAAGCTCATCAACCCACCTCCCTCTGCGAGGCAGTGCGGCCGAATTGGTCATGATCGGCTCCTAAATGACTCATTTCAGCCGATCCGATTTCATATACGACTTCTGACGCCGGAACATGCCGCGCCGGTAAAACGGAAACAGCGAAAAGTAGGTGCGGATCTTGACCCAGCGACCGTAGATGCCCAGCGGTTCGAACAACAGAAAGCCGATCAGGATCAGACCGAACAGGGTTGGCTGCAGGCCGGTTTGCTGGCCGATGGCCGGCGGCAGGTAGTCCTTCATGAAGACGATCAACTGCGGCAGCGTGATGACGAAGATGGCGCCGAAGATCGCACCGTGGAACGAACCCAGGCCACCGATGAACACCAGGGTCGCCATTTCGATCGACACCAGCAGGTTGAACTGCTCGGGCGAAATGAACTGCAGCTTGTGCGCATAAAGGGCGCCGGCCATGCCAGTGAGCGTCGCCGAAATGGCGAACGCGATCGTCTTGTAGCGCGCCAGGTGAATACCCATGCTCTGCGCCGAAATTTCGGAATCGCGGATCGCCACGAAGGCCCGCCCGGTGGAACTGCGCATCAGATTGATCATGCCCAGCATCACCAGAACCAGCAAACCCAGACACAGGTAGTAGAAGCGCACATCGTTGTCGATCGGCGCGCCGAAAAAGTCGATCTGTTTCAACTGCTTGCCGGAGTTGCCGCCGGTCACCGATTCCCACCGGGTCACCGCTTCTTCGACGATGAAACCGAAGGCCATGGTCGCGATTGCCAGATAGATGCCCTTCAGGCGCAGCGCCGGCAGGCCGACGATCACACCAGCCGCGCCTGACAGCAGGCCGGCGGCGACCAGCGACACCGCAAACGGCACGCCCTTTGATTGCAGCAAGGCTTCGGTGTAGGCGCCCACAGCGAGGAATGCGGCGTGACCAAGGGAAATCTGCCCGGTGAAACCGATCAGCAGCATCAGCCCAAGGCCGATGATGCAATAGATCAGGATAAACACCAGCTGGCCAACCAGGTACTCCGGCAAGGCCAGGGGCAGGGCAAGCAGCAATAGCGCCAGCGCGCCGTACCAGAACTTCTGCACCCCATCCTTGAACAGGCGGATGTCCTGGTCGTACTCGGTCTTGAACAGGAAGCGCATGGCTAGACTTTCTTCCTGAGCTTTTCACCGAACAGTCCCGATGGCTTGAGCATCAGGACCAGCAACACCACAATGTAGGCGGCAATGTCCTTGAAGCCCTCGGGAAGATAGAAGCCGGCAAAGGACTCGACCAGACCGATCACCAGGCCGCCGACAATCGCCCCGGGAATGCTGCCGAAGCCGCCGACCACCGCCGCCGGAAATGCCTTCAGCCCGATGAATCCCATGTTGGCATGCACGAAGGTGATCGGCGCCAGCAGGATCCCGGCGAAGGTCGCCACCGCCGCCGACAGACCCCAGATCAGGGTGTTGATGCGGCGCACCGGAATGCCCATGTAGTAGGCGGCCAACTGGTTTTGCGAGGTCGCCTGCATCGCGATGCCGACCCGCGTGAAACGGAAAAACATGAACAGCACGGCGCACAAGGCCGCGGTCATCACGATGATCATCAGTTGTTCGAGTGAAATCGCGGCGCCGCCGAGATTGACCACCTTCTCGGCGAACGGGGTGACGATCTTGTAGGTATCGGTACCCCAGCCCGGAATCATCGACACCACCCCGCGCATCACGTAGCCTACGCCGATGGTCACCATCACCACCGTGAATTGCGCCTGCCCCAGCACCGGGCGTAGCACGATGCGTTCGGTGGCCATGCCGAAGATCGCCATCAGCAGCACCGCGAAGATGATCGCCGCCCAGTAAGGCCAGCCCATCAGGGCGGTTGCGGTATAGGCCAGGAAGCCGCCCAGCATCATCAGTTCGCCCTGGGCGAAATTTACCGTCTCGGTCGCCTTGTAGATCAGCACAAAGCCGAGCGCCACCAGCGCATACACGCAGCCGATGGCGATGCCGCTCAAGGCCAACTGAAGAAACTGCGCCAATTTGTCTTGTCTCCGTCGTTCGTGGACGCCTGGGAGCTTTTTGGAATTGTTCAGGCGCGCCGAAGCCTACCTGCAGCCGCTTGCGGCGTCAATCCGGCGAACCCCTCGCAGGGCGCCGATTCAACGCAAAGTTCCGGGACGGCGAAAACGGGCGATCCCATCGACAAGACCGGCGATCAGCCAGCGCTTCGCTCAAGCCGCGGCGGCGCCCGATCGGGCAGGGCGGCGCAACAATGGCTCGGGATCGCGCAGCAGGCGCTTGACCGCATGCACGGTCGAGATCTCGCCCTGATTGGCAAACGCTTCGTGGTTGCGTTCGATGTCGTCGAGCACATAGTGATAGTTGACCATGAACCCGGCCGCCTGTTCGATCCCCTTGGGCGCGAGGTCGGCCATCCAGTTGACCCGCGCCAGTCGGGCGCCGTTGCCCAGATGAAAGCGCGCCACCGGGTCGATCACGCCACCGCTTCGATTGCGCGCCACCAGCAGGTAGTAGGCGATGGCGTTCTGCAACACCGGCTTGAGTGCCTTGCAGGCTGCCGCATCGCGATGCCAGTTTTCGCTGTCGAGCAATCGCAGGGTCTCGAGATCGCCCGGGCCCAACGGCACCGGGTTTTTCGCCGCCCGGGTACGCGCCAGCCATGAAACGAATGCAGGCACCGGCGACAGGGTGACAAAGGTGTCGAGCGCGGGGAATTCGCGCTTGAGTTCCTCGACCACCTGCTTGATCAGGAAGTTGCCGAACGACACTCCCTTCAGACCAATCTGGCAGTTCGAGATTGAGTAAAACACCGCCGTTGTCGCCTTGGCCGGATCGGACGACGCGCGCCCCATCGCCAGCACCGGCGCGATCGCGTCGGGAATCTCGCCCACCAGCGCCACCTCGACGAAAATCAGCGGTTCGTCGGCCAGGGTCGGATGGAAAAAGGCGAAGCAACGTCGATCGGCCGGTTCCAGCCGGGCGCGCAAATCTTCCCAGCTGTCGATCTGGTGCACCGCTTCATAGCGGATGATTTTTTCAAGAATATGCGCAGGCGTGGTCCAGTCGATCCGCTTCAACACCAGGAAGCCGCGATTGAACCAGGACGAGAACAGGTGCACGAAGTCGGCATCGACCACCCCGAGGTCGCTGGCATGCCCCTGGCTGGCAATCGCGCCCAGCAGATCCTCGCGCATGCGCACCAGTGCGGCAGTACCGCCAGGGGCAAGGTTGAGGCGCCGGATCAGCTCCTGCCGGCGCGGTTCGGCGGCCTTGTGCAGCGCCAGCGTATTGGAGGCGTCCGGATTCTCGCGGTAGCGCTCGATCACCTCTTCCAGCTGTTTGCGATTGGCGCCAAAGCGGCCGGCGCGCAAGGCCTCAAGGATGCGTGCGCGCGCTGCCGGATCAAGCTGGGCATAGCGTTCCAGGATGGAGCTTGCCAGCGCCACCCCCGACGCCTCGCCACGCCCGGATATCAGCGCGACGCAGTCCCGCAGCAATTCACCCATGGAAAGCCGCGGCCGCACCGCCTGTGGCGTGATCGACGTTGGCAAGGCAGACAGAAAGGCGCGGATTGAATTTGCAGCCATGCGGAAAACCCCGGAAAAACCAGCCGGGCCGCACGGTCCCGGAGGAGGTTTATCGCGGCCAGGCTGAAACAGTTGTACCTATCGAGAATTGCATACTTCATGACAAAAACATGCCTCTGGCGAGGCTGTCATGTTTTTGGTGCCGATCAATAGTTTGACACAGCGTTCGCCACCTGCCACTCATACCTGCTCTATGATGCCGTTCCACCGACCCAGTTAAGCGTGCGCATGACTTGGCAACCTGAACTCGACGAACTGAAACGGCGCCAGCTCGCCACCCTGGAACTGGGTGGCGTCGAGAAGGTCGCGCGCCATCGCGGCAATGGCAAGCTGACCGTGCGCGAACGCATCGCTGCCCTGCTCGATGCCGACAGTTTCCGGGAAATCGGCTCAGCGTCCGGCTTCGCCCAGTATGACAGCGACAACCGGCTGGCATCGTTCACCCCGACCAACCAGATCATGGGGCGCGGAAGGATCGACGGCCGCACCGTCGCCATCTCCGGTGACGACTTCACCGTGCGCGGCGGCGCCAACGACGGTGGCGTGCTCGAAAAACTGGTGTATGCCGAACGCATGGCGCTGGAACTGCGGATTCCGCTGGTGCGCCTGGTCGATGGCACCGGCGGTGGCGGCTCGGTCAAGACCATCGAAACCATCGGCCGCACCTATGTGCCGGCGGTGCCGGGCTGGGAATACGCGGTGATGAACATGGCCACCGTGCCGGTGGTCGGCCTGGCCCTGGGCTCGGTCGCGGGCCTCGGCGCGGCGCGGGTGGCCACCAGCCACTATTCACTGATGGTCGAAGGCATTTCGCAGATCTTCGCCGCCGGCCCGCCGGTGGTGGCGCGTACCGGCGAAACGGTAACCAAGGATCAACTCGGCGGCACCGCGATCCACGGCAGGAACGGCACGGTCGATGACGTGGTCGCCAGCGAAGCCGACGCCTTTGCGCGCACCCGGCGTTTCCTTTCCTACCTGCCGCCGTCGGTGCATGGCCTGCCGCCGCGCGCCACACCGGCCGACGACCCGGCACGCGCCGAAGACTGGCTGTTAAGCGCGGTGCCGCGCGACCCGCGCAAGGTCTACAAGATGCGACCAATCGTAGATGCACTGGTTGATCAAGGCTCGTTTTTCGAGATCGGGCGCGCCTGGGGCAAGTCGGTGATCACCGGCCTGGCACGCCTCGACGGCTGGCCGGTCGCAATCATCGCCAGCGACCCCTACCACTATGGCGGCGCGTGGACCGCGCCCGCTTCCGAAAAACTGGTGCGCTTCATCGACCTGGCGCAAACCTTTCACCTGCCGGTGGCGCACCTGGTCGACATTCCCGGCTTTCGGATCGGCGTGCAAGCCGAGGAAGAGGCGACCATTCGGGTCGGCTCGCGCGCGATGGCGGCGGTGTATCAGGCGACCGTACCATGGTGTTCGATCCTGGTGCGCCGCGCCTTCGGAGTGGCCGGCGCCGCGCACCAGAGCACCGGCCGCTTCAACGTGCGCTATGCCTGGCCGTCGGGCGAGTGGGGCTCGCTGCCGATCGCCGGCGGACTCGAGGCCGCCTACAAGGCCGACCTCGCCGCCGCCCCCGACCCGCAGGCACTTCTGGCGGAAATCGAGGCACGACTCAAGCAATTCACCTCGCCATTTCGCACCGCCGAGCAGTTCATGGTCGAGGAAATCATCGACCCGCGCGCCACCCGCCGCCTGCTCACCGAATTCGCCAATCTCGCCGCGCCGCTGCGCGCGCCCGGACCGTCGGCGTTCGGCATGCGTCCATGAATCCGAGTTGTCAGACCGTGGCGGCGGTTGCGACCATTGGGCGGCCTGCAAGATGCTGAAGCGGTGACACTCGCACACCAACATTCCAACCTCAAGGAGACGATGATGGGCAAACAAGTTGAGTTCTTTTTCGATTTCGGCAGCCCGGCGGCCTACCTGGCCTGGACCCAGTTGCCGACGATCGCCGCGGCCGCCGGCGCCGCCATCGTCTGGCGACCGATGCTCCTGGGCGGGGTGTTCAAGGCAGCCGGCAATGCCAGCCCGATCTCGGTGGCTGCGAAAGGCAAGTGGATGATGGCCGACCTGGCGCGCTTCGCCGCGCGTTACGGCGTGCCGCTCAATTTCCCGGCCAGTTTCCCGGTCAACACGTTGCCGCTGATGCGCGGCGCGGTCGGCATGCAGATGCGCCACCCAGCGGATTTCGAGCGCTATGTCAAGGCGGTCTACGAGGCCATTTTCGGCCGCGGACTCGCCATGGGCGACCCGGCGGTCATCACCGGCGTGCTGACTGCCGCCGGCCTGGACGCCGCCGCATTCGAAGCGCTGATCGCCGACCCTGCGGTCAAGCAGGGGCTGATCGCCAACACCGAAGAAGCGGTGGCGCGCGGCGCCTTCGGCGCGCCAACCATGTTTGTCGGCAGCCAGATGCATTTCGGTCAGGACCGGCTCGATTTCGTCGCGCATGCATTGCGCTCATAATCGGCCTTTCGCCGCCCTGTCTGGTTGCGCTTGCATGACCGTGCCGGCATTTCGGGCGGCATCCAGGCCGGGCATTTTCGCACAGGACCGCAATGAGTGAATCGATACTTGCCACCACGGCACTCGAAACCCCGGTTCGCAAGGGCGAGGAGTTTCGCGACCGCAACGTGCGGCGTCGCCTGCCGGCAGCCGAACTGGCACCGCTGACGCAACTGTCGAATTGGCGCAGCCTGCTGGCGCTGTCTCAGACCATCAGCCTGGCGGTCGCCACCATCGCCATCGGCTTGCTGGGTCTGAACCTGACCACCGCCGGAACCGGCGCCCTGCCATGGCTTGGGCTCTGCATGGTGCTTGTCGCGGTTTTGCTCACCGGTTGCTGGCAGCACGCGCTGGCGATCATTTCCCACGAGTCGACCCACTACCGGCTGTTCGCCAGTCGCACGGCGAACGATGTGGTCGGGCGCATCGCCGGCATGCTGATCGGCGTCTCGACCTATTCATACCGCATCGTGCACCGCGTGCATCACAACAACCTGTACGAGGCGATCGACCCCGATCTGGCGCTGATGGCCGGCTATCCGCGCGGCAGGATGTACCTGGTGAAAAAGCTGCTCAAGGACGCCGCCGGTCTCACCGCCTGGCGCAACTACCTGTATTTTTTCGGCGCGCCGGCGATGAACGCAGGCACCGGCCAAAAGCAGAAACCGCTCGATGACACCACCGACCGCCTGCGTGACATGGCGCTCGCCGATCGCTGGGTAGTGGTCGCCTTTCACATCGCCATGCCGGTGGCGATGTTCGCCTCCAGCTTCGGCATCGAATACCTGGTGTTGTGGATCCTCCCGGCAATCACCGTGCAGGCGGTGATCCTGCGCCTGCGCGCGGTGGCAGAGCACGGCGCGCCCTCCGACACCAGCACGCCGCTTGGCGCGGCGCGCACCAATATCGAACTGCCGCTGTGGGCGCGGGCGGCGCTGTTTCCGCACCATGTCAACTATCACCTCGAGCATCACCTGTACCCGGCGGTGCCGCACTATCATCTGCCGGCCCTGCACGAAAGGCTCAAGGCGCATGGCATTCTCGACGGCGCCGAGGTGCGGCCGTTCGCCGCCACCATGCGCCGCGTGTTCGCCGAACGCCAGCCCGCCGCGATTGCCGCCGCAGGCGCGTAACAGCCGGGTTCGCCCGATCCGCACGTTCCCGAAATCAACCAACCCTTCAAAATCCAAACCCAGACCATGAACCCGATCCGCTATGACACCGATGCCGAAGGCATCGTCACCCTGACCTTCGACGCGCCCGGCGCGCCGGTCAACACCATGACCCAGGCCTGGACCAACGCCCTGACCGAAGCGGTCGACCGCATCGTCGCCGACAAGGACAAGATCACCGGCGTGATCCTGGTCTCGGCCAAGAAAACCTTTTTCGCAGGCGCCGAATTGAAAGACGTGTTGAAGCTCACCGAAGCCGATGGCCCGCGCTGGTACAAGGAGATCGAGCAGACCAAGCGCGACTTCCGACGCCTGGAAACCTGCGGCCGGCCGGTGGTGGCCGCCGTTGCCGGTGCGGCACTGGGCGGTGGCTGGGAGCTTGCGCTGGCGGCCCATTGCCGTATCGCGCTCGACGAGGGTCGCATCACGCTGGGCTTGCCGGAAGTCACGCTCGGCCTGTTGCCGGGCGCCTGCGGTGTGACCAAGCTGGTGCGCATGCTGGGGCTGGAAGCGGCGTTGCCGATCCTGATGGAAGGCAAGACCTTCAGCCCGCGCGAGGCGTTCGAATTGGGCCTGGTGCAGGAACTGGCCGAATCGGTTGAAGACATGCTGGCCCGGGCGCGGGCCTGGATCCGCGCCAACCCGACGGCGCAGCAGCCATGGGATGTGAAGGGTTACCGGATGCCCGGTGGCGGGCCGGACAATCCGAAAATCGCGCAAATGCTGGCCATCGCGCCGGCCATCACCAGCGCCAAGACCCGCGGCCTGCTGCCGGCGCCGGAAGCCATCATGGCCTGTGCGGTGGAAGGCGCGCGGGTCGATTTCGATACCGCGACGCGCATCGAAAGCCGCTACCTGATCAAGCTGGCGGTGGGCAAGGTCGCCAAGAACCTGATCACGATGTTTTTCAACCAGACCGCGATCCGGAGCGGCGCTTCGCGGCCGAAAGACATCCCGAAATGGAAAGCCACCAGGGTCGGCATTCTAGGCGCCGGCATGATGGGCTCCGGCATCGCCTGGGCCAATGCCAGTCGCGGCGTCGCCTGCGTGCTCAAGGATGTTTCGCAGGAAGCCGCTGACAAAGGCAAACGCTACACCGCGCAACTGCTCGATCGCCGCATCAAGCAGGGGCGAATGGATGAAGTACGTGCCGGTCACACCTTGTCATTGATCACGCCGACCGCTTCCAATGACGACCTGGCAGGCTGCGACCTGATCATCGAAGCGGTGTTCGAAAAACGCGACCTCAAGGCGCAAGTCACGAAGGACGCCGAAGCGAAACTTGCGCCCGGCGGCTTTTTCGCCTCCAACACCTCGACCTTGCCGATCAGCGGCCTGGCGCAAGCCTCGGCCCGACCGGAAAAATTCATCGGCCTGCATTTCTTCTCGCCGGTCGACAAGATGGCGCTGGTGGAAATCATCAAGGGCGAGAAGACCGACGCCGAGACCCTGGCCCGCGCCTACGACTACGTGCAGCAGATCGGCAAGACGCCGATTGTGGTCAACGACAGCCGCGGCTTCTACACCAGCCGCACCTTCGGCACCTTCGTGCGCGAAGGCGCCTGCATGGTCGAGGAAGGCATTCCGGCGGCGGTGATCGAAAATGCCGCTCGCGCCGCCGGCATGCCGGTGGGCCCGCTGGCGGTGATCGACGAAACCTCGATGAGCCTGTCGGTGCATGTGATGAACCAGACCCGCGCCGACCTCGCCGCCGAAGGAAAAGCCTACATCGCGCAACCGGGCGAAGCCTTGTTCGAACGGATGGTCAACGAATTCAAACGCCCCGGGCGCGCCGGCGGCGGCGGCTTCTATGACTACCCCGCGGACGGCAAAAAAACCCTGTGGCCGGGCCTGAAACAGTTCGCACGCGATGGCGTCGCCTGGGACTTGGACGAACTCAAACAGCGTTTTCTGTACCGGCAGGCGATCGAAACCGCGCGTTGCCTGGAGGAAGGCGTGCTGATGACGGTGCACGATGCCAACATCGGTTCGATCTTCGGCATCGGCTTTCCCAGCTGGACCGGCGGTGCCTTGCAGTTCATCAACAGCGAAGGTCTGGCCGATTTCGTGAAGAACGCCGATGCGCTGGCGGCAAGGTTTGGCGAGCGCTTCAAGGTGCCGCAACTGGTTCGTCAGCGAGCAGAACGCAACGAGCCGTTCGCCTGAACCGATGACCGGACGCCGCAGCATGGCCGGCAGCGGCGCCACACCAGCGAATGCCGCGCGCCCTGCGCCTGCCCCGCAACCATTTACCCGAACGCGCGCGGAACGTCTTGCCGACGGCCGCGCATTGCGGCGTGCGTTGGCGCGTTCAGCGCATGCGGTCCTTGCCACCCCGGATCGCGACGTGCTGCATCTGCTTGAACAATCGAACCACGGCCGTCTGAAGAACCTGATACCGATTCGCTATGGACGCATGCTGCACTCGCCATTCGCCTTCATGCGCGGCGCCGCGGCGGTGATGGCACACGACCTTGGCTACGCGCCGCACAGCGGCATCATCACCCAGTTGTGCGGCGACTGCCATCTCAACAACTTCGGCGGCTACGCCAGCCCGGAGCGCGAACTGCTGTTCGGCATCAACGATTTTGACGAAACCCTGCCGGGCCCGTTCGAATGGGATCTCAAGCGCCTGGCCACAAGCTTTGTGATCGCCGCGCGCGACCAGGGCATTCCCGAGCGCGACTGCCTCGAGGCGGCGCAGGCGGTGGCGCGCAGCTACCGCCTGCGCATGCTCGAATACGCTCAAGCCGGCGTGCTCGAACTCTGGTACGCCAAGGTCGATGTGAACACCCTGGTGCAGATTTCCAGAAGTCCGGCCACCCGGCGCCGCCGCGAGAAACTGCTGCGCGATGCCGGTCGCCGCAATTCCGCGGTGGCATTGGAAAAACTGGCCGACACCAGCGGCAGCGAGCCGCGCTTCATCGATCAGCCACCCCTGATCTACCACCCGCGCGGCCGCGAAGACTTCCACCAGGAAATCCGCCGCTTCTGGAAACACTATGTCGGGAGCCTGCCGGAAGAACGGCGCAAGCTGCTCGACCACTTTCGCTTAGCTGATGTCGCCGTCAAGGTGGTCGGCGTGGGCAGCGTCGGCACCCGCTGCGCGATCGCGCTTCTGATGGCCGACGACGGCCACCCGCTGGTGCTGCAGTTCAAGGAGGCCCGTGCCTCGGTGTACGAGCCATTCGCCGGCGCCAGCTGCTATCACAACCATGGCCTGCGGGTGGTGGTGGGCCAGCGCCTGATGCAGTCGCAAAGCGATATTTTCCTCGGCTTCTCGCATGTCGATTCGCTCAAGGCGGACTTCTACGTGCGCCAGTTGCGCGACATGAAGGTGGCACTGGATTTCGAAAACATGGCGGCCGAGGAATTCGTCGAATACGCCGAAGGTTGCGGCTGGGTGCTGGCGCGCGCCCACGCCCGTTCGGGCGACCCGGCCCTGATCGCCGGATACCTCGGCAAGAGCGACGTGTTCGACCGCGCGATCGGTGCGTTCGCCCACAAGTACGCGGACCGCAACGAGGCCGACCACGCAGCGCTGGTCGCGGCGGCGAAGGGCGGTCGGGTGAAAGCGGAGATCGAAGACGCTGCGCTGCGCAAGCAGAGATTTCCCCTGCCCGCAGGACCGGCATCCGATCGCAACCGATAAGCGCCGCAAGTGTTGCTGTGTAACGGCAGTTTCGACGCATGATTCGGACACGGCGGTTAAAGCACAGCATAATTCGGACCGGGCGGTACAAGCACAACAAGGAGGAGACCCCGGATGAAAGCTCACGGAATTCAAGCAGTGGCGGCGATCGGCGCGTTGCTTCTGGTGGCGGCCAACGCCGCTGCGGCCGCCGAACTGAAAGTATTCAGTGCGGTGGCGATGCAGGAAATCACCGCTGACCTGGTGCCGAAGTTCGAGCGTGCGACCGGGCACAAGCTGATGCTGACCGTCGATGTGCTGGGCGGCATCATGAAGCGCCTCGACGCGGGCGAAACCGCCGATGTGATCCTGCTGCCCGGCCAGGGCATCGCCGCGCTGGTCAAGCAGGGCAAGGCGTCGGAGGCCGAGGTTCGCCCGGTGGCGCGCTCCAGCGTCGGTGTCGCGGTGCGCCGCGGCACACCGCGACCCGACATCTCGTCGCCTGAAGCTTTCAGGCAATCCCTGCTGGCGGCGCAATCGATCTTCATCTCCGATCCGGCGCAGGGCGGATTCGTGACCCCGCATCTGCTGAAGGTATTCGACAAGCTTGGCATCGCCGAGGAAATGAAACGCAAGACCGTCTACACCAAGGCCGCCGGCACGGCCGGGATCGAGCAGATCGTCGCCACCACCGGGGTCAACATGGGCCTCAACCAATTGCAGGAATTCGCGCCGGTGGCAGCGATGGAAATCGTCGGGCCGCTGCCCGGTGATCTCGGCCTGACGACGCCGTTCGCGGCAGTGGTCATGGGCGGCACCAGGGAAGCGGAGGCGGCGCGCGCCCTGATCAATTTCATGCGCACGCCGGAAGCCGCGGTGGTGATCCGCGCCAAAGGCATGGAGCCGGCCGCACCCTGATCGACATCGCGGCCTCGTCGGTCGACGCCTTTTCCGGCGCCGCCTGTTTGACCCGTTCACCTTGAAGGATAAACATGAAACGAATGCTGTTCGCCATACTCACGGCACTGCTCGCGCTGCCACAGACCGGCTGGTCGCAAAGCTGCAATGCCGGCCCGGTGGCGGTGCAGATTCTGGGGTCCGGCGGCCCGGCGCTGAACAAGGACCGCGCGTCGTCAAGCTACCTGCTGTGGATCGATGGTCGCGCAAGGATGGTGGTGGACATGGGCGGCGGCGCATTTCTGCGCTTCGGCCAGGCCGAGGCCAAACTGGCGGACATCTCGCTGGCAGCGATGAGTCATTTCCATCCCGACCACGTCTCCGACCTGCCGGCACTCTTGTGGCTGAGCAGCTTCACGCGCAAGGAGCCGCTGCCGATCGTCGGTCCCTCGGGCAACGCGCTGGTGCCCGGCATGCAGGAGTTCCTGGGCCGCTTGTTCGACGCGAAAACCGGCGCCTTCCAGGTGCTCGGCACCAGCATGGGTGCGCCGCCGGTGCCCGGCGTGGGCGGCGGGGTCAAGCTTGACATCAGCACCGTGGATGTGGGCAAGAACGAGCCGGTCACCGTGTTCGACCGCGACGGCATGGTGGTCACCGCACTGACCATTCCCCATGGCAACATTCCCGCGGTGGCGTATCGCGTGCAGACGCGCGGCGTGTCGGTGGTGTTCAGTTCCGACCAGAACGGCACCAACCCGCGCTTCACCGAGTTCGCCCGCGGCGCCAATGTGCTGATCATGCACATGGCGATTGCCGCCGGCACCACCAACCCGCTGCACGCCGCGCCTGCGATGATCGGCCGGGTCGCGCGCGAGGCCGGGGTCGGCCGGCTGATCGTCAGCCACATCGGGGTATTCAACCTGGACGCCGCCATCGAGGAACTCAAGACCCAGTACCCCGGCGCGCTCACCGTCGGTGCCGACCTGCAGTGCACGATGGTGCAGTAAGCCCGCCGTTGCAAACCGGTACGGCGTCGCGCATCAGGCCCGCCCGTGCGCGAGGATGGCGTCCGCCAGTTCCCGCGCCGGCGGCGCCAGTGCTTCCAGGCCGCGATGCCCGAGCAGCATGCGCCGCGTCGCCCACGGCTCCTGCAGGCGCACGCGCGCCAGTTTCATCGAGGCCACATGCGGCCCGGCCGCTGTATCCGGCAACACGCCGATGCCGATGCCGCGCGCGATCATGCGGCACATGGCATCGAAGCTGCGCACCTGCACCCGCACCTTGAGCGAGCGGCCGAGCGCCGCCGCCTCGCCACCCAGAAGGCGCAGCAGAGAGGAACTGCGCTCCAGGCCGATGAAGTCGAAGTCGATCGCCTCCGCGAAACGTACCCGGCGGCGTCCCGCAAGTGGGTGGCGCTTGGGCAACAGCAGCACCAGTTCATCGGTGTCGCAGGGCGCCGTGACCAGCCCTGCTGCCGGGATGTTTTCGGCAAAGATGCCCAGGTCAGCCGCACCGCTTGCCACCGCGCGCACCACAGCGTCACTCAAGGCCTCCTCCAGATCGACCTTGGTGGCGGGATGCAGGTTCAGGTATTTCGCCAGTGGCTCAACCAGGAAACCATTGACCGCCGAGGTGTTGGCCCACAGGCGCACATGCGCGCGCACGCCGCGGCCATAGTCACCCATTGCCACCGCCAGATTTTCCAGATCAGCCACCAGACGCAGCGCATGGCGATACAAGGTCTGGCCGGCCGGTGTCGGCAGCACGCCTTTCTTGCCGCGGTCCAGGAGGGACGTGCCGGTTTCGCGCTCCAGTTCGACCACACGCTTGCTGGCGGCCGCCAGCGAGATGCCATAGCGGCCGGCGCCGCCGGTGAGGCTGCCGGCATCCACCACTGCGACGAAAATGCGCAGCGACACCAGATCGAAGCGGGACAGGTTGATCATGATCCGATCTTATCCTCAACGGCTGGTTGAGGATAGCTCAACCAAACGTGAATTCCGCGCCGCAGCGATTTTGCGCAGAATCTGCCGGTTTCCGGTTGTCCTGTTCTGTTTCTTGTCGCATTTTTCCTGGGCGGACCGGCGCAAATAGTCAAATTCAGGAGGAGACCCCGATGCCCAAGTACGCCCTCAAGGTGAATGGAAAGACGCGCAGCGTCGACGCTGACGCCGACGCGCCGCTGCTCTACGTTCTTCGCGACAACCTCGAATTGCACGGCCCGAAGTTCGGTTGCGGCCTGGGCCAGTGCGGCGCCTGCACCGTGCATCTCAATGGCGAGGCGGTGCGTTCCTGCACGCTCCCGGTGTCCGCGGTGAAGGGGGCGGCGGTCACCACCCTTGAAGGCCTGGGGTCGGCAACCAGGCCCCACCCCTTGCAAACCGCCTTCGTCGCCGAGCAGGCGGTGCAGTGCGGCTACTGCGTCAACGGAATGATCATGAGCGCCGCGTCGCTACTGAACAAGAACAGGAACCCGAGCGAGGGCCAGATCAGGGAAGCGCTAGCGGGCAACCTGTGCCGCTGCGGCACCCATCAACGCATCGCCGCTGCCGTCAGGCGTGCGGCGCGCACCACCGCCTGAGGGAGCCGATCATGCATATCGACCGCAGGGAATTCCTCAGGACCGCCGGAGCGCTGGTGGTTGGCTTCAGCTATGGCAGCGCAGAAGCGCATGCCGGCCGTACCGCGCTCATGCCACCCAAGTCCGTTGACAAGGAGGCGCTCGATGCCTGGCTGGCCATCGGCCGCGATGGACGCGTCACCGTGTTCAGTGGCAAGGTGGATCTTGGCACCGGTACCCGGACAGCGCTGGCGCAAATCGCCGCTGACGAACTCGATGTGCCGTTCGAAAGCATCGACATGGTGATGGGCGACACCGGTACCACGCCCGATCAGTGGCTGACCGGCGCCAATCTCACCATCGCCCAGGGCGGAGCCGAATTGCGCCGCGCCGCCGCCAGCGCGCGCGCGGCATTGCTGGCGCGCGCCGCCGAGCGCCTCGGCACTCTCGTGGCCGACCTGGTGGTGACCGACGGTGTGGTCCGCCTCAAGGGCAACCCGTCACGCTTTGCCGCGTATTCCGAGCTGATCGGCGACGGTTTTCGGATCAAGGTCGACCCCAAGATCGCGGTCAAGAAGCACACCGACTACAAGGTGGTGGGCAAGTCGATCCCGCGAGTGGACATTCCAGCCAAGGTCAACGGCGAATACACCTATGTGCATGACTTCCGCCTGCCCGGCATGCTGCACGCGCGGGTGATCCGGCCGGCAATCTTCGGCGCCCGCGTGGCCGCGGTCGATGACAGCGCCGCACGCCGGATCGGCGGCTTCGTGCAGACCGTGCGCAAGGGTGATTTCGTCGCCGTGCTGGCGAAAAACGAATGGGCCGCGGTCAAGGCGGCGCGTGCGCTCAAGGTAAGCTGGAGCGGCGGCGTGACGCTGCCGGAAAAGCGCACCGTGTTCGAAACCTGGCGGCAGCGCCCGGTGACCAAGAAGGAAGCCACGCAAAAGGTCGGCGATGCGCCAGCCGCCCTGGCCACCGCGGCCAAACGGGTGAAGGCGAGTTACGACTTCGCGGTGCAGACCCATGCCTCGATCGGCCCCTCGTGTGCGGTGGCCGAATACAAAAACAACAAGCTCACCCTGTGGAGCGCCTCGCAGGCCACCCATTCGATGCAGGATGAGATCGCCGGCATCACCGGTGTTCCCAAGGCCGACATTCGGCTCCTGTACCTGGACGGCGCCGGCTGCTATGGTCGCAACGGTCACGAAGACGCCACCGCCGATGCGGCGCTGATCGCCACGTTGACCGGCAAGTCGGTGCGGGTGCAGTGGATGCGCGACGACGAAACCGCGCGTGCACCGAAAAGCCCGCCGCGCGCCATCGACTTCGAGGGCGGCCTGGATGACAAAGGCAACATCGTGTCCTGGAATGCCGATTTCTATATCGCGCTGAACCACATCGCAGCGTTCAAACCGCTCGACTTTCCGCTGCTGGCCGCCACCGAGACTGGCCAGCCAAAACCCGGCAACTGGGTCGGTTTCCTGTTCCAGAACGCGGCGCAGCCTTATGCGTCGCCCAATGTGCGGGTCGACACCCACCACATCACCGAAGCGTTTTTCCGTTCTTCGCATTTGCGCAGCCCCGGGCGCATCGAAAACAGTTTCGCCAACGAGGGCTTCACTGATGAACTGGCGGCCGCGGCCGGCATCGACCCGGCGGAATTCCGCCTGAAGCACCTGAAAGACCCGCGCGCCGAGGCGGTGATCCGCGCGGCGATGAAACTGGCCGACTGGAAAAGCCGCGTCGGCCCCAACCCGGAGGCCGGCAGCGGCAACCTCGTCAAGGGTCGCGGCATCGCCTACACCCGCTACAACAATGCGATCACCTACGTGGCGGCAGTCGCCGAAGTGGAAGTCAATCGCGACAGCGGCGCCATCCGGGTGACGCGCCTGTGCATCGGCCATGACTGCGGCCAGATGATCAACCCGGATGGCGTCGCCAACCAGGTTGAAGGCGGTGCATTGCAAACGGTGAGCCGCACGTTGATCGAAGAGGTGCAATGGGAGCGCGACCGCGTCACCAGCGTCGACTGGGCGACCTATCCGATCATGCGCTTCCCCGAGATGCCGAAAGTCGACATCGAACTGATCGACCGGCCCGGCGAGGTGGCGTGGGGCGTCGGCGAACCCACTGCGGTGGTAATTCCGCCGGCGATCGCCAACGCGGTGTTCGACGCCACCGGAGCGCGCATGCGCTCGGTGCCGTTCACGCCGGACAAGGTGAAAGCGGCGCTGGCAGCGGTGCCGCGCAAGGGCTGAAAGCGCAGCAGGAAATCCGCGTGAGCGGGTCAGGACCGGATCCTGGTCCACTCGCGAATCACGCCTGCAGAGCACGGCGCAATCGGATTTTTTCCGCACCTTGCGGGTCGGGTTCGGCATCGCCGCACCGCGAGCCATCGGCCGGCGAACAGCGGCCGTTTTTCCGCGCTGCTGCGAAGCTGTCTGGCGGCAAGCTCATGCATAATCGCTCCTCATCGCGAAGCCACCTGACGCCTCTACCCTGCGCCGCACCGTGCCTGGAACGTCAACTTCGATCCGCACCCGCATGACCGACTTGCGCGCCTCCGGCAAGGCGCTGGCCTTCACCATCCATCTGGGCTTGAGCCTGTGCGCGGTCGGCACGCTGGCCGCGCTGATGTTCATGTGGTGGTACCCGCCGCCATTCTTCATGGTCGACGGCGGCTGGCAGGTGCTGCGCCTGATTGTGCTCGTTGACGTGGTGGTCGGGCCGCTCCTCACCCTGATCGTCTTCGACCGCGGCAAGAAAGAACTGCGCCGCGACCTCGCGATCATCGCGCTCTTGCAGGCGCTTGCATTCGCCTACGGCGCCTGGGTCATGGTGGCGTATCGCCCGGCCTTCATCGTGTACGCTGAAAAAACGTTTTATTCGATCCATTGGCGCGACATCCGGCGCGCCACGCCCGACATGGCGGTGCCGGAAGCAATCGCGGCCGGGGGGCGCGCTCCGGTGCCGGTGGTGGCGCAACTTCCGGTCGACCGTCAGGAGCGCAAGCGACTGTTCGACATCATGGCCTCAGGCGGGCCGTCAATTACCCATCACGGTGCGCTGTATCGCAAACTCGACACCGTCAATTTCGACCGCATCGCGCGCGATTCCGCAAATATTGACGACATGGCGCGCGGCAATCCCGAGATCGCCGCGGAACTTGCGCGGGTACGCGCCGCGCACCCGCAACGAAAACTGGTGTTCATCCCGCTCGATTGCCGCTACGCACTCATCATGCTGGTGTTCGATCGCGACTCCATGGCAATCGTTGACTGGATGAGGTAGCAGATTCGGGCGATCGTCCGGCACCGCTGCCGCGATCACTGCTGCGCCCGCGCGCCTGCCGCGACGCTCAGCCGGGCGCCACCGTCCGCCGCGCCGGCCTGACGGTCACCACCGGTGTGTTCGACCCGGCGTCCTTGATTGGCAAACCAAGGTGGTTGCGCCGTACGATATTCGGGTCGCGCGGCTTGCGTGCCGCCGAACGCGGGGGTGCCAGCATGACGGTGGCAATCGCGTGCTTGTTGATGACCTGCCGCTCGTTGCCGTCTAGCGCGACCGTGTGCTGATCAAAAGAGGTGATGCGACCGGCGAGTTTGACGCCGTTGACCAGGTAAATCACCACCGTGCGCCGGATCTTGCGCAGATTGTTGAGGTAGGGCTCCTGGATTCGCTGTCCCTGCGGGATGTCGTTTGCTTCAGTGGAAGGCGTGGAGGTCATGATATTTTGGCTTTGCTGAACTCGGGCAATGGCATATTTTGCAGCATATGAGCAGTTGCGGTACTACATTAGCACTTGTTGCAATTTTCGTGCCGCACCGCACCACGCGCCTGCAGTATTTCTGCGCTTGATCCACCCGTAGCATCGCGCGCCTGCCGCTTGCGTCAAGCCGGCCGCCGACCGGCGCCGCTATCCGCGCCACGGCGACGGCCGCCGCGAAACGCTCTGTCCGCAGAAGTGGTGGACAGCGGTCCGCGTGCATGCGATCGATCCCTCAAGTTCGCGGCCACAAGGTCGTAATCAACGCACGCCGTCGTTCGCCGGCGCACCGGGGGCAAGCGATGTTCACGCTTCTGCAGGAAAACGAGCAAGCCGCGGAGCTACGCATCGCCCGCCTCGAGGCGCGTGTGGCGGCGCTCGAAGCCGCACTGGCGCGAACCAGCGGCGGCGACTGCCTGCGACCGGCGGCCGAACACTTTGCGAAGACGCAAAAACTGGCTGCACTTTGCACCCCGCCGCTGCCTGCCCCGAAGCCGGGCATCGATCTCGGCATCACTGCCGCCTTCGCCTGCCTCGACGATCAGGTGGCGGCGGCGGCCGAAGCCGAGGTCTCGTTGTTGCGCAAGCCCGATCTGGCGCCAATGGTCGAAATCAATCCGGAGCTGATCGAGGATTCGTTCGCCAGACGGGCACCGCCGCCCGCCCAAAGACGGGCATCGAACCGTTCCATGCGCACCGCGCTGGAAGACTATCACCCCGATATCCTCAAGAAGCTGACCGCAACCTGGCGCTCGCGGGAAGGGCAGGACTATCTCCATCGCCTGATCGTCACCGAGCGCAACGACCGCGCCGGATTCAATCGCGAGGTGATGAGCGAGTTGATGCTGTTGAGCGATGTTCTCGAGGATCGCGAAAGCCAGGATGCCTGGGCCGCCAATGCCTATGCGGCGTGACCGGATTGCCGCCTACAAGCCGAGGATGCGTCCGATTTCGGCCAGGTAGACGCTTTCGCGCACCACCTCGCCACGCACGGCCTGGGCGGCGTCGCGCACCGCGTGCAGGCTGTCGGCGATCCAGTGATGCTTGGTCTTCGGTGAATTGAGCACCGCACGCAGGGTTTCGATCTCCTCGCGCAGGTCCTTGACGCCCGGCGTGTCCGCCGGCGCGCGCGCGATCTCGGCCTCGAGATCGGCCACCAGGCGGTTGACCCGCTGCAGATCGAATTGCACACTGGGTCCGCTGTCGCTCCCACCTGATGCGTTCATGTCCCGCCCTTTCGAAAGTTGCAACGATGGCCACGCGGCGCAGATCGGCAGCTTGCGCTTGACCCCGCGAGTGGAAGCTCGATTCGCCAAGCGAGGCGCCGGATTCAGGCATGTCGCTATCATGCGCGCAGCGCGGCGCGGCGCCTTGACGCGCATCAAGCAATAGTCATGCGCTGACGCCGGCAGCATGCCTGTCGCGGCGTCAGCGCATTTGCATCAACCCCAGCCCTGCAACACCACCTTGCCAATACTGCGCCCTGCCTCGACCAACGCATGCGCCTCGCGCAGGGTCGCCGCATTGATCGGCGACAGCACGCGATTGACGGTGCTGCGAATCACCCCCTGATCCACCAGCCGCGCGACCTCGCCCAGCAAGTAATGCTGCTCGATCATGTCCGGTGTTGCCTGCGCCGGCCGGGTGAACATGAATTCCCACGACAGGCTGCAGCTCTTGCCCATCAGCCGCGCCACGTCGAGCAGTGCGTTGACCCGCAGGATCGAGCAGATGCCTCCCAGCGGCGCCAGCAGTTCGGCCGCCGCTGCGAAATTGCGCTCGCCGTCGTTCAATAGCATCACATAGTCGACCTGGGTGTGGCCGGTAGCGCGCACTGCGGCGACCAGGTCACCCGAATGATCGGCGATCGCGCCGGCGCCAAGGTCGCGGCACCACTGGGCCGATTCCGGCCGCGACGCGGTGGCGATCACCGAAAGCCCGGCAACCTTGGCCGCCAGCTGGATGGCGATCGAGCCGACCCCGCCGGCGCCACCGATGATCAACAGCGACTTGCGCGGCTGGGCGCGCGGCGGCGCGCTCACCTTGAGACGGTCGAACAGCGATTCCCAGGCGGTAATCGCGGTCAGCGGCAGGGCCGCGGCGGCTGCGAAGTCGAGGCTGGCCGGCATCGGTCCGACGATCCGCTCGTCAACTGCGTGCAGGCGGCTGTTGGTGCCCGGGCGGGTGACATCGCCCGCATAAAACACCCGGTCGCCTGGCTTGAACAGGGTCACCGCCGCACCGACCGCCTGCACCACGCCAGCCGCGTCATAGCCCAGCACGCGCGGCGAGCCTTCTGCCCGCGCCTTGATCGTGCGCTGCTTGCAGTCGACCGGATTGACCGAAATGGCCTCGACCGCAACCACCAGGTCGTGCGGCCGTGGTACGGGATCGGGCAACTCGATATCGACAAAACAGGCGGGATCGGTGACCGGAAGGGGTGAAATGACGGCAATGGCTTGCATGGTAGGCTCGGGCTTGAAACTGCGGTTGAAAGTAACTGCGGGTTGCGCAATGAAGCTGCGGCACATTGTAGATGCGCGCAGTGCAGTAAAGTGCAGGCTTTACGGTGTCACCTCCCCTTGTTTCGGGGTCGCGGCGCGGTTGGTACGGCGCGGCCGCCGCTCGACGCCAGGCTGCCACCCGCTGCCGGCTTGCCGCGGCCTGGCACGCTTCCGGACTTTGCCCCATGCGACTGTTGCAATCGATCCACCCCGTTTCACCATTCGCCATCATCATCGGCGCCCTGCTGGCGGCCTGCGGCAAGAGCGAACCGCCGGCGGCGCCGACGCCGCCGCCGCCAACCGTCACGGTGATCACGGTAGCGCCGCGCGAAGTGCCGGTGCTGATCGAAGCGGTCGGGCGGACCGAAGGATCGAAGGAAGTCGAGGTGCGGGCGCGGGTCGCCGGCGTGCTGCAGCGGGTGTTGTATGCCGAAGGCAGCCCGGTGCGCGCCGGCGCGCCGCTATTCCAGATTGACCGCGCGCCGTTCGAAATCGCGCTGGCACAGGCCCGGGCCGCGCTTGCGCAAGAGCGGGCGCGCAACGAGCAGGCGCAGCGCGAGGCCGAGCGGCTGAAGGATCTGGTGGCCAAACGCGCCATCAGCCAGCGCGAGGCCGATGATGCCGCTTCCGGCTACAAGACCTCGACTGCGGCCTTGCAGGCGGCCGAAGCACGGGTCCGTGAGGCCGAGCTCAACCTTTCGTACACCGCGGTGACCGCGCCGATTGCCGGCGTCACCGGCCGTGCCCTGCGCTCGCAGGGCAGCCTGCTCGGCACCGCCAGCGACGCCAGCCTGTTGACGACGGTGTCGCAAACCGACCCCTTGTGGGTGCGCTTCGCGCTGTCGGAGGCGGAACTGCAGATCGTGCGCGCTGGCCGCCAGGGGGGGCGCGGCAACGAAGTGCGTTTGCTACTGCCCAACGGCAAGCAGCATGGCGTAGCAGGGCGCCTCAATTTCGCCGGGTCGAGTGTCGATACGCGCCTGGGCACGGTGCAATTGCGCGCCGAGTTCGCCAACCCGGACTTGAGCCTGTTGCCCGGCCAGTTCGTGCGCGCCCAGGTGGTGGCCGGCAGCCGCGAAGCCTTCGTGGTGCCGCAAAGCGCCGTGCTGCAGGGCGACCAGGGGCGGTTTGTCTGGACCCTGGGCGCGGAAAACAAGGCGACGCCGCGACCGGTGGAAACCGGTTCCTGGCTCGGCACCGACTGGATCATCCTGGGTGGCTTGAAACCCGGCGACAAGCTGATCACCGACAACCTGTTGCGACTGCGCCCCGGCGTCACTGTGCAGCCGCAGGCGCCGGGTGCCGCCGGCAAGGGCGGTGATGGCAAGGCGGCCGGCGCGCCGCCGGCCGCAACACCTGCCCCGGCCGTACCCGACGCCAAAAAAGCCGGTTGAGCCGGCCCTTGAACCGGCCGACCGTGACCAACGCCGCCTGAAACCTATGGCGAAACAAGATCGCTCTTCGTTCGATAGTCCGCGCTGCCGGGACTCGTTGAGCGCCTTTTGAAGCAGGAAAGCCGACCGGAATGTCCAGATTCTTCATTTATCGCCCGGTATTCGCCGGCGTCATTGCGATCCTGATCGTCATCGCGGGCCTGGTGGCCGCGTTCATCCTGCCGGTTTCCCAATACCCGGAAATCGCGCCGCCCACCGTCACCATCACCACCAACTATCCCGGCGCCTCGGCCGAGACACTGGCGCGCACAGTCGCCGCGCCGATCGAGGAACAGTTGTCGGGCATCGAGCGGCTGTCGTTCTTCAGTTCCAACTCGTCGTCCAACGGCACGGTCACCATCACCACCACCTTCGAGCCGGGCACCAACGTCGACCAGGCGGTATTCACGGTCAACAACCGGGTGCAGCTGGCGCTGCCGCGCCTGCCTGATGAAGTGCGGCGCAGCGGCGTGATCGTGCAGAAGCGTTCGATCGACATCCTGCTGGTGGTGTCGCTGACTTCACCGAAGTCGAAATTCGACACCCTGTACCTGTCCAATTACGCTTCGCTGTCGGTGGTCGACGACTTGAAGCGGGTGCCGGGCATCTCGGACGTCACCGTGTTCGGGGCGCGTGACTATTCGATGCGGGTCTGGCTCAAGCCCGACCGCATGGCGATGCTTGGCGTCACCCCGACCGATGTGGCCAACGCCTTGCGCGCCCAGAACGCGCAGTTCGCGGCCGGCAAGATCGGCGCCGAACCGGCGCCGCCCGGCCAGGCACTGGTGTACACGGTGACCGCCTCCGGGCGCCTGATCGAACCCGAACAATTCGGCGACATCGTGATCCGCGGCGACGGCCCCGGCGGCAGCCTCAAGCTCAAGGACATCGCGCGCATCGAACTGGGCGCGCAAAACTACGACACCTTCAATACGCTTGACGGCAAGCCGACCATCGGCATGGCCACCTTCCTGCAACCCGGCGCCAATGCGCTCGAGGTCGCCAAACTGGTGAAGAAGCGCATGGCCGAACTGAAGCTGGCGTTCCCGGAAGATGTCGACTATGCGGTGCCGTTCGACACCACGCGCTTTGTCGACGCCTCGATCAAGGAAGTGGTCAAGACCATTTTCGAGGCCGGGATCCTGGTGGTGCTGGTGGTCTACCTGTTCCTGCAGACCGTGCGCGCCACCATCATTCCGATGATCGCGGTGCCGGTCTCCCTGATCGGCACCTTCGCCGGCCTGTGGATCGTCGGTTTCTCGATCAACACCCTGACCCTGTTCGCGATGGTGCTGGCGATCGGCATCGTGGTCGACGATGCCATCGTGGTGCTGGAAAACGTCGAGCGCCTGATGCGCGAAAACGGCATGGGCCCGTTCGAAGCCTCGCTGGCGGCGATGCGCGAGGTCTCCGGCGCGGTGGTCGCGATCGTGCTGGTGCTGTGCGCGGTGTTCGTGCCGGTCGCTTTCCTGGGCGGCATTGCCGGCCAGTTGTACCGGCAGTTCGCGGTCACAGTCGCCATCGCGGTACTGATTTCCGGCTTCACCGCCCTCACCCTGACCCCGGCCCTGTGCGCCATCATGATGAAGGCCGGCGGCCACCACGAATCGCGGATTTTCCGGCCGTTTAACGTGGGCTTTGACTGGCTGACCAGGAGCTTCCTGTTTTTTGTCGGCGCCGCGATCCGCCACAGCTTCATCTCGCTCCTGCTGTTTCTGGCGGTCATCGGCGGCACCGTCACCATGTTCCTCACCGTACCGGGCAGCTTCGTGCCGCCGGAGGACCAGGGCTATGTGTTCAGTTCGGTGCAGTTGCCCGACGGCGCGACCCTCGAACGGACCGGGCGCCTCACCGAGCAGGCGCAAAAAATGGTGTCGGCCAACCCGGCGGTGCTGTATGTGCTGGGGATTGTCGGTTTCGACCTGATCGGCGGCGGCAACAAGACCAATGCGGCGACCATGTTCGTGCCGCTGATCGACTGGGACAAACGCGAGACATCCGCGCAACAGGTGGCCGGCGACATCTTGCGCAAAGGCGCCGGCTTTCGCGATGGCCTGGTGCTGGCCTTCCCGCCGCCGGCAATCCGCGGCCTGGGTACCGCGGGTGGCCTCGAAGTCTATGTGCAGGGCCGCACCAACGCCGATCCCAAGGCCTTGTTCACGGTGACCCAGGATTTCCTGACGGCGCTGCGCGTCCATCCGCGACTGACCGGCGTCAACTCGTTCTACCGGCCCACCACGCCGCAACTGCGGGTCGAGGTCGATCGCGAAAAAGCGCTGGCGCTGGGAGTGCCGATCAGCGATGTGTTCGACGCCCTGCAGAGCACGATGGGCGCCTTGTACGTCAACGACTTCAACAAGTTCGGCCGCACCTACCGGGTGCAGGTGCAGGCCGATGCCGCCTACCGCGCACGGCCCGAGGACCTGGGCAACGTATTCGTGCGCGCCACCGCCAGCGGCGAAATGATTCCCTTGAAGGCGCTCTTGGTCACCAGCAACATCACCGGTCCGGAACAACTGGAGCGCTTCAACGGCTATCTGGCGGCGCGCGTGCTGGCCGCGGGGCGCCCCGGCGTTTCATCCGGCGAGGCGATCCGCGCGGTCGAGGATGTCGCCGCCAATACCCTGCCGCAGGGCTACCAGATCGCCTGGACCGGCCAGGCCTTCCAGGAAAAGCGCACCGGCAGCGCCTCCGCACTTGCCTTCGGTCTGGCGCTGGTGATGGTGTTCCTGATCCTGGCCGCGCTCTACGAGCGCTGGATGCTGCCGTGGGCGGTGCTGCTGTCGGTGCCATTCGCCATCGGCGGTGCGCTGACCTTCGTGATGCTGCGCGGCATGGAAAACGACATCTACTTCCAGATCGGCCTGGTGGTGCTGATCGGGCTGGCCGCCAAGAACGCGATCCTGATCGTCGAATTCGCGCAGCAAGGCTTCCTCGAAGGCATGACGCCGCTGGACGCCGCGCTGAAGGCGGCGCGCCTGCGCTTCCGGCCGATCGTCATGACCTCGCTGGCCTTCGTGCTGGGCGTAGCGCCGCTGGTGTTTTCGACCGGCGCGGGCGCCGCCGCGCGCCGTTCGATGGGCACCGGCGTATTCGGCGGCATGCTTGCCGCGACCTTCATCGCCACCATCTTCGTGCCGCTGTTCTTCACCTTGACCGCACGCCGCCGCGCGGCCCGTGCAATTCCGGCAGACGACGCGGCGCCGGGTCCGGCGACCGATACGCCAACAGCCGCGAGTGGTACGGAGGGCGCACCATGAAGCGCAACCTGTGCTGGGCGTTGGCCGCCCTGGTCGCCGTCGCTGGCTGTGCGCCAGTGGGGCCCGACTATCAGCGCCCGGCGTTCGACCTGCCGCCTGACTACCCCGAAGCCTCGGCCGCCGGCAATCAAGGCATCGGCGCCGACTGGTGGACGCTGTTCAACGACCCGCTGCTCGATGAGCTGATCGCCGCCGCGCGCCTGAAGAACGCCGACCTGCGTCTGGCGGTGGCGCAACTGGAGGAGGCCGAAGCGGCCCTGCGCGAGGTTGACACCACGTTCTACCCGCAGGTCGACCTTGGCTTCACCAATTCAGAATCGCGCGTCAGCGCGCTCACCGCGCTGCCCAACCCGCAGCCGCGCATTCGCCTTGAGCGCCGGCTGGCCGCGTCCACCTCGTTCGAGCTCGACTTCTGGGGCCGCCTGCGGCGCGGGGTCGAAGCCAGCCGTGCGCAGGCGCTGGCGAGCCGCTATGGCCGCGATACCGTCGGACTGACCCTGGCCGGGACGGTTGCGCAGGCCTATTTCAGCTTGCGCTCGCTTGATTCGCAGATCGCGCTGACGCGCACCACCATCGCGTCGCGCGCGGAATCCCTGCAGGTGATCAAGGACCGCGTGACCGGCGGCGTCGCCTCCGAACTCGAACAGCGGCAGGCCGAAATCTCGCGCGCCGACGCCGTGGTGCAACTCGATGAACTGGCACGCCAGCGCAAGGTCGTCGAGCACCAGTTGGCGCAACTCACCGGCCAATCCGGCAACCGGATCGGTAGCGGCATGCTGGGCGCACTGCCGGCGCCGCCATTGCCGCCGGCCGGACTGCCCTCCGCGCTGCTTGAACGACGCCCGGACGTACGGTCGGCCGAACAGGCGTTGGTCGCCGCCAACGCGCGCATTGGCGTCGCCAAGGCTGCGCTGTTTCCGACCATCTCGCTGACCGGCAGCTACGGCGGGCAAAGCGCGGCCTTCTCCGACCTGCTGCTCGGAGGCGCGCGGATCTGGTCGCTCGGCTTCGGCCTGGCCCTGCCGCTGTTCGATGCCGGGCGCGCGACCGCGCGCGTCGAGCAGGCCGAGGCGCGCTCGCGGCAATCGGTGGCGAATTACCAGAAGGCAGTGGAGACCGCATTTCGCGAGGTTGCCGACGCGCTCGGCAACCTTGAGCAAACCGCGCAAAGCGAAGCGAGCCTGCAACTGCGGCTAAGCGCGGCGCGGCGCGCCCTGGAAATCGCGCAAATCCGCAACAGCGCCGGCTATTCGGGCTACCTCGAGGTGCTCGACGCGCAGCGAACCGCGAACGATGCCGAACTGGCGGCGGTGCGCAATCGCCAGGCGCGTCTGGCCTATAGCGTCGATCTGATGAAGGCGCTGGGCGGTGGCTGGTCGGCTGCCGGAGCGGCAAAGCCGTGAGCAGGCCAAGCCATGCGCGCGCTCGATTGATGTCAAGCCATCGCGTTCGGTAATCCCTCTTCTCATGGAACGCGGTCACCACGTCGTGATCCTCGGCGGCGGCTTCGGCGGCATGCTGACCGCACAGGGTCTCAAACGTGCGGCCGTGCGGATCACGCTGATCGACAAGAGCAATCACCATCTGTTCCAGCCCCTGCTCTATCAAGTCGCCACCGCCGGTCTGTCGGCGCCTTCCATCGCAGCGCCGATCCGCCACATTTTTGCGGACCAGAAGAACCTCACGGTGCTGCTTGACGAGGCGACTGCAGTCGACGTCGCGGCCAGGCGTGTGCGCCTGGCCCACGGCGGCATGCTTGACTACGACACCCTGGTGGTCGCGACCGGCGCCACCCACAGTTACTTCGGGAATGAGCATTGGGCGCGATTCGCGCCGGGCTTGAAGACGATGGCGGACGCCTTCGAAATCCGCAAACGCGTACTGCTTGCCTTCGAGTTCGCCGAGCGCGAATCCGACCCGGTCAAGCGTGAACAGTGGCTCACCTTCGCGGTCATCGGCGCCGGACCGACCGGCGTCGAAATGGCCGGCACCCTGGCCGAAATCGCGCACCAGACGCTTTCCAGGGAATTCCGCCGCGTCGACCCCGGCCAGGCGCGTGTGCTGCTGATCGAAGGCGCCGCCCGGGTATTGCCGCCCTACCCGCCGGAGTTGTCAGCCAGGGCGCAGGCGCAACTGCACGCGCTCGGGGTCGAGGTGCGCACCGGCACCCGTGTCACCGACATCAGCGCCGCCGGCGTCACCATTGACGGCGGCGAGGTGCTGCGCGCCGGCACCGTGATCTGGGCCGCCGGCGTCGCCGCCTCGCCGCTGGGCGCCAGCCTTGCCACCCCGCTTGATCGTGCCGGCCGCGTGCTGGTGGAACCCGACTTGTGCGTTCCCGGGCATCCGGACGTTTTCGTCATCGGCGATCTTGCGAGCATCGCTTGCGGCGGCAGGCCGGTGCCCGGCACGGCGCCCGGCGCGAAACAGATGGGCAGATGGACGGCGAACAACATCCGCCGCGACCTGGTCGGGCAAACCCGCCGGCCGTTCCGCTACATCGACTACGGGTCACTCGCCACGATCGGCCGCCATGCGGCAGTCGTGCAAATCGGGCGTCTCAAGCTATGGGGCGGTCCGGCCTGGCTGTTCTGGCTGTTCATCCATATCTTCTTTCTGATCGGCTTTCGCAGTCGCCTGGTGGTGATGCTCGATTGGGCCTGGTCCTATTTCACTTTCGAACGGCACGCGCGCGTCGTCGCGTTGAAGGATGGCGATTCGACCGCCGCAAATGGCTGACTTCCGATGCAGGGGCGCGCAACCTTGTGCTGCCGTCGCTGTCCAAGCTTCAATCACAGGAGTCATGCGATGTCACGCCTGCCGATCATTGCTGTCAGCTTGTGGCTGGCGGTTTCACCCACCCAGGCCGAGCCGGTCTACAAGTACCGCATGCCCGATGGCAGGATCGTCTACACCAGCGAAGTCCTGCGCAATGCGAAGTTGCTCGACACCCTGCGCGACCCGACGCCGCCACAACCGGTCGATCCGGGCGCAGAGGCGAAGCGCAAGAACAGCCAGGATGCGCTGCAGCGCACCAGCAACGATCGTCTGGCGGCCCTTGCCCGGGCCGATGTAGCGGTAGTGGACGCGGCGCGCAAGCTCGAAGCCGCGAAAGCGCGCCAGGTGGCCGGCGTCGAGCCCGAAGAAGGGGAGCGGGTCGGCACCGTGCGGGCCGGCCGTGGCCGCGCGCGCGACGAGTATCTTGAACGCCAGGCCGAGTTGCAAAAAGCGGTTGACGATGCCCGTGCCCGTCTCGAAGAGGCCTATCGAACCCGCGACTCGCTGAAGTAGAACCGCTCACCGATGTGGTCGGCAGCCGCATAGCTGCAGACAAACAGGACGCGCACCTACACCGGCGCCAGCGCGCTCCGCGCCGCATGATCGAGAACGGCCTGCACCTGTTCCAAGGTGACTCCCTGAAACCATTCAAGAAAATCCGTCACCGAGGCGCCGTCCTCCAGATTTTCAAACAGCGTTGACACGGGCACCCGCGACCCGCGAAACACCCACGCTCCGCTCATACGCTCGGGATCGCGCCCGACTGCCTTGCAGGAAGACCAATCAATCATTGCGAAACCCTGCCACTGTCGGTCGACGCGTCTTGACTGCGCTGGGGGTCTGCCCAACGTCAACGTATAAGGCAAGTCATATGCGCAACGAAGCGGAGCTTACGACTTGTCCGCTTGACGTAATGTCAGGCGTCATCGTCAGTACGAAAGCCGCCCAGTCCGACTGCGAATGCGAGGGCGCGGTCAAGTTGCGCCTGTTTGGCTGGCGACAAGGTGCCAATGAAATTCGTGAGCGACGACTTTGGCAAGCTCATCAATTCATCGCAATGGATACTGCTTTCGTGTTTGAGTCCTTCTTCAATCCCAACGTCGACTTGGGTGTGTAGTCCGTCGCGGCGTGAATAAACGGGCGCGCACACAGCTGACGAGAATGCCGAATCGATAAGCAACTGCCGACTTACGATTACAAAGACCCTTTGCCTGCGTGGATCACGCGACGATGGGTGCTGGACGAGGTAAAGCTCGCCCCGCCTCACAAGGGAACCTGATAAGCCAGTGCGTCCTCGGCCTCCGCATTGAGTTCATCGGCGTGCGCGTTGATGGTTGCGAGATCGGATGCGTCTTCACCTGCGCGAGGCCAGGCAAAGTAGGCCCTTAACGCAGCGACCACGAGCTCGTTTCGCTCCGGGGGACTCGGGGCGCGACGATCCAAGACGGCCTTTAGGTCATCGGGGAGCGCAACAATGGTATCGATTGTCATAGGCCAAATGATACGACCCGCTAGGCGCCCGTGCAAGAGTGACCGAAGATTGTCACAAAGCACCGATATTTCGAATCGGAAAACTTGATACCGGGAAATCAGGAGAGACTCGAAGAGGTATGTGCATGGCTCGATTGCTGGCGGAGATGACGCCTAACGCCTGGCACCAGGGGCGCCGGCACCACGTCAGAAAAGCAGGACGGCGCTGCTCGGCGTCACCTGGATGCCAAAGTTAGGTCTCAACTGAGTGCCGGACATGGTTGGCCCGTGAATTTTTTCTGTTCCTCTTCGAAAAGCAGAGGTTGAAGCCACCGGTGGAGGGTAGATAGATCTTTCGTCGCCGGAAACGGGATTTCGTGCCAAGGACTGTTCTGCAGCGTGGCTGAGTGTGGTCAGCGGATTTGATGTTCTGATTTTCACGGACGGTGATGGTGATTGTCGGAACGGATTGCAAGGAGAAACGCCGTCGGAGGTCGGTGCCGATGGCGTTGTCAGGTTGATC
>JANPGJ010000687.1:0-5302 GCA_031423955.1 Burkholderiales bacterium
CTTCGCGTCATCCCTGGGCCTGCGCGGCGTGACCAGCATCGCAGCGGGTCAATCGGTGGTGTTCATCGAAAGCGACGCCACAGGAAGCACCGACGCCGCGGTCAATAGCGCGTTCGTATCCGCCTGGTTCGGCAGCAGCGCCCCGCTCGGGCTTGCCATCGGCAACTACGGTGGGTCCGGCATCGGTCTGAGCACCGCCGGCGACGCGGTCAATATCTTCGACGGCAGCGGCACAGTCGTGACACGCGTCGATTTCGTCGCCTCGACCACCGGGCGCACCTTCGACAATGCTGCCGGTTTGAACAACGTCTCGCTCACGCAACTGAGCTCGCTCGGTGTCAACGGCGCATTCAATTCGGTCACCGCGCTCACCTCAGGCGTGCCGGTGGGTACGCTGGACATCGGGTCGCCGGGCAGCATCGCCGCCGTGCCGGAACCCGAGACCTATGCTTTGCTGCTTTCCGGCCTCGCACTGATCGGTTCGATCGCGCGTCGCCGCAAGTTTGCCTGATTGAAGCTCCCGCTAGTCGAATCATTGGTCCGCGGGCGGATGCCCGCGAGCGCTTTGCCTTCGATGTTGTGACCTGTCCGGCGTTGCCGCGATGACGGCGCCGCGATTCGCATGACGGGCCGACCGGCCGTGCATTGCGATCGCGTCGGTGCCGCAGCCGGTGACCTCTACTGGCGCTTCAAAACTCGCATGCGTTCCAGCACTGCCGGGACATAAGCGCGGGTTTCGCTGAACGCCGGAATCCGCATGCGCGCATCGATCACGCTTTTCGGCCCGGCGTTGTAGGCCGCCAGCGCCAGTTCAAGGTTGCCGGAAAACATGCCCAGCAGGTCGCGCAGGTAGCGCGCGCCGGCGCGCACATTCTGCAGCGGATCGAACGCGTCGGTCACGCCATAGCTGCGGGCGGTCGCCGGCATCAACTGCATCAGCCCGCGCGCGCCCTTGGGCGAGACCGCGCGCGGATTGCAGCGCGACTCGGCCCAGATCACTGCGAACAACAGATGCGGATCGAGTTCATGCACACCGGCGATGGTATCGAGTTCAGCCTGCCAGCCTGCCGCCGCTGCCAAAGGCTGGCGGCCCGGCAAGCTGCAACCGGCGCTGCCGATCGGCGCTGGAACGGTACGCGCGCCCGGCTCGTCCAGGGTGAACAGCACGCGCCAGCCGCTGCGACCAGGTGCGTCGGTCAACACCACCTCGCCGGCTTCGTCGGCGTATGCGTAGATGCGAGCGACTGCCAGATTTGCGAGCGACAGCAAGGCGAACAGCAAAGCCGCCGCGCCAGGCCAGGCTCCCTTCAACCGCGCGCAAAAAAAATCCGGGCCGTGTAGGCCCGGAGAATTCCGGTGGGTCGAAGAGGAGGTTGCTGGCGGACCCAAGGCGGAAACAAAGTCGCTGGCGGAGGAGGTTTGGGGGTCGCCTGACGACATCGCACCTTCATGCTAAAGCGCCTTGATGACAGGGATATGAACAGTACGGTCGGCGGTGGCCGCGAATTCGCGGTGACCGCTGCGACACAGGCCGGCGCAAACGCACGCAGTTGTGATGCCCGGTCGCCTGATGTCAGGCGGCGAAGCCCAGCACCGCGAAAAAATGGCAGCCGGTGCCGGATACGACGAAGCAATGCCAGACCGCATGTGCGTAGCGCATCCTTCCGTCCAGCATGTAGAAAACTACCCCGGCGGTATAGGCGAGGCCACCGGCCACCAACAGCACGACCGCCTGTGCCGGCAAGCGCGTCGCCAGGGGTACGGCAGCAATCAAAACCAGCCAGCCCATCAGCAGATAGAGCCCGGTGGACAACCATGGATGCGCCAGCCGGTCAAATGCTTTCAGCATGGCTCCGGCGAGGGCGACCAGCCACACCATGGCGAATAACGCCCGGCCCCAGGCACCACCGGTCGCACCCAGGGCGAACGGCGTGTAGCTGCCGGCGATAAAGAAAAAGATGGCGCCATGATCGAACTTGAGGATGACACCCTTGGCGCGCCCTGCCGGCAAGGCGTGATAAAGCGTGGAACTCAGGTAAAGCGCCAGCATCGTGATGGCGAACACCGCGATCCCGATGCTGCTTTCGAACCCGCTACCGCGTGCGGGTACGAACAGGAATGGCACGCCGAATGCCGCCGCCAGCAGGGCCACCCCGTGACTGACGCTGTTGGCGATTTCTTCGCCACGGCTTTGCGCCCGCTCGCTTGAGGATCGCATCGCATTGGGGCGGATTGTCCGGGGCGTTTTCATCACGCCCGATAATGCGCCTGCCATATGCCGTACGTGTGACAGCGAACGGCCAACCACAACCATGCCGTTCCAGGCGAAAAAAGAAACGCCCCGCGAGTCTTGCGGCCCGCGGGGCGGAAGCGCCGGTGTCAGGGGGGAACACCGACTGCAGGAAGAAGATCACGCAAACCGCAGAGTTGCGGGAAGAACATCCTGCTACTACTTATTGACGGCGCCCGCTGCAGTTACATGAGGCACACCGGCAGACAAAACAACAAAAAATGCGCAGCATCGCCAACTGATCCGGAACCGCCGCAAGCAATCCGACAGGCAGCCCGCCAGTCAAGCGCCCGGGCCACGACCGCAACGCTTGGCCGCACACCAGCGCCGGCATCAGGTTGGAACGCGAAACCGGAGCGCGGTTCCTGCGATGCTTTGTAACGGTTCGTTGCTCGCCTTGCACGCCGCGCCCGCGCAAGGCGCGGTCCGCATCGATCATGTGATTAGTATAAACTATTACTCCCATTAACCATGAGTCCTCTTTCCATGTCCCAAACCACCGTCGCAAAATCGCATGCCAGACCGGCCAAATCACCCAGGGCCGCAACCCGTCCGAATCTTGCGCAAGCGCGCCAGGCCGCAGCGCGGAGGAACGCTGCAGCCGCCAAGCACGCCACCGGGACCGCGGCCAAACAAGCCTCCGCCGCTGTGGCCAAGCCCGCGGCGGCGCCGGTAGCCACGTCCGCCGCGACGCCAGCGCCCGCGGTCGCGGTCGCGGCGGCGGCCGACCTCAAGGTGGTCCGCGATGGCTTCACCATGCCGCAAAGCGATTACGACATGCTCAAGGCCCTCAAGATCCAGTGCCTGGCCAGCGGTCTGGCGGTCAAGAAAAGCGAGTTGTTGCGTGCCGGTGTGCAGGCACTGGCCGCGATGCAGACCGAAAAGCTGATCGAGAAACTGCGCGCGCTGCCGGAGATCAAGGCCGGCCGCAAGAAGAAAAAAGAGTAATCCGCCGCCGCAGCCGGGTTTTCCTGCGTCATGGCGTTCACCCTCGGGGCCGATCGGCCCGCGGAGCTTCGTGCCCTGCCCGAACTGGCGGTGCTCGAGCGCATGCTCGACGCTGCCCCGGCGTCGGTGGGTATACGCACCGCCTGCGAGGTCGAGGCCGGCGGTGCCCGCTTGCCGGTCTACAGCATCACCCTTGGCAACCCCGATCGCGAGGTGCCGGCAGTCGGCTTTTTCGGCGGCGTGCACGGACTGGAACGCATCGGCACCCATGTGCTGCTGCATTTTCTGGGTGACCTGCTGCGCCGCCTGGCGCATGACCGCGACCTGCAAAAGAGGCTCGAGAGCCTGCGTCTGGTGTTCATGCCGCTGGTCAATCCGGGCGGCATGCTGGCGGCGACCCGCTGCAACCCGCAGGGGGTCGACCTGATGCGCAATGCGCCGGTCGACGCGCCCGCACGGGTGCCGTTTCTGCTTGGCGGCCAGCGCCTGAGCCGGCACCTGCCGTGGTATCGCGGGGTGCGCGATGGCGCGATGGAAGCCGAGAGCCGCGCCTTGTGCCAAGTGGTCGACCAGGAGTTGCTGGGCCGGCGTTTCGCGATGGCGCTCGACTGCCACTCGGGTTTCGGCTTTCGCGACCGCATCTGGTTTCCGTATGCGCATTCCGCGGATCCGATCCGCCACTTGCCGGAAATCCATGCCTTGCTCGGCGGCTTTGATCGTCACAGCCCGCGGCATGATTACCTGTTCGAGCCGCAAAGCGTGCAGTACCGTACCCACGGTGACCTGTGGGACCACCTTTATCAGCGTTCGCTGGCTGACAGCAGTGGCGTATTTCTGCCCCTGACGCTGGAAATGGGTTCCTGGCGCTGGATCATGGAGCGGCCGCGCCAGTTGTTTTCGCGACTCGGCATCTTCAACCCGCTGCCGCCGGAGCGCCGTGAACGAGTGGTGCGCCACCATGTGGCATGGCTCGAATTCTTGACTCACATGGGCGGCAACTTCATCGAGTGGATGCCCGCAGGCAGTGCCCGCGACCTGCATGAGCAAATGGCACGGGCACGCTGGTATGGGCAACCCGCCTAGCGAACCGACCTGGGTTTTGCTGCGCGGGTTGATGCGCGAAGCGCGGCACTGGGGCGATTTTCCGGCACTGTTTGGTGCGGCGTTCCCCGATGCTGCGATCGTCACCCCGGACTTGCCGGGCAGCGGACTTCTGTTTCGCAGCCGCAGCCCGACATCGATCGGGGCGATGGTCGAATCCTGCCGCGCAGCGCTCGCGAACGCCGGCCATATTCCGCCCTACAGGCTATTAGCGCTGTCACTGGGCGGCATGGTGGCCACCGAATGGGCGCGGCGCCATCCGGCCGAAGTTGATGGACTGGTGCTGATCAACACCAGCATGCGGCCGTTCAATCCGTTCCACCAGCGCTTGCGGCCACGCAATTACGCCCCGCTGTTGCGTGCGGTGCTGCTGCCTGGCGCCATTGCGCAACGCGAAGCCGCGATTCTCGATCTGGTGAGCAATCATGCGCAACGGCGGCGCGCCGCCGTGCCCGATTGGGTGGCACTGGCTGAACTATGCCCGGTCAGCCGCCACAATGGCTTGCGCCAGCTGCTGGCGGCGGCGCGCTTTCGTGGTCCGCTCGACGGCGTGGCGCCGCCGGTACTGCTGCTGGCGGCCAGCGGCGACCGGCTGGTTGATCCGGCCTGCTCAACTGCGATCGCACGCGCCTGGGGTGCCCCGCTGATGCTGCATGAAAAAGCCGGGCATGACCTGCCGCTGGACGACGGCGCCTGGGTCGCAGCCAGCGTGCGCCGCTGGCTTGATCAACGGCAGCGCCCGTCCTACGCCGCGGACTCCCGCAGCTCACCTGCTGGTCGCTAAAAGCACGCAGGTGCAAGGCAACTGTGCGCCATCGTGCGCAGCTGCCATGCCCTCGCGTGCTTTTAGCGATCAGCAGGTGAGCCGCCGGTCACGCGGTCCGGGAAGGGCGCTTCTCCTGATCAAGCCAGCGGCGCACGCTGGCTGCGACCCAGGCGCCGTCGTCCAGCGGCAGGTCATGC
>JANPGJ010000688.1:0-3514 GCA_031423955.1 Burkholderiales bacterium
AACGACATCAGCCTGCCGCCCTCGATCGGCGCGGCGATCGACGCCCACGGCCCCGGCGTGCTCGACGAAGTAAAGAAGATCGGCCTGACATTCGATGCCGGCGTCGAGAATGCCGCCGCGTGACGCCGGTTCGCACTTGCACGACCGCCGCATGCCGGGGTTATTGCCATGAGCGCTGAGCCGCTTGCGGATGCGGCTGTCCAGGGCGGCGCCACCTTCAGCCTCGACGCGATCAGGCAACTCGCCGCTGCCCAGGCGGCAAGTGATCAGCCGCGCGCAACGCTGGCGGCGATCGACCTGCTGGGCGCCCGGCTGGTCGGACATTGCCTGTTCAGCGTCAACGCGTTCCGCCGCGAGACCATGGAAGTCGAGCGGCTGTACAGCAGCCACCCGGCGGCCTACCCGGTTGGCGGGCGCAAACAGAAACGCGCAACCGCCTGGGGCCAGCATGTGTTGCAGGACAAGCGCGTGTTCATCGGCGAAGGGGATGCGGCGATTCGCGAAAAATTCGACGACCATGCGCTGATGCGCGAGCTGGGCGTGCATTCGATCGTCAATGTGCCGGTGGTGTGGCGCGGCGCCTGCCTGGGCGTGCTCAACTTCGGCTGCCCGCATTTGCAATTCGAGGAATCACAGATCGCGGCGGCCATGATGTTCGGATTGACAGCTGCAAATGCTTTCACGCGCTAGGCGCGGGGGCGAGGCGGCTCCGGCAGTGGCGGCCCGCGCAGGCACCGGCGCGCAGGCGTCGGTAGCGGTCGCCAGCGCCGGTGGCCGTGCGCCGACTGTGCGCACGCGACCTTGATCGCGCCCGATTGGGCGACTGGTGGCACAAATCACGGCAGCACATCACAAGGGCCGATACGAAATGCACAATCCGATCGACGGCAATTGCCACCCGGCATTTGACCGGGTGTGCGCAACGCTCGAACGCAACATGGCTGTCGGCGAGGAGGTCGGCTGCGCGGTGTGCGTGACCGTTGATGGCGAGACCGTGGTCGACCTGTGGGCCGGCTACCGCGATCGCGCGCGCACCCTGCCTTGGCAACGCCACACCATTACCGACATGAAATCAGTCGGCAAATCGATTTTCGCGCTCTGCGTGTTGCGCCTTGCGGGCCAAGGGCGGGTCGACCTTGGCAAGCCGGTAGCCGACTATTGGCCGGCCTTCGGCGCCGCCGGCAAGGAGAAAATCACCGTGCGCATGCTGCTGGCGCACCTGGCCGGCCTGCCGTATCCGGATGCGGCACCGTTCGAATCGCTGTACCAGCCCGGCGTGGTGGCGGCGGCCCTGGCCGCCCAGGCGCCTGAGTGGGAGCCCGGCACCCAACCCTGCTACCACTCGTTCAGCTACCCCCCGTTGCTGGCAGAACTGGTGCGCCAGGTCACCGGCGCCAGCGCGCACGATTTCCAGCGTGACCAGATCGCCACGCCGCTCGGCGCCGAATACTGGCTCGGGCTGGAGGATTCGCAGTTCGACCTGTGTGCGGAGTACATTGAAACGCCCGGCACGCCCAGCCTGGAAGGGATGAAGCGCAACCAGGCGTCACCTTTGTACCGGGCGTGGCGCGCCCTGCCGCGCGACGAGAACTACAACACGCCGCAGTGGCGGCGCTACGGCGGCCACGGCAACGCGCGCGGCATCGCCCGCATCTATGCGGCGCTGGCCTGTGGCGGAACGCTCGATGGCGTCGAAGTTCTCGATTCAGGCTTGCTGGCCGAAGCCACGCGCGGCGAGTGGGACGGCATGGAGTTCATGACCAGGCGCCACTTCCGCATGGGTCTCGGCTTCATGCTGTCATGCCCGCCGTTCCCGATGGGTGCGGACAAGCACGCGTGCCCGCGCAATTTCGGTCATCCCGGCATGGGCGGCGCCGTCGGTTTCGCCGATCCGGACCGCCGCATGAGCTTCGCCTATTCCCCCAACCGCATGCTGCCGGTCGCCGATGCCGGCCCATACGCGACCGCCTTGATCGATGCGGTCTACGCCTGCGTCGGTTAACTTGGAACAAACCCACTGTGTCGTTCCCGTGCAAACGGGAACCCAGAAGCGCAACCTGCTGGATGCCCGCTTCCGCGGGCATGAAAGGTTTCAAGGTTCGGGGTGGCGCGCATCGCGATCACCGTTCGCCGTTCACCCGCACCCGAGGACAGAATGACAATTTCACGACGCCGCACGCTTGGCTTGCTGGCCGCTCTGGGCATCGCGCCAGCGGCCGTGAACGCGCAAAGTTGGCCCAACCGGCCGCTACGCATCATCACCCCGTTCGCCGCCGGCGGCGCCACCGATATCTACGCGCGCGGCCTGGCGCAACAGTTGCAGGCGGCGCTCGGCCAGCCGGTGTTGGTCGACAACCGCCCGGGCGGCAACTTCGCCATCGGTACCGAGGCGGCGGCCAAGGCCGAACCCGACGGCTACACCATCTTCACCGTCACCAGTTCGCACTCGGTGCTTGAAGCCATCGGCGTCAATCGCGACAAGTACCAGTTGATGCGCGATTTCGTGCCGGTCGCCGCGCTCAACCAGACTACCTGCGTGCTGATGGTCCATCCGCAGGTGCCGGCCAATTCGGTAGGCGAACTGGTCGCCCTGTCGAAGGCCAGGCCGAATTCGCTCAACTACGCCTCCACCGGCAACGGCGGCATGCTGCACCTGGCCGGCGAGCTGTTCAAATCCTTAAGCGGCGCCGATCTGACCCACGTGCCATACAAGATCGGCAGCAGCGCGCGGGTCGACCTGATCAGCGGCCGGGTGCAGGTGATGTTCGACACCCTGACCGATGCCGCCGCCAATGTGCGGGCCGGCAAGCTGCGCGCCCTGGCCACCTGCGGCGCCAGGCGCTCGCCGATCTTCCCTGATCTGCCGACCATTGCCGAGGCCGGCGTTGCCGGCTATGAATTGCCGGTGCTGATCGGCATCATGGCGCCCAAAGGCACACCGCGCGCCGCGGTCGAGCGCCTGAACCAGGAGATCAGCCGGATTGTGCTGCTGCCGGAGTTGCGCGACACCTGGTCGAAAATGGGGGCCGAATCGCTGGTGATGTCGGGCGACGAGCTTGGCCGCGCGCTCAACGGCGAAATCGCCAAGTGGGACAAACTCATCAAATCGGCGAAGATCGTGGTCGACTGAACGGCAATGCCGCTGCACGGGCGATCCGCTGCAAGCCGGGCCTTGTAGTACCCTCGCGGCGCTGCGCTGGCGGCGCTGCGGTTGCGCGCAGCCGACACCGACACGCGCTTCAGCCGCACTCGCATCGACCCTTGATGGCTCTCACTCTCTACCAGATCAAACCCCGCTTCCAGAATCTGCTGCGCCCGCTGGTTCGGCGGCTGGCAGGCGCCGGGGTGACTGCCAACCAGGTCACGCTCGCCGCCTGTGCTCTTTCGCTGGTGTTCGGCCTGGGCCTGTATTTCCATCCTGAGCCCGGACTGTTGGCGGTCATGCCGCTCTGGATGCTGCTGCGCATGGCGATGAACGCGATCGACGGCATGCTGGCGCGGGAACACCACCAGG
>JANPGJ010000689.1:0-8628 GCA_031423955.1 Burkholderiales bacterium
CGGATCAACTACGCATCGCCCGGCAACGGCACACCGCATCACCTGGCGATGGAATTGCTCAAGCAGCAGGCCGGTGTCGAGCTCACGCACGTACCCTACAAGGGCATCGCCGGCGCAACCACCGACCTGGTGGGTGGGCAAGTACAGGTGATGTTCGCCAGCCTGCATTCAACCCTGCCGCAGATCAAGGGCGGGAAGCTCAAGTTGTTGGGCATTACCGGGGAGCGCTCACCGCTGGCGCCCGCCACACCGACCTTCCGCGAACAGAACGCGGCCTTCCTCGACGCGATGGATGCCTGGTATGCAGTTTTCGCACCGGCCAGGACCGCGCCCGCCGTTATCGCCAAACTGCACCAGGACCTGATTGCGGTCCTGGCCGTGCCCGAGGTACGCGATCAGCTGGCGGCCCAGGGAATGGCGATTCAAACCAGCACGCCGGAACAGCTCGGCGTTCTCCTGCGTTCCGATCTGGCGCGCTGGCGCAAGGTAATCGGTGACGCGAAGATCACTGCTGACTGAACCGCGGCGCCACCATGCAAACATGAGCAAAATGAACACGACCAGCA
This sequence comes from Burkholderiales bacterium, assembly GCA_031423955.1. Lineage (GTDB taxonomy): Bacteria > Pseudomonadota > Gammaproteobacteria > Burkholderiales > JAEUOS01 > JAEUOS01. The sequence continues at coordinate 567 of JANPGJ010000689.1, forward strand.
AAAAAAGCGTCCGCCGTGTCCTGATCGTCGGCGCCGGCCCGGCAGGCCTCGCCTTGGCGATCGAACTCGGGCAGCGCGGCGTGCCATGCCTGGTCATCGAGCGCAATGACCGGGTCGGCTATGCACCGCGCGCCAAGACCACCAACGTGCGCACCCGCGAGCACCTGCGCCGCTGGGGGATTGCCGATCGCCTGCGCGCGGCGTCGCCGCTGGGACTGGACTATCCGTCAAACGTGTGCTTCGTCACCCGCTTAGGGGGCCCAGGCATCACGCGCTTCGAAAACGCGCTGTATTGCGCGCCCGGGCGCAACCCCCTGTACTCGGAGCACGCACAGTGGATCCCGCAGTACGTGCTCGAGGAGGTGCTGCGCGCGCACGCGCAAAGCCTGCCCGGTGTCGACATCATGTTCCAGTGCGAGCTGGCGTCATTCGAGCAAACCGCCGGCTACGTGCGCGCCCGCGTGCGTGATCTCGGGCAGGAACGCGAATTCGAGGTGGTGAGCGACTATCTGGTCGGCGCCGACGGCGCGCGCAGCGCGGTGCGCGGATTGATCGGCGCGGAAATGACCGGCACCCACGGCCTGTCGCGCAACTACAACATCGTGTTCCGCGCACCGGGGCTGGCACAGGCGCACCGCCACGGGCCGGCGATCATGTACTGGCAGGTCAACGCGGACGTGCCCAGCGTCACCGGCCCGATGGACAGCGACGACATCTGGTCATTCATGCCGACCGGGTTGCCGGCAGGGGTGAACTTCAGTGTCGATGAGGCGCCCGCGCTGATCGCCCGCGCCACCGGCATCGCGCTCGACTACCAGGTGCTCAGTTCGGACCAATGGACCGCTAGCCGGCTGATCGCCAACCGCTACCGCGACCGGCGCGCATTCCTGATCGGCGACGCCTGCCACCTGCACCCGCCGTTCGGCGGCTACGGCATGAACATGGGCGTTGCCGACGGCGTCGATCTCGGCTGGAAGATCGCTGCCCGGCTGCAGGGCTGGGGCGGCGCGGCGCTGCTCGACAGTTATGAAGCCGAGCGCCGGCCGGTGCACAACTACGTGATGGATGAAGCGGTGGCCAATCACGCCCATCTGGGCAACACCCTGTGGTGCCCGGGTCTTGAAGACGAGGGCAGCGCCGGTGAGAACCTGCGGCGCGAGGTCGGCGCCCGCGTGCAGGCGGCGAAGATGCGCGAGTTCTATACCCTGGGCGTCACGCTGGGCTATCGTTACGAAGGTTCCGACGTTATCGTCGATGACGGCAGCCGTCCGCCGGCCCGTGATTTCGTGAATTACCGCCCTTCCGCCCATCCCGGCTGCCTGGCACCGCACGCCTGGCTGCATGACGGCAGTTCGCTGTATGACCATTTCGGCGCGGGCTTCACACTGCTCGCCACCGCCGGATCGGACCCTGCAGGGCTCGAGGCCGCATCAGCAGCCGCACGCGCTGCAGGTATCCCGCTGACGCTCATACAACCGCACGAGGCCGCGCTGGCCGACCTGTACGAAGCGCCGTACACTTTGATCCGGCCCGACCAGCACGTCGCATGGCGTGGCAGCGCCATTCCGGATGACGCTGTCGCCCTGTTCGCGCGCGTCACCGGGCATTTGCCGGTGCCGGCCGCGACGCCTGAACCCGCACTTGCCCGATAACCCGATCCCACCCACCGAGGAGAACCGCATGTCCCGCATCCGCCCCGCCAAATTTGCCCATGTCGTCTATCGCACCTTCAAGTTCGACGACATGATCGCCTGGTACCAGAAGGTGTTCGACGCGCATATCCAGCACCGCAGCCCCGGCATCGCCTTCGTCACCTATGACGAAGAGCACCATCGCATGGCATTCCTGAACATGTCGATGTTCGCACCCGATGCCCCCAAGGGGCGCAATGACGTTGTCGGCGTCGACCATGTCGCCTATACCTTCAACTCGATGCACGACCTGTTCGAGAATTACGCCCAGTTGAAGGACATGGGTGTCAAGCCCTACTGGTGCCTGCACCACGGCCTCACCATCTCGCTTTACTACGCCGACCCGGACGGCAACCGGATGGAGTTCCAGGTTGACGCCTGCAGCCTCGAGGAGGCCGCGGCCTTCATGGAAGGCCCGGGCTTCGCGCAGAACCCGATCGGCGTGGAATTCAACCCGGACGAATGGCTCGCCCGCCTGCGTGCCGGCGAGCCGGAGTCCGCATTCATGACGCGCACGGTGCATCAGCCGGTGGCACCGCTGCGCAACCCCGAGACAGCATGAGCGGCCGCGGAGCGCGGTTGATTTGCATGCATCGCAGGCTGTGGGTCTGTGCATTGACTGTGCTCGGCCTCGGGCCCGGCTCGGCATCGGCCCAGACTTATCCCGACCGGCCGGTACGCATCGTCGTGCCCAGCCCGCCCGGGGGCGGCTATGACTTCATCGGCCGCCTGTTGGCCGACCGCATGAGTCCGGGCCTGGGTCAGCCGATGGTGGTCGACAACCGCACCGGCGGCGGCACCCTGGCCGGCACCCAATCGGTCGCCAGCGCTGCGCCGGACGGCTACACCCTGGTGGTCGGCGGCCTGGCCAACATGGCCTTCAACCCGGTCATGTTCAGCAAACCCGGATACAGCGCTGCCGACTTCGTACCGGTGGCGCTGGTCGCCTCCTTCACCTATGCCCTGGTCGGGCGCGCCGACCTGCCCTACAAGACGCTCAAGGAAGTCATCGACCACGCACGCGCCAACCCGGGCAAGTTGACCATTGCCACTGCCGGTACCGGATCGGGACAGCACATTTCCGCGGTGCTCCTGAAACGCCTGGCGAAGGTGGACATTCTGGAAGTGCCGTTCAAGGGCGCGCAGGCGGCATACACCGAAGTGATCGGCGGCCGGGTCGACCTGTTCTTCGACAACACCACCACCGCGCGACCACTGGTTGAAGGCGGACGGGTCAAGGCCTACACCACCTCCGGCTCGCAGCGCGACGCCCTGTTGCCGAACGTGCCGACCGGCCGCGAAGCCGGCCTGGAGGGACTGGAGATCGACAGCTGGATCGGCCTGTTCGCGCCGGCCCGGACCCCGGCAGCGGTGATTGAACGCCTGCGCGTCACGCTGAAAAAGGCCGCCGACGAGGCGGAAACCAGGAAGCGCCTGGAAGCCGGCGGCTGGCGCGCCATCGCCCAGACACCTGCGGAAACCACCAGGTTCGTTGCCGCCGAAGTCGATCGCTGGACCACCTTCCTGCGTCAGGCAGGCATCAAGGCAGACTGACCATGACAGACATCGCGCAATTGCTCGACCGTGCAGCCATCACCGACCTGGTGCAACGCTGGGGCCTGGCCCGCGACACCGGGCGCTGGGACGAACTGCGCGCCACGTTCACCAGCGACGGCATCATGCATACCACCTGGTTCGTCGGCAGCGCCGACGAATTCGTGCGGCGCTCGATGGAGGCGGCGCGCAAGGGCGCCCGCGGACAGCATTTCATCGGCGCCGCCACCATCGACCTGAAGGGCGACCGTGCCGTCGCCGAGACGCGCATGATGCTGTTGCTGCGCGCGCCGCTCGCCGGCCATGACGTGGACGTCACCTGTTACGGCCGCTTCCACGACCGACTGGTGCGCGACGGCGGGCAGTGGAAGATCGCCATCCGCGTGCCGATCTATGAGAAGGACCGCCTCGACCCGCTCGATCCGTCGAGCGGCCTGAAACTCGACCCCGCAGAACTCGCGCGCTACCCCGAAGGCTACCGGCACCTGGCCTACCTGCAGGCCAGTGGCGGCATGACCGTGACGCAGGGATTGCCGACGCCCAACAGCGAAGCGCTGGCCAAACTGTATGCGGAAGGGATGGCCTGGCTGGCCTGAGCGCCTTCAGGCCTGGGGGCGAATCAGTGCCCTGCCCCGCACGCTGCCTGCCTCCACCTGCCGATGCGCCTCACGCGCCTCGGCCAGTGAAAAGGAACGGTCAACCACCGGCTTGATCTTGCCCTGGGCAATCAGCTTGAGCACATCCTCAAGCTGCGCGCGGGTGGTGCTGTTGACCGCCAGCATCGACTGCGCTCGCAGGAACAACTGCGCCGGGTTGAAAGGCACGAATTCGCCGGTCAACTGACCGATCATCAGCCAGCGCCCCATCACGCCCAGCGATTTGCGGGTAGGCTGAAATTGCGGCGTGCCGACGTTGTCGACCACCATGTCGACGCCGCGCCCATATGTAAGCTCCAGCACCTGCTTCGAGAAATCCTCACCACGCGCATGCACCACAACCTCGTGGGCACCCATGGACTTCATGAAGGCGGCCTTGTCGGGCGAGGAGGTCTGGGCGACCACATGCGCCCCGAAGGCGTTGGCGATCTGTAGCGCATGCAGTCCGAGCCCGCCGCCGGACCCTGTCACCAGCACGGATTCGCCGACCTGCAGCTTGCCGACCTCGCGCACGGCATTGAGGATGGTCCCCATGGCGCATGCGGCGATCGACACGTCGGCCAGCGCCAGGCCATCCGGCACTTCGGCGAGGTTGTCGTCCTCGACGGCCACGTACTCGGCATAGCCACCGACCATGCCCCAGTCGCCCAGGAACTTGCGCTCCTCGCACAACGGCTCGCGCGCGCCGCGGCAAAAGCGGCAGGCGCCGCAGATGTGATAGCGCTGCACCGTGGCCACACGTTGTCCCGGCCTGAAGCGCTTGACCTTGCTGCCGACCGCCACCACCGTGCCGGAGACCTCGTGTCCCAGAATGGTCGGCAGCCGGACACCGCGCTTCAAGGTGCCGTTGCGCACCGCCACGTCGTGCATGCACACTCCGCAGGCCTCCACTTGGACCACGACATCCTTGTCGGCGGGCGTCGGGTCAGGCACGCTCTCCAGATTCATGGCCTCGATCCCGCCGGTTTGCCGCACCACAATGGCTTTCATTGCGCTTCTCCCTTGCCGTCCACATCGATGATGATCTTGCCCACATGCGCCGCCGCCTTCATGTGCGCGAACGCGGCCTGCGCATCATCGAAAGCGAAGCTGCGATCCAGCACCGGATGGATATCATGCAGCGCCATGGCGCGGTTCATCGCTTCGAAACTGGCGCGCGATCCCACCACCACACCCTGCAGGCGTATGTTCGGGCCGATCATCTGGCGCAGGTTGAGCGGCACGGTGAGTCCGCCGAGGAATCCCACCATCCCGATGAAGCCGCCGAAGGCCACCGCGCCCAGGGATTGTTCCAGCGTGCTGCCAGTGGTCTCGATGATGATGTCGGCGCCCTGCCCACCACTGGCCTCGCGCACCGCCGTCGCCCACTCCGGGGTCTTGCGATAGTCGATCACCGCAGCAGCGCCCAGGCGCGTGAGCATGGCGGCTTTGTCGGTACTGGAGGTGAGCCCGATGACGCGCGCGCCGGCCGCACGGGCGAACTGCAGTCCGAACAGGGCCACGCCGCCGGTGCCCTGCACCAGCACGGTGTCGCCGGCCTGGATGCCGCCTTCCCGCAGGGCCGTCCACGCGGTCAATGCGGCAATCGGCAGGGTAGCCGCTTCGCTGTCGTTGAGATGCGCAGGCGCGGCCACCGCATCGTCTGCCGGCACCACCACGTATTCCTGCAACACACCGGGCAACGGGCCGCCGAGGGTGCGCATGCGGTACTCCTTCTTCAAGCGCCCGTCGCGCCAGCCCTGGATGTAACAGGTGAGCACGCGGTCACCGGGCTTGAACCGTGTGACATCCGCACCCACCGCCTCCACCACGCCGCAGGCATCCGAGCATGGCACGAAGGGCAGCGTCGCCGCGGCGATATGGGTTCCTGACAGCACCGCGAGGTCGCGGTAGTTGAGGCTCACCTTGCCGACGCGGACGAGGATATCGCCGCGTTGCGGCACCGGCATCGGTGCGGTCGCGCGCCCGATGCTCGCGATCGCCGGCGCTGTTGCGTGAATGACTTTCATGCCCTGTCGTCCTTCGGTGATTGCGGCGCAAAGAAGGTCGCCGCGATGCGGTTTTTCTGGATCTTGCCGGTGGTGGTGAGCGGCAACTCGCGCTCCTCCACGAAGCGCACCAGCCGCGGCACCTTGTAGGCGGCCAGCACTTCGCGGCAACGGGCAGTGATGGCCTCGACCGTGAGCGTCGCGCCGGGCTTGAGAACAATCACGGCCGCGAGCAGCTCATCGCGCGTGGCGTCCGGCACGCCCACCACCTGCGCCAGATGCACCCCGGGTATGGCCACGATCACCTCTTCCACCTCGGCCGGTGCCACATTGATGCCGCCGGTCTTGACCAGTTCCTTCAGGCGACCGCGAAAGTACAGGTAGCCATCGGCGTCGAGATAGGCGAGGTCGCCGGTACGGAAGTAGCCGTCCTCATCGAAACTCGCGGCCGTGGCGGCGGGGTCCTTGTAATAGCCGGGCGTCATGTAGCCCTTCAACATCAGTTCACCCACCTCGCCCGGCGGCAACACGCGGCCCTCGGGCGAGACGATCTTCTGCTGCCGGTTGGGCAGGATGCGTCCTACCGATTCAAGCCGCTTTTGCAACGGATCACCCGCGTCGGCCACATGGCAGTTGCCATAGCCTTCGGTCATGCCGTAGATGTTGCAGATCCCGGCTGCGCCCAAGTCCACCACGCGCATGATCTGCTCCGGCGTGCCGACCGCGGCGCCGCCGCGCAGCGTTGAAAGATCGCGCCCTGCCCTATCCGGATGCTCATGCATGGCCTGCGCCATGTTGGCCGTGCCATAGAACATGGTGCACTTTTCATCCTCGATCAGGCGCAAGGCCACGCCGGGCTCGAAGGATTCCTGCAGCACGATGCTGCCACCGTGGGTCAGCAGGTTGAAGAGGGCGTTGGAGCAGCCCAGGCCCCAGAACATCGACACTGCCAGCCACAGCCGGTCGTTTTCGGTCACGCGCATGCGCTCGCCGATGTTCCACAGGTTCTCGATCAGCGGATAGTGCTGCAACTGCACGCCCTTCGGCTTGGCCGTGGAACCAGAGGTGTAGAGCAGGTAGGCGATGTCCTCGGGCATGACTGCCGCAAACGCAGCGGCGATCGCCGCGTCGTCGCTGGTGTCCGAATCAGTCGTACCATCAAAGAGCGGTTGCCAGCCGGGCGGCAGGGCCTCGCCGGTGCCCAGCACCTCGCGCAGGTGCGGCAGGCGCTCCGCGTGCGGTTCGATTTCACGCAGCATGGCGCCGTACTGGGCCTTGAGAAAGGTCGGGTAGGCAATCAATGTGCGGGTTTCCGAATGCGCCAGCATGTACTCCAGCTCACGCACGGTGGCCCAGGTATTGAGCGAGACCATCACCGCGCCCAGGCTCGCGATGGCGAGGCAACTGGTGACCCACTCCACCCGGTTGCCCATCAGGATGCCGACCTTGTCGCCGCGCCGCACGCCCAGGCGATGCAGGCGCCGCGCGATGCGCCACACCTCGTCCTTCATCTGCGCATAGGTGAGGTGGCGACCGCAACCCGCCAGCGCCGGACGTGGTCCGAAGGTTTGCGCCAACTCGTCCACCAGGCGCGGCAGCGTGCGGGCGGCCGGCATCCGGCTCATGAGCGATTCCCCTGCATCGCGGCGACGTAAACGTTCAAGGCTGCACTGCGCAGAAATTCACCATCCCCGCACCGTCCTCGGCGCGGGTGAATACCGCCTGCAACGGCATGCCGACCTTGAGGTCGGCCAGCGCCGTCTCGCACAGGTTGCCGTACAGCTTGGGCCCTTCGGCGAGGGTGACTGCCACCACCACATAGGGCACCTTGTCGCGCAGGTTCTTGAAGTAGGGACGATGGAACTCGCACCACGACCACAGCGTGGCACGACCGGAAACCTCGACCCAGTCGACCCGCTCGCCCAGGCATTTCGGGCAGATGTGCGCGGCGGGAAACCAGTGGTGGCCGCAATCACGGCAATGCGGCACCGCCAGGCGCCCCTCGCCGGCGGCCTTGAAGTGGGGGGCGTTGTCGCTTTCCAGAAGCGGTGCGAGTGCGTCGGGATTGATCATGCTGCCTCGCTGGAGAAAATGGCCCCGCTTGCGATCGGCGAAGCGCAGGTGTAGAGAATGTTGTCTGCCTTCTTCAACTGGCGCGCGCCACATTCACCGC
>JANPGJ010000690.1:0-51299 GCA_031423955.1 Burkholderiales bacterium
ATCGACCGCCCGGATACCATGCGATACGTTTTCAAGCCCGGCTCGCGAATCCGCAAACGGCGGGCGCCGGCTTGCCCGCAGCGTGAAGCGCCAGGCGGCACCGGCAATTCGACATAGGGAATGCCGAGCCGCATCGGCCCGAAGCGCTCCTGCGCCGCGTGACAGCGAATCCGGTTGCCCCAAGGGCAAGTGACATCGATGACATCGCCCCGGTCTTCCCAGGCGAAGCGCGTGCCCTCCAATTTCTTGCCAATGGCCGTCAGCCCGGCGCGCGCGATTGCCAGGTCGGGCATGACGACACCGACCACACCGCGCAGCACCTGCGGTGTCCCCCGGGGCGTATGGACCTGCTGGCGGCCGATGTTGATCCACATGTTGGTATCTGACACATGCATGTAAGGGTCGCGCGTCAAGCCCAGCCCCTGCAGCCAGAACACCATCGCGAGGCGCTGGTCGTCCTGGGTGACGTTGACATGTTCGAGCAGCACGATGTTGCCGACGCTTTCGTGCGTGCGGTCGAATTGGGGTGTGGTGGTTTCCATGATGCTCCCTGGTGGGTGGCGACGGTTGGCGGCCCGCGCCGGCTTGCAAGCCCTTCAACAACGCCGGCGCGTGGCTGCCGCCGCCGCGCATATTCGGGGTGACAAGCTGCCGATATTACCCGCAAGCGCGGCGGGCCCGGATCACGGGAGCCGGCGTCTGCACGGTCGTCGCATCGGAGACAGCGGGCCGCTGGCCAGGCGCCGTGCGACGCCGGCCGCATCTGCCTGCCATCGACCGCCCGGATACCATGCGATACGTTTTCAAGCCCGGCTCGCGAATCCGCAAACGGCGGGCGCCGGCTTGCCCGCAGCGTGAAGCGCCAGGCGGCGCCGGCTGGTCGCAAACCTCATCCAAACCGCTTCAGACCCTGCACATCGAGCACCCGCACGCCGCCATATTCGACCTTCAGCAGGCCGGCGCGCTCCAGCACCTGCAGCGCCTGATTGGCACGCTGGCGCGAGACGCCGGAGAGCAGGCCGATTTCCTCCTGCGACAACTCGAGTTGCGTCGCGGTGCCCGGATAGAGCAAGGGATTGAACAATTGCGCAAGCGCGCGCGCGACCCGGGCATCGGGTTCGAGCAGGCGGTCGTTCTCGACAATCGCGATGAACTGGCCGAGGCGCTCATTGATCTGCTGCAACAGAAAACGGTTGAACGCGATGCTGCTGTCAATCAGCCGCATGAAGGCCGCGCGCGGCAGGTAAGCGACGCGCGAGTCGCGCACCGCGATCACATCGTAGAGCCGTGCCTCCGGATGCTTGAGCAGCGAGCCTTCACCGAACCAGCCGCCGGTCGGCACCCCGGTGAAGGTGATCGGCTTGCCTTCGGGTGACAGACTGCTCATCTTGACGATGCCATCGATGATCCCGATCCACGCTTCGACCGATTCGCCCTTGCGGCACACGTAGCTGCCGGCAGGCACTCTCTTGTCGACCATGTCGGTGGCGGCTTCCGCAAGCGCCGCAGCACTCAGGGTTTTCCCCCATGCGGTGGATTGCAGCAAAGGCAGGAGGTCTGGCATGCAAGCTTGGCGTAAGAAAATTCTGCGCGCGATTGTCTGCCGGATGACAGGTTTTGGCGGCGCTGAATCGTTATGATACGCGGCTGTTCCCGCCCGGTTCCGGGTTGTTTCGATGGTCCGGCGCGGAACATGCGCATCGTCGATGCGATCGACGCGTTGGTTGGAATGTATAGAATGCCTCGACAAGAACGGCAGCTTCAAAAAAATCGTGCAGCACCGCGGCGATCCGCGCCGCCCTGCCCGGGAGACAATCGATGAACCGCACGCCACCGGCAACGGCTGATACATTTCCGCGCCTGCTGCTGCACCACGCGGCAGTGCGCGGCAATCGGCCGGCGCTGCGCGAAAAGGACCTGGGGATCTGGCAGACCTTCACCTGGAGCCAACTGGCTGTAGAGGTACGCGCGCTCGCCTGCGGGCTGGCAACTCAGGGATTGAAACGCGGTGACCACGTCGCGATCATCGGCGCCAACCGCCCCTGGATCACCTGGACTACCGCCGCGGTGCAATCGCTGGGCGCGATTCCGGTCGGCCTGTATCAGGATGCGACGGCGCCTGAACTTGTCTATGTGTTCCAGAATGCCGAGATCCGCCATGCGGTGGTCGAGGACCAGGAGCAGGTCGACAAGGTGCTGGAGATCCGGCAGCAGGCTGGCCAGATCGCCCACATTTTCTACGACGACCCGCGCGGGTTGCGCCACTACAGCCAGCCTGAACTGATGCCGCTGTCGCGCCTGAAAACGCTCGGGCAGGAATTCGACGCCGCCAATCCAGGATTCTTCGACGCTGAAGTGGCCAAGGGCAGGCCGGGCGACCCGGCCGCGATGTTTTATACCTCCGGCACCACCGGCAACCCGAAAGGTGTGGTGCACACCTATGCCGCGCTGATCGACCGCGCGCGCGCCGGCTGTGAACTGGAGCACCTGACCGATGCCGAGGAAGTGCTGGCCTACCTGCCGCCGGCTTGGATCGGGCAGAACATTTTTTCCTACGCGCAGGCGCTGGTCGCAGGCTTCTGCGTCAATTGCCCGGAAGCCGCCGGCACGGTCACCGTCGACATGCGCGAAATCGGCCCGACCTACTATTTCGCGCCGCCACGGGTGTATGAAAACCTGCTGACCTCGGTGACCATCCGGATGGAGGACGCCGGCAGCTTCAAGCGCAACATGTTCAAGTACTTCATGGGCGTGGCCGAGCGGGTCGGCAGCCGCCTGCTCGACGGCGCGCCGGTCTCGGTCGGCGAGCGCATCCTGTATGCGATCGGCGACCTGTGCACCTATGGCCCGCTGCGCAACGCGCTCGGCATGAGCCGGGTGCGGGTTGCCTATACTGCCGGCGAGGCGATCGGCCCCGACCTGTTCCGCTTTTACCGTTCGCTCGGCATCAATCTCAAGCAGCTCTATGGGTCGACCGAAACGGCGGTATTCGTGTGCGTGCAGCCCGACGGCCAGGTCAGCGCCGACACGGTCGGCCCGCCGGTCGCCGGGGTCGAATTGAAAATCGCGGACAACGGCGAATTGATGATCAAGTCGCCGGGCCTGCTCAAGGAGTACTACAAGAACCCCGGCGCCACCGCCGAGGTACTGACCAACGACGGCTGGTATCACAGCGGCGACGCCGGCTTTCTCGATGCCCGGGGCCATCTGCGCATCATCGATCGCGCCAAGGATGTCGGCCGGCTGGGCAACGGCGCCATGTTCGCGCCCAAGTACATCGAGAACAAGCTCAAATTCTTCCCGTTCATCAAGGAAGCGGTGGCCCTGGGCGACCGCCGCGACATGGTCTGCGCCTTCATCAACATCGAGATGGACGCGGTCGGCAACTGGGCCGAGAAACGCGGCATGGGTTACAGCGGCTATGTCGACCTCGCCAGCCAGACCGCGGTCTATGAACTGATCCGTGATTGCGTCGAGAAGGTCAATGCCGACCTGGCAGAGGAGGAGCGGCTGGCCTACTCGCAGATCCGCCGCTTCCTGATCCTGCACAAGGAACTCGACGCCGATGACGGCGAACTCACCCGCACCTCGAAGGTCAAGCGCGGCTTCATCGGCGAGAAGTTCGCTGTGCTGGTGGAAGCCCTGTACGGCGGCCGTGCCGAGCAGTTTGTCGAAACCCAGGTCAAGTTCGAGGACGGGCGCACCGGCATGGTCAGCGCCACGCTGAGAATCATGGACGCCAAGACCTTTCCCGCCGTGAAGAAGGCCGCCTGATGCGAGCACGTGACATCGGCGACGTCATTCTCGACGTCAGGAACATTTCCCTCTCGTTCGGCGGCGTCAAGGCGCTGCAGGACATTTCATTCAATGTTCGCGAGCATGAAGTGCGCGCCATCATCGGCCCCAACGGCGCCGGCAAAAGCTCGATGCTCAACTGCATCAATGGCGTGTACCACCCGCAGGAAGGCGAGATTTCATTTCGCGGCGAGATGCGGCGCGACATGGATACCCGTCATGCGGCTGAAAGCGGGATCGCCCGCACCTTCCAGAACCTGGCCCTGTTCAAGGGCATGAGCGTGCTCGACAACATCATGACCGGGCGCAACCTGAAAATGAAAACCGGCATCCTGGCGCAGGCCCTGCATTTCGGCCCGGCGCGCGCCGAAGAACTGCGCGAGCGCGCGATTGTCGAGCGGGTCATCGACTTTCTCGAGATCCAGGCCTACCGCAAGACCCCGGTCGGGCGCCTGCCCTACGGCCTGCAGAAGCGCGTCGACCTCGGTCGCGCGCTGGCCTCGGAACCGCGGGTGCTGCTGCTGGACGAGCCGATGGCCGGCATGAACATGGAAGAAAAACAGGACATGTGCCGGTTCGTCCTCGACATCAACGACGAGTTCGGCACCACCATCGTGCTGATCGAGCACGACATGGGCGTGGTGATGGATATTTCCGACCGCGTGGTGGTGCTCGATTACGGCAGGAAGATCGGCGACGGCACCCCGAACGAGGTGCGCAACGATCCCGAAGTCATCAAGGCTTACCTCGGCGTGGGCCACTAAAGGAACGACTGGCATGGCAACGAAGAAGAACGGGCCGGTGATGGTGCTCGGTGCGGTACTGGCAGCCGGCCTGGTGGCGCCACTGTTGACCGGCAGCGATCTCGGTTTCTACCTCGAAGTGCTGCTCGGCGGCCTGATGGCCGGCGTGCTCTATTCGCTGGTGGCGCTCGGCTTCGTGCTGATTTTCAAGGCCTCGGGCGTATTCAATTTCGCCCAGGGCGCGATGGTGCTGTTCGCCGCGCTGGCGCTGGCGCGCCTGACCGAATGGCTGCCCGGCTGGACCGGCATTCCGGCCGGGTTTCCGGCGCTGGCGCTGGCCTTCGTGCTGGCAACCGGCATCATGGTGGTGCTGGCATGGGTGATCGAGCGCATCGTGCTGCGCCCGCTGGTGGCGCAGGATCCGGTGGCGCTCCTGATGGCGACCCTGGGCGTGAGTTTCTTTCTTGACGGGTTCGGCCAGACCATCTGGGGCAGCGACGTCTACAAGATCGACCTTGGCATATCCAAGGATCCGACCATGATCCTCGAATCGATGTTCAAGGGCGGCATCCTGGTCAGCAAGGAAGACCTGATCGCCACCGTGATCGCCGCGGTCCTGGTGCTGATGCTGGCCCTGTTTTTCCAGAAAACCGCCACTGGGCGCGCCCTGCGCGCGGTGGCTGACGATCATCAGGCGGCGCAGTCGATCGGCATCCCGTTGAACCGCATCTGGGTAATCGTGTGGGCGGTGGCCGGCTTCGTGGCGCTGGTGGCCGGGATGGTCTGGGGCAGCAAGCTGGGCGTGCAGTTCTCGCTGGCGCAACTGGCGCTCAAGGCTTTGCCGGTGGTGATTCTTGGCGGGTTCACCTCGATTCCGGGCGCCATCATCGGCGGCCTGATCATCGGGGTCGGCGAAAAGATGGCCGAAGTGTTCATGGGGCCGCCCCTGGTCAAGCTGTGGGATCTCGCCGGCGGCGGGATTGAAAACTGGTTCGCCTATGTGCTGGCCCTGTTGTTCCTGATGGTTCGACCCGAAGGCTTGTTCGGCGAGAAACACATCGACCGCGTCTAGTCATTTTTCAAGAGCCCAACCATGTTCTACCGCGAAAACGGGCAATTCAAGTCCAGCTACAGCGAGGACCAGCAGATCCTCGGCATTCGCCAGGACCGCTGGTTCATTTTCGGCCTGATCGCTTTTGCGATGCTGGTCGTGCCCTACCTCGCCTCGGACTACATGTTCCGCGCGATCCTGATTCCGTTCCTGATCGTTTCGCTGGCGGCCATCGGGCTCAATTTGCTGGTCGGCTATTGCGGCCAGATCTCGCTCGGGCACGCCGCTTTCATGGGGGTCGGCGCCTACGCGGCCTACAACATCGTGGTGCACTTCCCGCAACTCAATTTCGTGCTGGTGCTGCTGCTGGCCGGACTGGTCACGGCCATGATCGGGATCCTGTTCGGTCTGCCGTCGCTGCAGATCAAGGGCCTGTATCTGGGTGTGGCGACGCTGGCCGCGCAATTCTTCATCGACTGGGTATTCGCGCGCGTCAAGTGGTTCACCAATTATTCATCTTCCGGCTCGGTGTCGACCGCGCCGATCGACATGTTTGGCTGGACGGTCGATACGCCGACCGAAAAATACCTGCTGGTTCTGGCAGTGGTGATCATCTTCGCGCTGATGGCGAAAAACCTGGTGCGCGGCCATATCGGTCGCTCCTGGATGGCGATGCGCGACATGGACGTCGCCGCCGAGGTGATCGGCATCCGTCCGATGCATGCGAAGCTGTCGGCGTTCGCGGTCAGTGCGTTCTATGCCGGCGTCGCCGGCGCGCTGTGGGGTTTCGTGCACCTCGGCTCATGGGAGCCGGCCGCGTTCTCGATCAACTTCTCGCTCAACCTGTTGTTCATGATCATCATCGGCGGCATGGGCTCGATTCTCGGCAGCTTCATCGGTGCCGCCTTCATCGTACTGCTGCCGATCACCCTCAACCAGGTACTGCCGATCGTCGGTGGCTGGGTCGGCATGAACTTCGGCACCGCGCTGGCTTCCCATCTGGAATTCATGATTTTCGGCGCGTTGATCATTTTCTTCCTGATTGTCGAGCCGCTTGGAATCGCCCGCTTGTGGGCAGTGTCGAAGGAAAAACTGCGGCTTTGGCCGTTTCCGCACTAGGCCGCCGATGAAAGCGGATTCGCTGTCCATCCGTTAAGGCCATGGCAATCCCGGTTTTGGCTTCCTGGCGGCAATCGGGTACCGAAACATTGTTTCAACATGCAGACGCTTTTCGAACGCCTGCTAGGGTGATTACCAATACCGCTTGATCCCGCAACATGCTTAGCTTGCCTCACCGGATGTTTTGATCCGCTTTCAATCAAAGGAGACATCATGAAACAAGGAAAATCGATTTTCGGAGTCACGGCAATCGTCGCTGCGCTCTGCGGTGCCCTGGCACCGGCCAGCAGCGCCGTCGCCCAGGCCAAGGAACAGTTCTTCCCGGTGCTGTCGTACCGCACCGGCGCCTATGCGCCCAACGGCGTGCCGTTCGCCAACGGCTATGTCGACTACCTGAAGATGCTCAATGCGCGCGACGGCGGCATCAACGGCGTCAAGATCACCTTCGAGGAATGCGAAACCGGCTATGCCACCGACCGCGGCGTCGAGTGCTATGAACGTCTGAAGGGCAAGGGCCCGACCGGCGCCGCGGTGTTTCATACCCTGTCGACCGGCATCACCTTCGCGCTGACCGACAAGACCTTCACCGACAAGATACCGATCATCACCGCCGGCTACGGCCGCGCCGACTCGGTGGACGGTCAGGTATTCAAGTACAACTTCCCGCTCGGCGGCACTTACTGGGGTGCGGCCGACATGCTGATCCAGCATATCGGCAAGAAGGAAGGCGGGCTCGACAAGCTCAAGGGCAAGAAAATCGCGCTGGTGTATCACGACTCGCCCTACGGCAAGGAGCCAATCGCGCTGTTGCAGGAGCGCGCCAAGATGCACGGCTACGACCTGTCGTTGCTGCCGGTGACCCATCCCGGCGTCGAGCAGAAGGCGACCTGGCTGCAGGTGCGCCAGAACCGCCCCGACTACGTGTTCCTGTGGGGTTGGGGCGTGATGAACAGCACCGCGCTCAAGGAAGCGGTGGCGGTCGGCTATCCGCGCGACAAGATGTATGGCGTGTGGTGGGCCGGCGCCGAGCCGGATGTGCGTCCTGCGGGTGATGGTGCCAAAGGCTACAACGCCCTGACCTTCATGGCGCCGGCCGGCCAGGGCAAGGTACACCAGGACGTGTTGAAACTGGTGCATGACAAGGGCCAGGGCACCGGTGACCGCAAGGAAGTTGGCGAGGTCCTGTACAACCGCGGCCTGGTTGGCGCCATGATGAGCGTCGAAGGTGTCAGGCGCGCGCAACTCAAGTACGGCAAGAAGCCATTGACCGGCGAGCAGGTGCAATGGGGCCTGGAAAATCTGGCGCTTGACCAGAAAACCCTGGCGTCGCTCGGCTTCGCCGGCTTTGCCGACAATATCTCGACCTCCTGTGTCGACCATGAAGGCGGCAGCGTCGCGAAGATCCATACCTGGGATGGCGCCAAATGGGTGGTCAGCAACGACAGCTATGTCGCCGACCAGCAGGTGATCAAGCCGATGATCAAGAGTTCGGCCTCGAAGTATGCGCAGGAAAAGAAGGTCGCGGTGCGAGATTGCGCCAAAGAGCTCGCTGCGAAGTGATTCACTGATGTCAACGGCGATGTCCGGCAGCGGCCGGCATCGCCGATTTTCTGATCGCCATTCCATGACCGCACCCCTGTTATCCGTCAACGGCATCGAAGTCATCTACAACCACGTCATCCTGGTGTTGAAGGGCGTGTCGTTTACCGTGCCGCAAGGCGGCATCGTCGCCCTTCTGGGCGGCAACGGCGCCGGCAAGACCACCACCCTGCGCGCGGTATCGCGCCTGCTCAAGGCCGAGCGCGGCGAGGTGACCAAGGGCAGCATCGAATACAAGGGCGAGCGCATCGACAACCTGACCACCTACGACCTGGTCAGGCGCGGCGTGGTGCAGGTGATGGAGGGGCGACATTGCTTCGCCCACCTGTCGGTCGAGGAAAACCTGCTGACCGGCGCCTACACGCGCAATGCCTCGAAAGCCGAGATCGAACAGAGCCTTGAGAAGGTCTATGCGTACTTTCCGCGCCTGAAAACCCGGCGCACCAGCCAATCAGGCTATACCTCGGGCGGCGAACAGCAGATGACCGCCATCGGCCGGGCGCTGATGGCGCATCCGACCATGATCCTGCTCGACGAACCGTCGATGGGTCTGGCGCCGCAGATCGTCGAGGAGATCTTCGAGATCGTCAAGGATCTGAATGCCAGGGAGGGCGTCAGTTTCCTGCTGGCCGAACAGAACACCAACGTCGCCCTCAGGTATTCGAACTACGGCTACATCCTGGAAAACGGCCGTATCGTGATGAATGGCGAGGCTTCATACCTGGCCACCAACGAGGACGTCAAGGAGTTCTACCTGGGCGTTTCCTCCGGTGAGCGCAAGAGTTTTCGCGATACCAAGTTCTACAAGCGCCGCAAACGCTGGCTGGCATAGGCAGCGCTCGATCCGCCGGGCGATGGCCAGCACCTGCACAATGCCGGAGCGGTGCGGAAATCCCGCGCCACTCAGCGCCGGACGGCAATCCACAACCTGATCTTCATGGCGCCTGCCGCCCTCGCCCCAACCAAGCTGGATCCATGTTGCGCAGGAGAGACTTCCGATGACGACCCACTACGACCTGCTTGAAACCCGTGCGCCGGCCGAACGCGAAGCCGCGCTGCTGCGTGCCCTGCCGCTGCAGGTGGGCAATGCGATCGCCAACGCGCCCGGTTTCGCAACCATCCTGGCCGGTGTCGATGCTTCGACGATCACCAGTCGCGAGGCCCTGGCCCGCTTGCCGGTCACCCGCAAGTCGGACCTGAAAGCGCTGCAGCGTGCGGCCCTGCCGTTCGGCGGCCTGACCGCGAAAAAGCCCGGCCAGATGCGCAAGATCTTCATGTCGCCGGGCCCGATCTATGAACCCGAGGGGCGGCGCGACGACTACTGGCGTAGCGCCCGCGCCATGTTCGCCGCCGGTTTTCGCGAAGGCGATATCCTGTTCAACACCTTCTCCTATCACCTGACGCCGGCCGGCAGCATGATCGAGTCGGGCGCCATGAAGCTGGGCTGCGCGGTGATTCCGGCCGGGGTAGGCAACACCGAACAGCAGATCGAGGCGATCTTCGATCTCGAACCCACAGCCTATGTGGGCACCGCCGGCTTCCTGCGAATCCTGGTCGAGAAATTCATTGAATTGAAGAAACCTTTCCCGATCAAGCGGGCGGTCACCGGCGGCGACGCGCTGTCGCCGTCGCTGCGCCAGTGGCTCAGGGGCAACGGCCTCGATCAGGTATTGCAGTTTTACGGCACTGCCGATCTGGGCACCATCTCCTACGAATCCGAGGCGATGGAAGGGATGATCGTGGACGAGGAACTGATCCTGGAAATCGTGCGTCCCGGTACTGGCGACCCGGTGGCGGCCGGCGAAGTCGGCGAGATCGTGGTGACCACGCTCAATCCGGATTACCCGCTGGTCCGTTTCGGCACCGGCGATCTATCGGCCCTCTTGCCGGGCGTCAGCCCGTGCGGACGCACCAACACCCGCATCAAGGGCTGGATGGGGCGCGCCGACCAGACCACCAAGGTGAAGGGCATGTTCGTGCAACCCGGGCACGTGGCGGCGGTCATCAACCGCCATCCGGAGATCGTGCGGGCACGGCTTACGATCGAAGGCGAGATGGCGAACGACCGCATGACCCTGCGCTGCGAAACTGCGGCGGCGCCAGCGGCGTCGTTGGCCGCGGCGATCGCCGCCAGCCTGCGCGATGTGACCAAGCTGCGCGGCGAAGTGGAATTGGTCGCGCCTGGCGCCTTGCCGAACGACGGCAAGGTCATCGACGACGCGCGCAAGTACGACTGAATCAGCGCGCCCCGGCGGCACTTTCGTACACTGGATTTTCCAACCGGTCAGACCAGCGTTCGCATCACCGCATACAGTTCGTTCTGCCCTTCAAAGCCGATCCCGGGACGGTCCGCGAGCCGGATAAAGCCGTCCTCGACCCGCGCGTCGTCGGCAAAACCGGCGAAGATGCCGAACACGCCCGGGTAGGCCTCGCAGCCGCCGAGGCCGAAACCGGCCACGATCGCCAAAGTCATCTGGTTGCCGCCATGCGGATATACCGCCTGGCGTTGCCAACCATGCGCCTTGAGCATGTCGAGGGTGCGCGAAAACTGCACGATGCCGTAGGACTGCGGCACGTCGACCTGAATGATGTCGGAGGTCGGTCGCAGGCCGCCGAAGCGCACCAGGTTCTGCACGTCCTGGGTGGAAAACAGGTTTTCACCGGTGGCGATCGGCGGCGCGTAGAGCGCCGCCAGTTCAGCCAGCAATGCGTAGTCGAGCGGGTCGGTGGGCTCTTCCAGCCAGCGCAGCTTGAGCGGTGCCAGCGCCTTGGCATAGGCCAGCGCGCGCTCCCGGTCGAAGCCGGCATTGGCGTCGACGGCCAGATGGTCGCCGCCGCCCATCAGGGCGATCGCCGCTTCCAGCCGCGCCATGTCCTCGGCCAGCGGTGCGCCGCCGACCTTGACCTTCATGGTGGTGTAGCCCTGGTCCTGGCGTGCGCGTATTTCGTCCTGCAATTCGGGGATGCCCTTGCCCGGCGCATACCAGCCGCCGCCGACGTAGCAGGGCACGCGGTCGGCAATCCGGCCGCCGTTGTAGCGATCGGCAAGCACCGCATGCAGGGGCCGGTCTTCGATTTTCGCCACCGCATCCCAGACCGCCACTTCGATGGTGCCCACCGCCACCGAGCGCTCGGTGTGGCCACCCGGCTTTTCACGCTGCATCATGCAGGCCAGAATCCTTTCCGGGTCGAGATTGTCGCCACCGTTGTCCAGCAGCGATTCGGGCGCCGCCTTCATGATGCGCGGAATCAGGCGATCGCGCATCTGCGCGCCGCAGGCGTAGCGACCGGTGGAATTGAAGGCATAGCCGACCACCGGCTTGCCGTCACGCACCACGTCGGTGATCACCGCCACCACCGAGGTGGTCATTTCGCTGAAGTCGAACACGGCATTGCGCAGGGTTGAATTGATCGGTACTGCGATCTCGCGGATCTCCCGGATTCTCACGATTGTTCCTTTGTAGTGGTTTGGTCTTGTTGCAGCCCGCGAGCAGCATACGCCGACTGGCACCATCCATCAGGCGCCTCGGCAGCGGGCAGATCGGCCGCGCAAGCGGTGAATCACTTGCGTGCTTGCCGAGCCTGATACAAGGGATAATCGCGCCGTCCGCAACCATCCCGCCCCGCGCAACTTGCTCGATGAAGCGTCTGTTCGAATATCTGACGGGTCGGCGAAGAAACATCGACGCGGCATCGCTTAAGGCCGGGTTCGCGTGCATCGACAGCGGTGATACGAGCGGGGCCGACGGGGTGGCCGCCGCGCTGCGCAAGGCCGGCCGCAAGGCCGAGGCTGCCTTCCTTGCGGCCCACATCGCCAAGAAAGCGGGTGATGAAGCCACGCGTGTCACACTGCTGCGAGAGGCCGCCGCCGCCGATCAGGTCGAACCAGCCTATCGCATCGAGCTTGCCCAGGCCCTTGGAGAATCCGGAAAGTCGCGCGAGGCGGTGGCCATTCTCGCGCCGATACTTCGCACCGACCATCCGGCATCGACGGACGCCATTCTTTGGTTCCGGATGGCCGAATGGCAGCATCTGGCTGATGACGCCAGCGGCGCCTGCGCGTCGCTGGAACGCGCCCTGGATATTGCCCCGGCGCTGCCGCAAGCGGCAGTCAATTTGTCCGAACTGCTTTACAGGGCGGGCGAAATCAGGCGCGCCCGCTCGATTCTGGCGCGCGCGTTTGCGGCGACCGGCGCGACTGCATTGCTGATCCGGCGTGCCTTGATGGTTCCGGTGGTGTTTGAGTCGAACGCGGCGGTGGATGCTTCCCGCGCCGCGTTCCGCGCCGATTTGCTGGAACTCGAGGAGAGCCGCGGATCGACTTTTGCCAAACCCGAGACGGAAATCGGGCGCGCACCGTTCTTCCTGGCGTACCAGGGTTTCTGTGATCGCGATGACCTCGGGCGGCTCGCAGGGATCGTCGAGCGCGATTACGCGCGGGAAGCAACCAACCTGCAGCCGCGAAGCACCAAGGGAGAACGGGTACGGGTCGGATTTGTTTCGGCCTACTTCTACCGGCACTCCGTGGGACGCGCGTTCCTCAGCCTGGTGCAGGGACTGCCGCGCGATCGCTTCGAGGTCCGGCTCTATGCGGTACCCGACCGGACGGCACGACCCGATGACGAGTTCACTGCGGCGTTCGTGCGCGCCGCGGATGTTTTCGAGGAACTGCCCGCGGATGTGGCGGCAGCGGCACACCATATCGGCGCTGCCGGGCTCGATATGCTGGTCTATCCGGATCTCGGGATGGACACCTTCACCTGGTTTCTCGCACATTGGCGGCTGGCACCACTGCAATGCGTCTGCGCGGGTCATCCGTCGACCACCGGCATCGGCAGCATCGACTGCTTCCTTTCCGACGCGATGGCCGAGCCTGCGGATGCGCAGGCGCACTACAGCGAGCGCCTGGTGTGCCTCGATGATTTCTTCCTGCCGATCCACGACCGGCCACGGCCATTGACGCGACCGCGCGCCGCAGGGCGGCGCTATGTGTGCGCACAGACCATCGTCAAGTTGCACCCGGACTTCGACGCAACCCTGCGCGCCATCCTGGCGAAAGACCCGCACGGCGAGGCCATCATGTTCGCCGATGCGCAGCAGTCGGCGACGCGCACCGTCTATGAGCGCATCGAACGTTCGCTCGGACCATTGGCACAGCGCGTGCGCCTGCTGCCGCGCCAGCACTATGCGGCCTATCTTGACACCGTGCACGATGCGGCAGTGATGCTCGACACCCCGCATTTCGGGGGCGGCAACACAACCCTCGAAGCCCTGTCACTGCGGGTACCGGTGGTCACTGTTCCGGGGCGCTACCTGCGATCGCGCTTCGCCTTCGCACGCCTGACCACGCTCGGGCTGGCGGAATGCATTGCCAGCGACCCTGTTGATCTGGCGGCGCGGGCGGTGGCCATCGCCTGCGACCCGACGCTGCGCGCGGACGTCGTGGCACGCCTGGATGCGCGGGTCGACGACGCCCTCGACCCCGCGCGTCCGGCGCGCTCCTTCGCCGCTGCGCTCGACCGCCTGGCCCGCGGTAGATGCAGAAGCTGAAGCGATGCGCGCCACCGCGATCAGCGCACCTTCCGCGCGATGCCCGCGATCAAGCGCATGCCCGCGCCGCGCCTTGTTTGCGCTACATTGACCCACCGATACGGGAAACGAATGCGACCCACCATGATCAAAAGCCTCGCCGTGATATTCAGGATGCTGTTCCCGGTTGCCCTTCTAGGTGTGGCCGCGCCGTCGAGCGCGCAGTCCGCGACTCCGGTGTCGCTGGCCACCGCCACCCCCGGCGGCGGCTTTCCGGTCTATGGCGACGCCTTCGCCGCCGTGATCAACGCCACCGATCCCTCGCTGTTGCTGCAAACCCGCAACACCATGGGCAGCGCCGAGAACATTCCCCTGCTCGAAAATGGTCAGGTCGACCTCGCCCTGGTGCAGGGCGAGGCGGCATACGAAGCGTTTGCCGGCATCGGGCGCGCGCCGGCCAACATGAAGATCATCGCCGCAATGTATTCGTCGCCGGGCTTTTTCATCGTTCGCAAAGACAGCCCGGCGCGCAGCATGGCCGACCTGCGCGGTCTGCCAGTGGCGTTCGGCGCACGCGGCTCGGGGCTGGTGATTCTCGCGCGCTATGTGCTCGACGGCATCGGCCTGGACCAGAACCGCGATTTCACCGCCATCCTGCTTGATCGTGCGGGCGACGGCCCGGCGATGGTGCGCGACGGCCGCGCCGCGGCGCTGTGGGGTGGCGGCGCCGGCTGGCCGGGCTTCACCGATCTGATGAAGGGCGGCGACGCGCGTTTCATCGCGCCTACCGATGAAGAAATCACCCGCATCGTCAGCCGTCACAGTTTTCTGAAACCGATCATCCTGGCGGCGGGCACCTATCCGAATCAACCGGCGCCGCTGCGCTCGGTAGGCTCCTGGAGCTTTGTGCTGGCGCGCACGTCCCTGCCGGAGGATGTCGCGTATCGGCTGGCCCGCGCGGTACATCGTGGCGAGGCCGCACTGGCGAAGCGCCTGCCACAAGCCGCCGAAACCACCGCGGCCAACACCGCCGCTGCCGCGCCGCGCAGCGACATGCTGCATCCCGGCGTGTTGCGCTACCTGCGCGAATCCGGCTTCGTCAAATAGCCTGCGGCGGCGAAGATGCAGTTGACCGTGTCGCGCATTCAGCGACCGCGGCCAGGCAGCAAATGCGTGATGGCCATGACCAGCGCCGGAATCGCGAACACCACGAACGGTACCCGATAACTGTGGAACGTATCGTGGAGCATCGAGAATACCGGTGGATAGAACACCACGCCCATGAACATGATGAAGGTGGTGCCGCTGGACACCACCCCGGCCAAGCCGGGCGGTGACAGCCGCGCGATTTCCGAAATCATCACGCCATTCCAGCCGACCGCCGTGATGCCAAAGGCCAGGCACACGCCAAGCACCACCGCATAAGGCCAGTCGGCGCCGAATGCGGCGGTGACGCAGGCCGCCAGCGACATCGCCACGCCAAGCACCCCCAACACCACGCGCGGCGCGCGGGTGCGGTCGGCGACGAAACCCCAGAACACGCGGCCGCCGATGCCGCCCAGGTTGGCGAATGACAGGGCCAGGCCGGCGGCCACCAGGGAATAGCCGAAATCGAGCGTCAGATAGGTGACGATGTAGGTGAAAAAACTGATCTGCAGCCCAGCATAGGTAAGCGCCATGTAGACATTGCGGACCAGCGCCGGATTGGCGAAGATCAGGCGAAAGGGCAATCCGAGGCCGGCCAGGTTGGTCGGGCGCGCCGGCTCGCGGTCGGCATCCAGTTCGCGGCGTGACAGTTGCGCCAGTAGCGCGACGGCGACGCACATTGCGCCGACCGCCAGCGCCGCGCTGCGCCAGCCGTAGGCCACGGTCAGCGGCGGCACAATGATGCCGGCCAGCGCCGCACCGACCGGTACGCCGGTCTGCTTGATCGAAAACATCAGCGCCATCATGTGTGACGGTGTGGTCTTGGCCAGCACATGCGAGGAGGCCGGCGTGATCGGGCCGTAGCCTGCGCCCAGCAACAGTGCCGCCAGCGGCGCCCACGACAGGGGCACCACGGTCAGCATCAGCATCGCGATCGCGCCCAGCAGCAGGCAAGCCTGGCTGACGCGGATCGAACCGAAACGCAGTATCAGTCCACCCGACAACAGTGCACTGGTGGCCGCCCCGACATACATGACGCCGACAAAGTAGCCGATCAGGGACGTGGAGAAACCCAGTTCGGCGGCGGCCGCAGGCGCCAGCACCGGCACCGCCAGCGCGGCCAGTGCGGCCAGCGCCTGGATCGCAGTGGTGACAGCGAGCGTGAGGTAGACAGAGGACAAGGGGGCGGCGCCGCGAATGAAGGGGTTGGCGGACGCGGGCGCAGTCAGGGACAGACCAGGCGCGGTCGGGCAGCATGCTATTTTATCGTCCATGCCCCTGAAACTGTTCATCACCGGCGCCTCCGGCGGACTGGGCGCCGAGTTGGCGCGTGCCTATGCCGACCACCAAAGCGTGATCGCGCTGACCGCGCGCCGCAAGGACGAGCTCGACGCCGTCGCCGCCACGCTGCCGGGCACGGTGATGGTCTATCCGCTCGACGTCACTGACGGCGCAGCATTGGCGGCAGCGGCGACCGATTTCGTCGCCCGCTTCGGCGCGCCCGACATCGTCATCGCCAACGCCGGCATTTCAGCCGGCACCTTGACCGAGCAGGCCGAGGACCTTGCGCCGTTCGAGAAGATTTTCCGGGTCAACGTGATCGGCATGTTCGCCACCTTCGCGCCGTTCATCGCGGCGATGCGCGCGCGCGGCGCCGGCCAGCTGGTCGGGATCGCAAGCGTCGCCGGAATTCGCGGTGTGCCGGGCTCGGGCGGCTACTGCGCCTCGAAGTCGGCCGCCATCACCTATCTGGAAGCGCTGCGCGGCGAAATGCGGCCGTACGGCGTTCGGGTGGTGACGATTCTGCCGGGCTATATCCGTACACCGCTGACGGCGAAAAATCCGTACCGGATGCCGTTTCTGCTTGAGGCAAGCGACGCTGCGCGGCGCATTCGCCGCGCCATCGATTCAGGAAGGCGCTATGCGGTGGTGCCATGGCAAATGGCGCTGGTCGCGAAGCTCCTGCGCCTGCTGCCCGACGGGCTGTTTGACCGTCTGCTGGCCGGCAAGGCTCGCAAGCCGCGCGCTGCCGAAGGACAAAAAACCTGATGCGATGCAGGATCAAACCCCGGTGATGCGCGCGACTGACTTGCCGGATGTGTTGCGGGATGCAAGCGGGCACCGTCACGCACTCGCCGCGCCGGACGCCCGCATCGCCTGCCTGGTGCCGTCGATCACCGAACTTGTGTGCGCCCTGGGCCTGAGCTCACAACTGGTGGCGCGCACCGGGTTTTGCGTTCATCCCCGCGCGGCGCTGGCAGCCGTGCCAAAGGTCGGCGGCACCAAGGACGTGAATCTTGCGCGCCTGCGCGAGCTTGGTCCGACCCACGTCATCGTCAACATTGACGAGAACGAAAAGCCGACGGTCGAGCGGATCGGCGAATTCGTGCCGCATGTGATAGTGACCCACCCGAACGCGCCCCTGGACAATCTCGCGCTGTATCGCCTGATTGGCGGCATCTTCGGTCGCGCAGAAGCTGCCGAAGCGCTGTGTGCCGCGCTGTCCACCGCGCTGACCGCCGCCACCAGCGCCTGCGCCGGCCTGCCGCGCGAGCGCGTGCTGTACCTGATCTGGAAAGACCCCTGGATGAGCGTTTCCCGCGACACTTACATCGCGCGCACTCTGGCTGCGGTTGGCTGGGATTGCGTCCCCGAAGCGGCCGCCAGTCGCTACCCCGAAATCGATCTGGAGCAAGTCGCACGCACCGCCGATCGTGTTCTGCTGTCCACCGAACCCTACAGCTTCGGCGCGTCGCATGCGGCTGACCTGTCGGCGCGCCTGGGCGGCAAGCCGGTCGATCTGATCGATGGCGAAATGACCTCCTGGTACGGTCCGCGTGCCATCGCCGGCTTTGACTACCTGACCCGCTTGCGCCGCCCATAGCACCGCCAGGCCGCTGCGGGCTACGCCGCGGATCGGCACCAACCGCTGTCCGGCTGTGAAACATTTCCCTGCCGGCGCGAGGCGTCCGGTCGGCGCATTTCCGCCGCAAGCGTTATGATTGACGTGCTTTTACGAATCATCGACGTGAAAGGCCGCCATGAGATTCGCCATATCGGGTTTGGCAACAGCCCTCGCGATCGCAGCGGCGCTGCTGGCGCCGGCTTCATCTGTGCCGGCTGCGACTGTCTACAAGTGGGTCGACGACAAGGGCGTGGTCAACTACTCGACGGCCCCGCCGCCGACAGCGCGCAACGCGGTGGCGATCAACGCCGCGCCGGCCCTGGAGAGCGCGGGTTTGTCGGCCGCGGACGAAGAGGCGCGCTATTGGCGCGACAAGCGCCAGCGCGAAACCCAGCGCGATTCACGCGACTATCAGGACCTGCGCCTGCGGCGCGAAACCGAGGAACTGCGCCAGTTGCAGATCCGCCAGCAAATGCAGTTGTCGGCGCAGGCGGCTTCAGCCGACGACGAGCGGCGCCGTCTGGCGCGCGAGCAATGCCTGCGCGAGCGGCGTGTCGATTGCGATGGCGGCGGCGCTGCCAACTACGCGCCTTACTATCCTGCACCAGTGGTTGTGCGGGCACCGCGCCAGTCAATTCAGCAGGCAGCGCCATTTCCAGTGAGCGGTTCCGGCATCGGTCCGGCGCCCGGCACCATCGCCGGCACCCAGGCGCAACTGGCGCCATTCCGGTCCGTCAGGACCACGGCAACGGCCGGGTACTCGTTTCGCAGCCGTTGAGGGAAAGCCTTGCCAAGGCAGGCCGACGCGCCCGCATTGAATGCGTGGAACGCCCTGAAGCGGCGACCTCGATAGTCTGACGGACCCGGGTCGCCGCTCAACGCACCAGCAGCACCGGCACCGTGCAGCCGGCCAGCACGCGCGTGGCGACCGAACCAAGTACCAGGTTCTTGAACAGGCCATGGCCATGCGAGCCCATGATGACCAGGTCGAACTTGCCCTTGGTGGCAAAGTCGGAAATCTCGTCACCGGCGTTGCCGACCTTCCAGGTGTCCTTGAAAGCGACTCTTGCCTTGGTGAACGCCGCACGCGCGCCCTTGAGCGCCTTCTCGGCTTCATCACGGTAGTAGGCCTGCACGGTTTCGCGCCCCAGATGGGCGGCCGCCTGCGGCGGAATCGGCGCATGCACGTTGATCAGCGTAATGTCGGAATCGCGACCGAGCATGTCGAAGTGCTGCAGAACGTAGGCCACAGCATGCTTGGTGAAGATGCTGCCATCGACGGCGACCAGGATTTTCATGTGCGACTCCAGTGGTTTGGTGAACAATTGTATAGGTCGATTCTAGCGTTTCGCCCACCGCGCCGGCTTGCGTCAGGTCAACAAACCTGTCACCAGCCGAGTTGCCGTGCCGCCAGGTCTTTCATGATCTCCTCCGACCCGCCGCCGATCATCATTACCTTGACTTCGCGGTAGATGCGCTCGGCGCGCGAGCCGCGCATGAAGCCGGCGCCGCCCAGGATCTGCACCGCCTGGTCGGCACAGAACTGCATCGCCTGCGTCGCGCAGTTCTTGAGCATCGCCAGCCGCGCCGCCGCTTGTTCGCCCTGTTGCACCGCCCAGGCGCAATCGTACAAGTAGGCACGCGCCGCTTCGATCTTCATCTGCATGTCGACCAGTTTGTGGCGGATCACCTGGTTTTCGATCAGCGGCTTGCCGAAGGTGTGCCGCTCGCGTGCCCAGGCGAGCGCATCGTCGAACGCCGCCTGCGCATAGCCGACCGCCTGCGCCGCCATCCCTAAGCGCTCCATGTTGAAGTTGGCCATGATCGCCTTGAAGCCGCGGCCCTCTTCGCCGATCAGGTTGGCGGCCGGCACGCGCACATCCTCGAAGTACAACGCCGCGGTGTCGGAACACCACCAGCCCATTTTCTTGAGCGGTGTGCGAGTGAAGCCCGCGCGGTCACGCTCGACCAGGAGCAGCGACACGCCGGCCGCACCCGGACCGCCGGTGCGCACCGCCACCGAGTAGTAATCCGCGCGCATGCCGGAGGTGATGAACATTTTCGAGCCGTTCACCACGTAGTGGCCGGCGTCAAGCCTTGCGCTGGTCTTGAGCGCCGCGACGTCGGAACCGCCGGACGGTTCGGTGATCGCCAGCGCGCTGATCGCCTCACCGGCCAGGATCGCGGGCAGCACGCGGCGTTGCAGTTCCGCGCTGCCGAACTTCGCGATCGGCGGCGCGCCGATGCTGTGCGACATCAGGCTGGCCGACACGCCGCCGCAGCCACTGGCGGCGAGTTCCTCCGACAGGATGATGCGCATGAACACATCCGCCTCGACGCCGCCATGTTCCTCCGGAAAGCCCAGGCCCAGGAGTCCGAGGGCAGCGGCTTTGCCGTACAACTCGCGCGGAAAGGTTTCCGCTTCATCCCAGGCGCAGGCGTTCGGGCTGATCTCCTCATGCACGAAGCGGCGCACCGTCGCCCGGAAGTCGGCGTGCTCGGCGCCGAAGTACTGCGAGTGCGCGTAGTTCATTTGCGGGCGGTCGCGATTCCCATCAGCTTGCAAATGATGGAGAGCATCACTTCATCCGCCCCGCCGCCGATCGAACCCAGCCGGCCGTCGCGGAAAGCGCGCGAAATGTGGTTGTCCCAGGTGTAGCCCATGCCGCCCCAGAACTGCAGCAGGCCATCCGGCGCGGTGCGCGACAACCGGCCCGACAACAGCTTGGCCATCGACGCCAGCTCGGTGACATCCTCGCCGCGTACATACATCTCGGTGGCCCGATAGGTCAGTGCGCGCAGCGCTTCGATATCGGTCTTGATCTCGGCCAGCTTGTATTGAACCACCTGGAAGTCAAGCACGGTCTGGCCGAACATCTTGCGCTCGCGGATGTAGTCGATGGTTTCCTTGAGGATGCGCGCCATGCCGCCGATGGTGCGCGCCGCGGCCCACAACCGCTCCTCCTGAAATTGCTGCATCTGGTAGGTGAAGCCCATGCCTTCCTCGCCGATGCGATAGCGCTGCGGCACCCGCACATCATCGAAGTGGATCAGGCCGGTGTCGGAGGACATCATGCCGATCTTGCGGATCTTCTTGGCAATCGTGATGCCGGGGGTTTTCATCGGCACGCAGATCAGGGTCTTGTTCTTGTGCGGCGCGCCGTCGCCGGTATTGGCCAGCAGGCACATCCAGTCGGCCTGCAGCGAATTGGTGATCCACATCTTGCCGCCGTTGATCACGTAGTCGTCGCCATCCTTTCTGGCGGTGGTCTTGATCGAGGCCACATCCGATCCGGCGCCGGGCTCGGAGACGCCGATGCAGGCCACGTAATCGCCGGCGATCGAAGGCGCCAGGAATTGCTGCCTGAGTTCATCCGAACCAAAGCGCGCCAGCGCCGGCGTCGCCATGTCGGTCTGCACGCCGATTGCCATCGGCACGCCGCCGCAATCGACGTGGCCAAGCGTTTCGGTCATCGCCACCGCATAGGAATAGTCGAGCCCGGCGCCGCCATATTCCACCGGTTTGGTCAGGCCCAGCATGCCGAGGTCGCCCAGTTTCTTGAAAACTTCATGCGCCGGGAAGATCTCTTTATCCTCCCATTCGTCGACATGCGGATTGATCTCGTTGTCGATGAAGCGCTTCAGGGTGCGCTTGATCTCCTCGTGTTCCTGGGTGAATTGCATGCTGTCTCCGTTTTCGGTGTGGTTCAGGTCTGCTGGTCTTCGAGGTGCTTCAACACCTCGGGAAATGCGGCCAGATGAAAGCCGTTGAACGGTGCGGTCTTGCCGCCATTGCCGGTGGCCGACCAGATGCGCTTGGCATGCGGTACCGCGCCGTCGATACGCAAGGCCACCCCGGAAATGAACCCGGCCGCCGGCGACAGCAGGAACACGATCGCCGCCGCCACCTCGCTCTCGGTGCCGTAGCGACCGGCCGGAATCTGCTTGTGACGTTCGCGGATCGATTTCTTGAACGGCTCGGCATAGGTATCGAGCCCGGAAGACGCGATCAGACCCGGCG
Organism: Burkholderiales bacterium; assembly: GCA_031423955.1. GTDB lineage: Bacteria > Pseudomonadota > Gammaproteobacteria > Burkholderiales > JAEUOS01 > JAEUOS01. The sequence goes on from JANPGJ010000690.1 coordinate 21,909, forward strand.
CCACCGCGTTGATGCGCACCGGCGCCCATTCGATGGCGGCGGTTTCGGTGAAATTGAGAATGCCGCCGCGCGAGGCGCCGGAGTGCCCCATGCCCGGCATTCCCATCCAGATATCGGCCAGCATGTTGACGATCGCGCCGCCATTGGCCGCCATCGTCTGGTTGTAGACCTCGCGGCTCATCAGGAAACAGCCGGTCAGGTTGTTGCGCACCACCGCGTCCCAGCCCTTGCCGGAAATGTCCTTCAGCGGCGCCGGAAACTGCCCGCCGGCATTGTTGACCAGGCCGTCGATACGGCCATGCACGGCAAGCACATCGGCCACCGTCTGGCGCACCGCATCCTCCTCGCGGATATCGCACACGTGGCAGGTAGCCATGCCGCCGGCGGCTTCGATTTCCTGCTTCACGGCATCGAGCTTTTCCGGCTTGCGGCCGATCAGCGCGACACGGGCGCCAAGCGCGACCAGTTCGTGGGCGGTGCAGCGGCCAATGCCGGAACCGCCGCCGGTGACGATGATGCATTGACCATCGAACAAGCCGGGCCTGAATACGGATTGGTAGGGCATGGATCGGGAGCTTTCGATGGCCGAAGTAAAGACTGCGAGCTGCAAAGTCTACCGTGAAGACAGCGCCGCCACGCTCGGGTTCGCGCCAGTCATCCGGGTGTCATCCGGCTTCAGCTTGGGCGCTGATGTCCTTGAAAACATTGGCATTACCGGTGTGTTGCTGGCAGAATGTCGATTGCAGTGCAGCATCGCCCGCCGCAAGTCAGCGCGACCGGCGCTCCGTGCGTTAAGTTTCAAGAGAAGGCGCCGCCCACGGCGCAGGTTTTTCGATAAACCATTTTTCTGGCGTGGAGGAAGTGCGTGGTGCAGATTCTCAAGCTCATGGGCAACGGCATTCCGCAAGGCTGGTTGAGCCTCGAGGAAGCGGTGTTGCACTATGCCGCGGGCGAAGTCACGTGGGAACTCGGCCAGGAGATTGCCACCCTGCGCGGCGGCCACAATGCCGTCTCCGGCATGCGCTCGAGGATCACTGTCAATTCAATCATCGGCGTCAGGGGCTTCGGCAAGGTCAACCCGTTCGACATCGTGCCGATGTTGACCAACGACAAACTGTTCCGGCGCGACAAGTTCCACTGCGCCTACTGCGGCGACCACCTGCATGCCAATGAACTCGAGCGCGAGCACATCGTGCCCCTGTCGCGCGGTGGCCGCGACGGCTGGATGAACGTGGTATCCGCCTGCCGCCCGTGCAACCAGAAGAAGGGCAACCGCCAGCCGCACGAGATCAACATGCCGCTGGTTTACACGCCTTATGTGCCGAGCCTGTGGGAAGACATGATCCTGCGCAATCGCCGGATCCTGACCGACCAGATGGAGTTCCTGTCGGCGAATCTGCCACGCGGATCGCGGTTGACATCCTGATTGGCGCTTGCGTTGGATCGCATAGTCGTGCGAACCAAACACCTGCACTTTGTTCCTGCCGGCCGGTTTTCCGGTCCGCGACCATGACGCCAGATCAGGATGGGGTGATGTGACTTGAATGGTTGGCCAGGTACCAGTCGGCCACTTCCTCGCGTTTGGCGAACCAGACATCGCCGAACTGCTTCACGTAACCCAGAAAATCGCGGAAGAACTGCATCCGGTGTGGATGGCCCGACACATGCGGGTGCAGGCCGATGTTCATCATCTTTCCGGTCTTGGCGCTCTCGGCGTAGAGCTCGTTGAACTGGCTTTTGAGCATCAGCAGCGCGTCTTCGCTGGTCATGGCGCGCCGGTGGAAAAAGGTGAAGTCGTTGATCTCCACCGAGTACGGCACGTTGACCAGCGGCCCGTGCGCGGTGTGGATCAGATAGGGCTGGTCGTCGTTCATGTAGTCGCAGAGAAATTTCAGTCCTGCCTCGGCCAGCACTTCCGGCGTGTTCGGCGTCGAGCGCAGCGATGATGAGAGCCAGCCGCCGGCCTTCCTGCCCACCACCTTCTCGTACACCTTGAGGGTTTCGTGGATCACCGCTTTCTCACCAATCGGATCGAACATGTACTGCGGCAGCAGTTCGCCCTGCTCGTAGTTGTGCGCCACCAGTTCCCAGTTCTGCGCCTTGACCCGCTCGATGATCTCGCCGCGCTCCAGGGCGGTCTTGGCATTGAAGGTGACAGATAGGGGCACACCGAATGAATCGAACAGATCGAACATGCGCCAGCAACCGACGCGCAGGCCGTATTCGCGCCAGGTGAAGTTGGGGTAGTCGGCGACATTGCCCGGCAAGGCGTCTGGAATCGTCGGCGGGCCGCCCGCGTAGTAGGGCTTGGTCGAATCTTTCAGCAGGTCCCAGTATTCGCAGTTGAGCGTGATGATCAGCGCCATGCGCTTGCCGTTCGGCCACTTGAGCGGCTGCCGTTTGCTGATGGGTACCCAGTCGTAATGAGCCATGGCGGGTTGTCTGCGTGCTGACATTGAGGGAGCGATGAATTCTACAGGCGGCGTCGCGCACCGCTAGAATCAGGCCCCGCTTCGATGCGCGCCCTTGCGTGTCATGCGTTGTCTGCGAATCTTGCCGTCGGCGTCGGCAAATGCTCGCCGCCGGCCGCGCCTCGCAGCGGTAACCAGGGAGATGCCATGCAGCGATTTTTGAGATTGGCCATGATGGGTGCACTGGCGCTGGCCGTCGGCACCGCCGCCGCCCAGGACAAGGTGGTGTATCACTTCGACAGCGGCATCGCGCAGGCGACCAAGGGCTTGCGCAATATTCGCAATCACCTTGACGTTGATCCAAAAGCCAGCATCGTCGCGGTCGCACATGCCGAAGGCGTGGATTTCCTGATGGAAGGAGCGAAGACTTCCAACAATCAGGAATTCGCCGCGCTGGTGGGCGACCTGGCGTCGCGCGGTGTTACGTTCGAGATTTGCGAAATCACGCTCAAGAACCGAAACTTGAAAAAAGACCAGTTCATTCTCGGTCCCGGCTACACGCCGTCAGGCGTGGTGCGCATCGCCAATCTGCAGGCGCGCGAGCATTACGCCTACATCAAGCCGTAGGGATTGTCGCCGGCGTCGGTCGGCGACACGCGAGGTTCGGCAAAATGCGCGTACACTTGCGGCATATTGCCACTTCATTGCGATCCGACAATCATGTCCGCCGTCTTCAAGGATCTGCCTGACCGCGCGACCTCACCGACGGCGCTGTTTCTGCGTCGTGCAGCGGCCTTGTTGGGTTATCGCGAGGTGCCGCGCTCGGAGCAGGAATTCACGATGCTGGCCAGCCAGCCGGTCGCGCCGGCGGTCATCGAACGCCTGCTGAACTTCGGCGTGCCGAGCCGGCATCTAGGCTTCATCACGCCGCAACGCACTCTATCGCATCGCAAAGCCAGGGGCGAGATGTTGACGCCTGACGAAAGCGACCGCGCGGTGCGTGCCGCGCGCCTGCTCGCCCTGGCTGAAACCGTGTTCGGCGACAAGGCGCGGGCGCTGCAATGGCTTGGCCGGCCGGTCAAGCAACTGCATGGCAACGTCCCGCTCGACATGATGGCATCCGAATCCGGCGCGCGCTTGATCGAGGAATTGCTGGTGGGGATCGACGAAGGTTACTTCGCCTGAACACGCGCAGCAAGGTGGTCGATTGAAGGTTTGGCGCATCAGCAACCACGGCGATTTGTCCGGTCGCGGCGGCTTGCGGGCCGGCGGGCGCTGGCATTCCGCCGGGCGGCCGATCGTCTATCTGGCGGAGCATCCGGCGAGCGCGCTGCTCGAAGTGCTGGTTCATCTGGATATTGGCGACGTAAGCGCGCTGCCGGTGGCTTACCAGTTGCTTGAAGTAATCACAGCGGCGAAGGTACGCGTGCTTGGCCTGCCGGCACACGCGCTGGATGCGACCTGGCGCGATGACCCGGGGGTGACGCGGGCGATTGGCGATGCGTGGCTTGGGTCCGGGCAAAGTGCCTTGCTGCGGGTGCCAAGCGCCTTGGTACCCAATGTGGCGAATTACCTTCTCAACCCGCTGCACGCTGACGCATCCCAGCTTTCGATCAAGTCGGTGGCGCGCTATCCCTTCGATAGCCGGCTGTTCAAGGTCCTCGGCAGTGGAGGAAAAGCAAGTCGTTGATCGACCCCACGTACGGCGTTGCGTCACCGATGTGCGATTGGCGAGCCACAGCCGTTTACTCGACGACCACGCCTGTCGATTTGATCAGGTCGCGCCACATCGCATATTCGCTGCGGATATCAGAGGCGAACGAGGCCGGAGTGGTCGGCACCGGATCGAGGCCGAGCCTGGCCAGGCGATCGAGGAAGGCCGCATCCTTCATCAGCTTTTGCATCTCGCCGGCCAGGCGGGTGGTGATCGCTGGCGGCAGGCCGGCCGGCGCCAGAAGGCCGTTCCACGTCATCGCCTTGAAGCCTGGATAGATCTCGGCGATCGCCGGCACGTTGGGCAACTGTGCGTTGCGCCGGTCGCTGGTGATGCCGAGCAACTTGATCTTGCCCGCGGCCGCGTGCTGCAACAACTCCGAGGGGCTGCCGGCGTACATCTGCACCTGCCCCGACAGTGTGTCGGCCAGCGCCGGCGCGCCGCCTTTGTAGGCCACATGCACCATGTCGAGGCCGGCGCGATTGAGGAACAGAAGGGCTGCCAGGTGGGTCAGGCTGCCGGTGCCGCCGGAGCCGTAGTTGAGTTTGCCTGGGCGCGCCTTGATGTGATCGACGAAGGCCTTGAGATCAGTCGCCGGGAGCCCGGGGTGGACCGCGATGACGAAACCGTTGGCGCCGATATTGGCGATCGGGGTGAAGTCTTTGAGGGGATCGTAGTTGACCTTTTGGGTCAGCGGCACCGGGCCGAATTGCGACAGGGCCGCGACGAAAAGGGTGTAGCCATCGGCCGGAGCCTTGGCCACGAAGTCGGCCGCGGTCGCGCCGCCGGCGCCGGCGCGGTTTTCGACGATGACCTGCTGATTGAGTGCCGTGGTCAGGCGCTCGGCGGTGATGCGGGCGATCGCATCGGTGTTGCCGCCGGGGGCATAGGGCACGATGATTTTCACCGGGCGTTGCGGCCAGTCTTGGCCAGTCGCGGGGGTAGTCGCCGCCAACAGGGCAGCGATCAGAATCAGGCTCAATCGATACATGAAAGGCTCCGGAAGAGAATTGAACGGCGAAGCATCAGGCCTGTCGCAGGGTCAGGACTTGGCGCCCTGCTTTTCCTTGACAACCGCGGCCGGCGGCGGCACCACAAAACGGGCGAAACGCCATTGGTCGAAGGACTCGATGTTGCGCTCCCACACGCGCGCCTGGTGCGTCTCGCCCGGTGCGATCTGCTGCATGTCGCAGTAGATTTCCACGTTGTTGCCATCGGGGTCCTTGAACACCAGGAAGCAGTTCTCGCCCGGACCATGCTTGCCGATGCCGCGCACGATCTCGACCCCGCGTGCCTTGAGCATGGCCGCGGCCAGTTCCATGTCGTCGACGCTGTCGACCAGGTAGGAAAAGTGCTCCATGCCGGGGCGCGAGTAGCGCGGCAGATCGTCGATATCGGGCGAATCTTTCGGGATCTGGGAAAGCGCCAAATCGTGATGGTCGCTGCCCGAGCGCAGGAAGCACATCTGGTCGCTGATCCAGTCCGACACTTCGAGTCCGAGAACCTCGGTATAGAACTCGACCGATTTTTGAATGTCGCGCACCGCCAGCACCAGATGGCCCAGTTTGCGCGGCTTGATTCTGCGATCTTGGTTCATGATTTCTCCTTGCCGTGTGGTACCGCCCCTGTGGGCGGCGCCCGGTCTATTCCGCGACCACCTGGTTTTCGATCGTGCCGATGCCTTCGATCGACGCGCGCATGACGTCGCCCGACTTGAGATAGATGCCGCGCCCCATGCCCACGCCGGTCGGGGTACCGGTGGCGATCAGGTCGCCGGGCTTCAAGGTCACGATGTGCGACAGGTAGGCGATCTGCTCGGCGATGCTGAAAATCATCTCGCTGGTGCTGCCATCCTGCATGCGTTCGCCATTGATGTCGAGCGTCATGCGGATGGCTTGCGGATCGCCCAGGCAGTCGCGCGGCACGAACCACGGACCCATCGGGCCGAAGGTGTCGAAGCTCTTGCCGCGAAACCAGTCATGCGAAAAGGGATAGTCGCTGCGCCGCGTCAGGTCGCGCGAGGTGACATCGTTGAACACCACATAGCCGGCGATGTGCGCCAGGGCATCTTCGGCGCTGATGTGGCGGCCGCCGCGCCCGATCACCACGCCCAGTTCGACTTCCCAGTCCAGGCGTTCGACCTCGCGCGGCTTGATCACCTTCGCGCCAGGGTCGGTCACGGAAGTTTCCGCCTTGATGAATATGTAGGGCGAACTCTCCGCGCGCGGCGCCAGCTTGGTTCCCATTTCGCGCGCGTGCTCATGGTAGTTCGAGGCAGTGGCGAATATGCGCGCTGGCGAGTAGGGCGCGCACAGGCGGTAACTGCCTGCGACAAGCGGCTTGAGCGACTTTTCCGCGATGGCGGCGGCAACGTGCCTGGCGCAAGTCGCGGCAGCGCTGCCGCTCACCTGCCAGTCAAGGATGGCAGCGCCGACACCGGTCTTGAGTGCCGCGACTGCGCCGCCGACGGCAGCCAGCGATAGCTCGACATCATAGAGCGTTGAATCGAATACCCAGGCAGGGCGGCGCAGGCCGCTGCTCGTCTCGTAGGTTGCCAGTGCATACCAAAGCATTACGCATTCTCCAGAGTGAAGGACCTGCCAGCCGCTATCGACATTCACGACACCTCATGCCAAGCAAGGTTTTAATGTATACATATTGACTTATGTGTATACATATAATACAGTTCGGCACACATTAAGTCAACCACGGCTTGATTTCAACCCGCGCGCTGCGGGTCCGCCCTGCGCCCGCAACCCAGACTAAGGAAAACATCATGGCAAAACTTCGGCATATCGCGCTCTCGGTTCCCGACCCCGAGGCGTCCGCGAAATTCTTTGAACAAGCCTTCGGCATGTGGCGTGCCGGTGACGCCCAGCGCGGCGTGTACGTGACCGATGGTGTGGTCAATGTCGCGCTCCTCAATTTCAAGGATGAGCCGGTGCCGGGCGGCTTTCCCAAGGGCTACGCCGGCATCATTCATTTCGGCATGTGGGTTGACAATCTCGACGCCGACAGTGCCAGGATCGATGCCGCGGGCGGCACTTACCTGACCGGTCGCAAGGAGACCAACCCGAACGTGTATTACGAGGTCAAGTACAAGTCGCCCGACAACATCGTGTTCGACATCACCGAAACCGGATGGAAAGGCGCGGTCAAGAACGTGGTGCCCGTGGCCGACTGAGCTTAAGCTGCGCGATGGTCGGACCCGCAGCAGCGCGAGCGCGTGTGCTTGCCCTGATCCCGCTCCCACGCGCGGAGCTCGCCGCACTGGAAGCGCGATTCGCGGGTCGCAGCGATGCGTCCCAGGTGCCTTGAGCGGCGTCTGCTTGCGTCCCTCCCCCCGACAACCCCTCTCGATTCCATGACCACCATCGCGACGAAAATCATCAGTTCCCTGGCCGGCGACATCATCAGCGGGGCATTGCCACCCGGCGCCAGGCTCGAAGAAAAAGCCTTGGCCGAGCGCTTCGATGTCTCGCGCACACCAGTGCGCGAGGCCCTGCGCGAAATGGGTGCGCGCGGCCTGATCGAATTGATTCCGCGGCGTGGCGGCGTGGTCGCCAATATCGGCGTGACCGAGTTGTCCGACATGCTCGAAGCCGAGTGCGAACTCGAATCGCTGTGCGCGCAACTCGCAGCGCAGCGCATGGGCGTGGTGGAAAAGAAGCAGCTCGAGCATCTTCACCACGACACCGAGGTGGCGGTTGCAAACGGCACCCTGGCCGACTATCTCGCCCTGAACAAGAAATTCCACGACTTGATCTGCGCCGGCACTCACAACAGGACCATCGCCGACATGGTGCGCGGCCTGCGCGATCGACTTGCCCCGTTTCGTCAGGCGCAGGCCGGCACCGAACGGCGCCTGGAGCTTTCGCATGAGGAACATGGCGCGGTTGTCGAGGCGATCCGCGCTTCCGACGGCGCGGCGGCATACGCCGCGATGCGCAATCACAACGCGCGCCTGAGCACCGGCGTGCTGGACCGCTTGCGTGAACCACAGCGCGAGCGGCCGCCGGCGAGCGTGGGCTTGCACGCCGCACCTCCCGCCTGAAGATTTTTTGACCGAGCCACCCAGCAGTGCGCCGACCCAGATCAGGAGCAGACCATGGCAAGCAACGGCAAGCAAAAGAACGGCAGGATCGAACGCACGTTCACCGTCAATGGCAAGCGGCGCCGGGTCAGCGCGTTTCCGGACCAGCCCCTGCTGTGGGTCTTGCGCGAACAGTTGAAGCTGACCGGCACCAAGTTCGGCTGTGGCATGGCCACCTGCGGTGCCTGCATGGTGCACATCGATGGTCGCCTGGCCTATTCATGCCAGCAGCAATTCAAGACCCTGGAAGGGCGGCAGGTGACCACTATCGAAGGACTGTCGCCGGACTCCAGCCACCCTTTGCAAAAGGCCTGGGTCGCGCTGCAGGTACCGCAGTGCGGCTACTGCCAATCGGGCCAGATCATGCGCGCGGCCGCCTTGTTGAAGGAAACACCGAAACCGAAACGTGAGCAGATCGTGCGCGCGATGTCGACCAACCTGTGCCGCTGCGCCTCCTACGACCGCATCGTCGCCGCGGTCGAACGTGTGGTCGCGGAGGGCTGAGCGATGAATGCGCATACGCGATCGGCCGATGCCCTGACCAAACCGGCGCGCCGTGAATTCCTGCGCGCCTCGGGCGGCCTGGCACTTGGCTTCGCCGTGGCCCCCAGGCTATTGCTCGGCGTGGCTGACGTGCATGCCCAGGGAACCTCGACCCGGACTGCAGGCCTGACCGCCAACACCTGGGTGCATATCACCCCGCGCGGCACGGTCCTGATCCAGTGTCCCACCTCCGAAATGGGGCAGGGCATCATGACTTCGCTGCCGCTGCTGCTTGCCGAAGAGCTCGATGCCGACTGGAATCGCGTGCGGGTTGTCCAGGCTGGCGCCTCGCCGGCCTTTCTCAATCCCGTGCACTTTCGCACCCAGGGCGTCGGCGGCAGCCGCAGCATGCGCGGCTACTGGTTGCCGATGCGGCTGGCCGGCGCACAGACGCGCCGCATCCTGCTGGCCAATGCCGCCGCCCACTGGGCGGTAGCGGTCGGCGAATTGACCACCGCCGGCGGCGTGGTGCGCCATGCGGGTTCCGGCCGCAGCATGGGGTATGGCGAAGTTGCCGCATTCGCCCGCCTGCCGGACGACCTCGCACAGGTCACCGAAGCCGACCTCAAGCCGAAGTCGGCGTGGCGCCTGATCGGTCGCGACGTGCCGCGCGTCGATGTGCCCTCGAAGGTGAACGGCAGCGCGATCTACGGCATCGACGTCATGCTGCCCGGCATGCTCTACGCATCGATCCTGCGCCCGCCAGTGGCGACTTTTCCGCATCCGCAATTCGCGCCCGACATCGGCATCGCGCCGATCAGGATCGAAGACCGCGACGCCCTTGCCATCGATGGCGTGCTGCGCGTGATCCCGCTGGGCCACGGCGTGGCCGTGATCGGCAGCGACTACTGGGCCACTGTGCTGGGCAAGCGCGCGCTCAAGGTCGAGTGGAAAAAGGGCCATCGCGCCGCGACCTACGACAGCCAGGCGGTACTGGCAGAGTTCGCCGCGATCGCGCGCGACACCAGTCGCCGCGGCCAGATTCGCGAATCAGGCAAGGTCGACGATGCGTTCGCAACCGCGACATCGGTGGTGAACGCCGAATTCACCACCGAGCACGTGTATCACGGCGCGATGGAACCGCTCAATGCCACTGCCTGGGTGCGCGGTGACGAGGTCGACCTGTGGACCCCGACCCAGGGCCAGTTGTGGGCGCAGGAAGTGGCGGCCAAGGCCGGCGGCACAGTCGCGGCCAAGGTACGGGTGCACACCACTCTCCTGGGCGGCGGCTTCGGCCTGAAGACCGAGCAACTGGTCAACGAAGAGGCTGTGCTGCTGTCGCGTGCGATGCAGCAGCCGGTCAAGGTGATGTGGAGCCGCGAGGACGACCTGAAGAACGGTGCCTATCGGCCGGCCACCGCGCAACGCCTCGAAGCCGCGCTCGGCGCCGACGGCAGCATCAGCGCATGGCGGATGCGCCTGGTGGCCGATTCGGTGACCCGGCGCGCGCGCAAGCAGTCATGGGACGCCACCAAGGGCTATGACGTTGTAGTCATGTCCGGCGCCGCCTCGACCTACAGCATTGCACACAAGCGGCACGAGTACATCCATGAGGATCGCGGCATCGCAGCCGGCTACCTGAACGCCAATGGCGCCGGGTTCACCGTCTTCGCGCTGGAGTCCTTGATCGACGAAGTCGCCGCCCGGCAGGGCCGTGATCCACTGGCGTTCCGCCTCGGCATGCTCGGCAATCCGCGCGCCAAGCGGGTGCTGGAAGCGGTTGCGGAGATGGCGCAGTGGCAGCAAAAGCGGCCCGGGCGCGGCCTCGGCCTGGCCTACTACGACGGCGGCGAGTGGAATTGCCCGTGTGCGCAGATTGCCGAAGTGTCGGTAGACCGTGCCACCGGGGCGATCACCGTGCACAAGATCTGGGCCGCGATCGAGCCGGGTGTTGCTGTACAGCCGCAACATCTGATGCAGCAGGCGCGCACCGGCATCGTGTACGGCGTGGGCATGGCGTTGCGCGAACGGATTTCCATCAAGGCCGGCTTGGTGCAGCAGTCGAACTTTTACGACTACCCGGTGACGCGCGCGACCGAGATGCCGGAAATAGAGGTCAGGATCGTCGCCGGTTCGGACAATATCTCCGGCGGCGGGCAAATCGGTGTTGCGCCGGTCGCCCCTGCGATCGCCAATGCCGTGGCCGCTGCGACCGGCGCGCGGATTCGGCACTTGCCGATGCTGCCGGAACGGGTCAAAGCCGCGCTGCCGGCATGAACCGTGAATTCCCTACTCCGCCTTGAGCATCGCGTAGCCGCGCCGGGCCTTGCTGCGCGGCTCTTCCTTGATCTTCAGGTCGCGCATCAGCACATGCGCCAGATATTCCAGTTCGCGCACGTGGCCTGACTTCAGTTCCAGTTCGATCTCGCTGATGCGCTCGGTCTTGTCGCCCGACAGGATCTTGCCGTGATCGAACGCGACCTCGGCGGTGAAATCCGGCGCGTAGCGCGGAAACGGTTGCAGCAGCCAGGCCTCGCGAATGAACTCGACGCGGAAGATCGGCTTCAATCGCTCCTTGCCGCCAATCGCCGCCAATGCATCCTTGAGCGGCGTGTCGCGCAAACGATCCAGTTCAAGGGCCTTGCCAGCAACCGGCATTTCCCATTCCTGGCGCGTCGCCACGCCACTCTTGCGATCGCCCGGCGTCGAGGTCTTGAGGGTTTGCAGCCAGCGGCGGCCATAGCGCCGCAGGCGCAGCGCCATCTTGCGCCGCCGCAACTCGTATTCGTCGGTATCGAAATAGAAGTTGAGAAGCTTCTCGCGCGAATGTGCGGCCACGGGTGCCGGGTGCGCCATCACCGGGTGTTTGAGCAGCGCCTGCGCATGGTGGGCGCCGCAGGCAAGCTTGATTTCGATCTCGGTGTTCGCAGCCATGAATAGGTTGATTCCGGTTGCCGTTCATTGTGACCCAAATCTTCCGATGCCATGCGCGCTTTGTGCAAATCCGCCCGGTATCATTGCGCAATGAGCCATCCACCTGTCGCGCGCGCGGCGATTCGCGCCCTTGCCAATTCGAAAATCCGCGAAGTCGCCAACGCCGGCATGGGCCGCGCGGGCGTGCTGCCGTTCTGGTTCGGCGAGCCCGACGAAGTCACGCCTGCGTTCATCCGCGACGCCGCGATCGCCTCGATCAATGCCGGCGAGACCTTCTACAACCCCAACATGGGGATTCCGGAGTTGCGCGCCGCGCTGGCCGCTTACAGTTCGCGCTTGCACGGCACGTTCACCGCCGACAACATCGCGGTCACCAATTCCGGCATGAATGCGCTGATGCTGTGTTTCCAGGCGCTGATCGCGCCTGGCGACCGGGTGGTCGCGGTCACGCCGCTCTGGCCCAACCTGATCGAAGGCCCGAAGATCCTTTCAGGCCAGGTCACCACGGTCGCGCTGAGCTTCGACCGCGAGCTCGGTTTTCGGCTCGACCTCGATCAGCTGATCGCCGCTCTCACGCCCGACACCCGGGTGTTGATCATCAATTCGCCCAACAACCCCACCGGCTGGACCCTGACCGGCGCCGAGCAACGGGTAATACTCGACCATTGCCGCAGCCACGGAATCTGGATTCTTTCCGACGATGCTTACGACCGCCTGTATTTCGGCGCCGCGGCCGACGGCGCAGCCCCGTCCTTTCTCGACCTCGCCACGCCAGACGACCGGGTGGTCAGCGCCAATACCTTCTCCAAGTCCTGGCTGATGACCGGCTGGCGCCTGGGCTGGATCACCGGCCCGGCGGCGCTGTTGGCCGACATCGGCAAGATCATCGAATACAACACCTCGTGCGCACCGATGTTCGTGCAGCGTGCCGGCGTGGCCGCGGTCACGCAAGGCGATGCCGTCACCCGCGGCTTCGTCGCGCGTCTGGCGCACGCGCGCGACTTCCTGCACCGCCAGTTGGCGACGATCGAGGGCATCGAAGCGGTCGCGCCGCCCGGCGCCATGTACGCGTTTTTTCGGGTGCGCGGCATGACCGACAGCCTTGCTTTGTGCAAGCGCCTGGTGCGCGATCACGGCCTCGGCCTGGCGCCCGGCATCGCCTTCGGCCCGGAAGGGGAAGGTTGCGTGCGCTGGTGCTTCGCCGCCGGTGACGAGACGCTCGCAGAAGGCGTGCGCCGCTTGCGCGACGGGCTTGCATCATGACGTTGGCGCCAGTCCATTTTTACTTCGATTTCATCTCGCCCTTCGGCTATTTCGCCGCGCTTGAGGTCGACCAACTGTGCGCCCGGCATGGCCGTGAAACCGAATGGCATTCAATGCTGCTCGGTGTTTCGGTGATGAAGGTGATGGGTCTCAAACCCCTGCTCGACACGCCGCTCAAGGGCGACTACATCCGCCGCGAGTTCGCCCGCTATGTGCGGCGGCACGGCCTGGCGCTCAAGCGTGCGCCGGGCGACCCGATGATGGACCCGCGACCCTGCGGACGCGCATTCCACTGGGTCAAGCAGCATCGGCCCGGACGCGAGAAAGCGCTGGCGAGAGCCTTGTTCAAGGCTTATTGGGTTGACGGGCTCGATCTCGGATCATCAGCCGCGGTGGCTGACGCTGCCGGCGTCGCCGGATTTGACCCTGCCACGCTGGCGGCCGCCGTCGACAGCGCCGAGGCCGGGGTTCTGTTGCGCGCCGCGGTCGACGCCTCGCTCAAGCGCGGCGTATTCGGCTCGCCTACGCTGATCGTCGACGGCGAACCGTTCTGGGGCGTGGAAACCTTTGGCCAGGTCGACGCCTGGCTCGCAAGCGGTGGCTGGTAAAGCCCGGACGAACGCCGAACAAGGATGCCGAGCGTTGCAGCAGCGCATGGGTATTGCTGACTGGCACGGCGCTTGTGTAAGAGTCCTGTTCCAGCCGTTCAATATCGGCGAGCGAAGCGATCGACAATTTCGTCATTGCACCGATCCACCGTCGCGCGTGGCGCGCATGGCGGCCAGGCGCACGGAATGCGGGCCGTTTGACAAGTGTTTGCAATCATGAGCATGGCCTGGCGCCGCAAGCTGCAAAGCCGCACGGAAAAATAGCCATAATAGAAGGTTCGTACGGTTTTCGTACTTTTGTTCACCAATCGAAGAACATCGGGTCGCAAGGCGTCATGTCCAGAACTTCAAGTGCGGTTGTCGCCGTTGTCTTTGTCGCTCTCGCGGGCGGTGGAGCCTACCTCTACCAGCAACGCCAGGTCGCCACCGCCGGCGCCGCCAAGTCCGCCGCCACGCCACCAAGGCCGACGCCGGTGACGGTGGCCGCGGTCGAGCAGCGCGATGTGCCGCTGCGCTTCAATGTGGTGGGGCGCACCGAAGCCTTGTCGTCAGTCACGCTCAAGGCGCGGATCGACGGCCAGATCATCGGCGTGCAATACACCCCGGGCCAGCATTTGCGCCGCGGCCAGCCGCTGGTGACCCTTGACGCACGGGCGCTGCAGGCACAACTTCAGCAGAGCCAGGCCAACCTGGCGCGCGATCGGGCCCAGCTTGACAAGGCCAAGGCCGATCTCGCACGCAACGCCGACCTGCTCGCCAAGGGCTTCATTTCCAGCGCCACCCTCGACGGTTTTCGCGCCACCGTCGATACCCTCGAGGCCACCGTCAAAGCCGACCAGGCGGCGCTCGAACTGGCCCAGGTGCAGTTGAGCTACACCACCATCACCTCACCGATGGATGGCGTCGCCGGTGCGGTGCTGGCGTTTCCCGGCGGCAGCGTCAAGGCCAATGACACCAGCCTGTTGGTGATCAACCAGTTGCGGCCGATCTACGCCACGTTTTCGGTGCCGGAGAACCAGCTGGCGGAAATCAATCGCGACCGTGTCGGCAAGAAGCTCAAGGTCGAGGCACGCCTGCCGGGCAATGTCGGGCCGGCGATCAATGGTGAACTGGTATTCATCGACAACACGGTGGATTCGAGCACCGGCACCATCCTGATGAAGGCGAAATTCGACAATGCCGACGAACGACTGACGCCGGGGCAGTTTCTTGAAATCTCGATGACCCTGCGCGACATCGTCGGCGCCATCGTGATGCCGTCCGAGGCGCTGCAGGCCGGCCCGAACGGCAGCTTCGTCTATGTCGCCAAGCCGGACCAGACCGTCGAGATTCGGCGCGTCAAGGTGCTGCCGGCCGGCCGCGATCGCCTGATTGTCGAAACCGGATTGTCTGCCGGCGACAAGGTGGTCACCGATGGCCAGTTGCGCCTGACGCCGGGCGCGCGCTATGAGGCGCGCGAACCGGGCAAGGGTCCCGGCGGCGAAAAGGGCGGCAAGGGCGGTGGCGGACCCAAGGGCGAAGCAGGATCGAAAGGCGACGCCGCCCGGGCCGAGGGTGCGAAAGCTGAGGGCCCGGGCGCCGGCAAGGATGGCGCCGGCGGCAAGGCTGATGGGATGTCCAAGGGCGACGCTGCGGCAAAAAGCGGTGTCAGCGGCAGCGGCGAGAAAAGCGGCGAAAAGGCTGGTGCAACGGCACCTGCCGCCGGTCCCGCGCCAGGCACAGCCAAAGGCGATGGCGGGTCGGCCGCCACCAGCAAAGGGGAAGCGAAGTGAATCTGCCCGAGTTGTGTATTCGCAGGCCCGTGATGACCACGCTCCTGATGGCGGCGTTTCTGGTATTCGGCTCGATCGCCTACTTCAAGCTGCCGGTCAGCGAGCTGCCGCAGGTCGACTTTCCAACCATTCAGGTCACCGCGCAACTGCCCGGCGCGTCGCCCGAAACCATGGCGGCGGCGGTAGCCACGCCGCTGGAAGCGCAGTTCTCGACCATCGCCGGGCTCGATGCGCTCAATTCGGTCAGCGCCCAGGGGGTGACCTCGATCACCCTGTCGTTTTCGCTTGAACGCGACATCGACGGCGCCGCCCAAGACGTGCAGTCGGCGATGGCGGTGGCGCAGCGCAAGCTGCCGGTCGAAATGACCACACCGCCCTCGTTCCGCAAGGTCAACCCGGCCGATTCGCCGATCTACTACATCGCGTTGAGTTCACAGACCCTGCCGCTGTCGGTGGTCAACGAATACGCCGAAACCCAGTTGGCGCAGCGCCTGTCGACCATTTCCGGGGTGGCGCTGGTCAATGTGTTCGGCTCGCAGAAATACGCGGTGCGGGTGCAACTCGACCCCAACAAGCTGGCGGCGATGGGGGTTGGCCTCGACGAAGTTCAGCAGTCGATCGCCCAGGGCAACGTCAACAAGCCGACCGGCATTCTCGAAGGCTCGCGTCAAACACTGGCGGTGCGCTCCAATGGCCAACTCGAGCGTGCCAGCGATTTCCGCGGCGTCACGGTGGTCTACCGCAACGGCGCGCCGGTCAAGCTGGAGTCGGTGGCCAACCTGGTCGACAGCGTCGAGAACACGCGGGTGGCCAACTGGTTCAACGGCAAGCGCGCGGTGGTGCTGGCGATCCAGCGCCAACCCGGCACCAACACCATCGAGACAGTCGAGTCGATCAAGCGGATCCTGCCATCGTTTCAGGCGAAATTGCCGCCGTCGATCCAGATGGAAGTGTTCTTCGATCGCACGCAATCGATCCGTGAATCGATCGCCGACGTCAAATTCACCCTGATCCTGGCCGCGGTACTCGTGGTGCTGGTGATTTTCCTGTTCCTGCGCAATCTTTCGGCCACGCTGATCCCTTCGGTAGCGCTGCCAATATCGGTGATCGGCACTTTCGCGCTGATGTACGCACTGGGTTACAGCCTCGACAATCTTTCATTGCTGGCGCTGACCCTGGCGGTCGGCTTCGTGGTCGACGACGCCATCGTGATGCTGGAAAACATCGTCCGCCACATCGAAGACGGCATGGCGCCGATGGAAGCGGCCTTCAAGGGCTCGAAGGAAATCGGCTTCACCATCATCTCGATGACCCTGTCGCTGATCGCGGTGTTCATCCCGGTGATGTTCATGAGCGGCATCGTCGGCCGCCTGCTGCATGAATTCGCGGTCACCATCTGCGCCGCGATCCTGGTGTCGGGCTTTGTTTCCCTGACCCTGACCCCGATGTTGTGCAGCCGCTTCGTCCGTTCGCACCACGGCGAGAAGCATGGCCGGCTGTTCAACCTGTTCGAGCGCGCCTACGAAGGCACGCTTGGCGCCTATCGCGACTCGCTGACCTGGGCGATCCGGCACAGCAAGATCGTGATGGTAGTGTTTGTCGCGACTTTCGGGCTGACCGCCCTGCTCTACTACCAGGTACCGAAGGACTTCCTGCCGGCCGGCGACACCGGCCAACTGATCGCCTTCACCGAAGGCGGGCAGGACACCTCGTTCGCCGCGATGGCGGCCCGGCAGATCCAGGTGGCCGAAATCGTCGCCCAGGACCCCGACGTCCTGGCGGTCAATTCCAGCGTCGGCGCCGGCGGTCCGCGCGCCACCTCGAACTCGGGCACCCTGTTCGTGCGCCTCAAGCCGCATGCCCAGCGCAAGTCCAAGCCGCAGGAAATCATCGCCCGCCTGCGCGGCAAGGTCGCGCAAGTACCGGGCATCCGCGTCTCGCTGCAAAACCCGCCGCCGATCCGCATCGGCGGGCAACTGACGTCGGCGCAGTACCAGTACACGCTGCAAGGCGCCGATCTCGACGAACTGTATTCATGGTCGAACCAGTTCCTGGCGCGCTTTCGCAAGATCGAGGGCCTGCAGGATGTCACCTCGAACCTGTACAACAACAGCCCGACGGTCAGCCTCGACATCGACCGCGACAAACTGCCGCAACTCGGGCTGACGGTGGGCCAGGTGCAGGAAGCGCTGACCAGTTCGTTTTCGACCCGCCAGGTGTCGACCATCTATGGCGCCACCGCGCAGTACCAGGTGATCATGGAAGTCGCACCGGAATTCCAGAGCGATCCGTCGTCGCTGTCGAAGATCTACGTGCGCTCCTCGCAGGGCAAGCTGATCCCGCTCGATTCGGTGGCGCGCATCACGCGCAAGAACCAGGCACTGACGGTCAATCACCAGGGCCAGTTGCCATCGGTGACGATCTCGTTCAACCTGTCGGCCGGGGTGGCGCTGGGCGACGCGGTCGACCGCATCCGCGCCGCCGAGCAGGAACTCAAGATGCCGGTGTCGCTCAACGGCTCGTTCCAGGGCACCGCGCAGGCGTTCCAGGATTCGGTCAAGGGCCTGGGCATCCTGTTGATCGTCGCGGTGCTGGTGATCTACATCGTGCTGGGCATCCTGTACGAGAGCTTCATCCATCCGCTGACCATCCTGTCGGGCCTGCCGGCCGCCGGCATGGGGGCGCTCCTGACCCTCTACCTGTTCAACATCGACCTCTCGCTGTATGCGTTCGTCGGCATCATCATGCTGATCGGCATCGTCAAGAAAAACGCCATCATGATGATCGACTTCGCGATCGAGAAAGAGCGTGAACCGGGCGTCACGCCCGAACAGGCGATCTACGAGGCCTGCATCATCCGCTTCCGGCCGATCATGATGACCACCATGGCGGCGCTCGCCGGCACCCTGCCGATCGCCATCGGCATCGGCGCCGGCGCCGAGCGCGTGCCGCTCGGCATGGCGGTGGTCGGCGGCCTGGTGGTGTCGCAATTCCTGACCCTCTACCTGACGCCGGTGATCTACATCTACATGGATCGCCTGACCAAGCGCCTGTCCGGTGCGGGCAAGAAAGCCGCAGCGCCGACGCGCGAAGTCGCGGCGGCATAGAACAGGCAACGACCATGGCGATCACCTTCAAGACCAAAGCATCGGGCGATGTCACCATGCTCGACGCCAATGCCAAACAGGTGCTGGACATCATCGGCAAGGACTTCGGCGTGCGCGGCGTGATCACCGCCGCCGAAGCACCACTGGCAATCTCGCTTCTCAAGGCCGCGATCGCGGCGCAAGGCGGCGAGCGCGGCCCGGACGAGGAGGCCGAACCTGAAGCGGCGCGCAATCACGTGCCGCTCAAGACCCGGGTGCAGCCATTCATCGAGATGCTCGAACGCGCGCAGGCAGGCTCCAAAGACATTCTTTGGGGCGTTTAGGACCTGCCTCCGGTACCGGTCTGCGCGGCCGGCACGCGGCGGCTATTGTGATGCCGTCAGCTTGCGGCTTACGCCCATCTTGCAGGCGATGTCAAACGCGTTCTTCATCGCCTGCGGATTCGCCACACCCTTGCCTGCGATGTCGTACGCCGTGCCGTGCGCGGGCGTGGTGATCGGAATCGGCAAGCCGCCCTGCACCGTCACGCCGCGCTCGAACCCCATCAACTTCATCGCGATCTGGCCTTGGTCGTGGTACATGGTGACCACCCCGTCGTAACCTGAGCCGTCGGTCTTGATCGCGCGTACAAACGCGGTGTCGGCCGAGAACGGACCGTCGGCGGCGAAGCCGCGGGATGCCGCCAGCTTCACGCCGGGTTCGATGATGCGGCCCTCTTCGTCGCCGTAGTTGCCGTTGTCGCCGTTGTGCGGATTCAGGCCGCATACCGCGACCCGCGGCCTGGCATTGCCGGCGGCGCGCAAGGCCTCGGTGATCATGCGGATGGCGTCGGCCACCTTTTCGCGGGTCAGAAGGCTGCTTACCTCCTTGAGCGGCACGTGCGAGGTGACGCGCGAGGTCCACAGGTTCTCCAGCACGTTGAGTTCGCCGCACACGCCGTCGTAGTCGAGGAGCTCGGCAAACCAGCGCATTTCGTCCTCGTGATTCATCCCGCCGGCCCGCAACGCACCTTTGTTGAGCGGCGCGAAGCACAGCGCGTCGGCCAAGCCTTCGGTGACCAGGCGCGCGCCTTCGGTCAGCGCATCGAGCATGAAACGGCCGTTGTTCTCGCTCACCACGCCGCGTTCGAAGGCTGGCGCATCCAGCCCTGCCCATCGATGCAAACGTACTGCGGGCGGCACGGCGTTGCCGGCGCCGGCGGCGGCCGCGCCTTCGGCGAAGGTGGCGTGATTGCCGATCAGCAGAATTTCTGCCCTGGCCGACGTTTCAGGCAGGGCCAGCAGTTTGGCCACGAGTTCCGGGCCGATCCCGGCGGGGTCGCCTACGAAGAGTGCGATGACAGGTTTCACGGATGTGTTCATTGGGCATCAATCTTGATGTTGGCGTCGCGGATGAGCTTGCCGAAGCGCTCGTACTCGGCCTTGTTGATCGCGGCAAACTGTTCCGGGCCGACGTTGCCGGGCTCGCCGCCCAGGCCCTTCAACTTGGCCTGCACATCCGGCAATTTGAGGATGCGTGCGGTCTCGGTCTGCAGGCGCGCCACCACCTCACGCGGCGTGCCGGCAGTGACATACAAGCCGTACCAGGTGCTCATTTCGAACCCGGCGACGCCGGCTTCGGCCAGCGTCGGCACGTTAGGCAACTCGGCCGAGCGCTGCGCGGTGGTCACCGCCAGCGCCCGCATCTTGCCGGCCTTCAACTGCCCCATCGCCGAGGACGTGGTGTCGAACATCACCTGCACGTTGCCGGCGATCACGTCCAGATGCGCCTGGCTGGAGCCCTTGTAGGGCACGTGGATCATCGCTACGCCGGTGGCGTGCTTGAAGCCCTCGCCGGCGATGTGCTGGGTGCTGCCGATGCCCGACGAGGCAAACTTGAATTCATCCGGCTTCGCTTTCATCAGCGCGATCAGTTCCTTCACATCGCGTGCCGGAACATTCGCGTTGACCGCCAGCACATTGGGCACAGTGACGATCAGCGCGATCGGCGTCAAGTCCCTGATCGGGTCGAAGCCGAGCTTCATCAGGTGCGGCGCGATCGCCTGGCCGGTGTTGGTGGCGGCCAGCAGGGTATGGCCGTCCGGCGGCGCCTTGGCGGTGAGATCGGCGGCGATGGTGTTGGAAGCGCCGGGCCGGTTCTCGACCACGAAACTGGCCTTGAAGGCGTCACCGAATTTTTCCGCCAACAGGCGCGCGATGATGTCGGTACCGCCGCCGGCGGAGGCGCCGACCATGATTTTCACTGGCTTGGTCGGGTAGGTTTGCGCCAAACCCTGTGGGCCGAGGAGAAGCGCGGCGCAGGTGACTGCGAAAGCTCTGAGCATGGGATTGCCTTTGGTGCGCGTGGAAGTCATGGGCCGCCCACGGCCAGGCGCGGAATCCAGGTCGTGATGGCGGGGAAATAGGTGATCAGCAACAGGGTGCCGATCAGCGGAATGTAATAGGGACCCATCTC
The DNA here is from genome assembly GCA_031423955.1 of Burkholderiales bacterium. GTDB lineage: Bacteria > Pseudomonadota > Gammaproteobacteria > Burkholderiales > JAEUOS01 > JAEUOS01. The sequence goes on from JANPGJ010000690.1 coordinate 42,748, forward strand.
GCGCAGCACTTCCTTCATCGATACCTTTGCGATATCGGCCACCAGAAACAGGGCGAGGCCCATCGGCGGGGTGAGGAGGCCAATCATCAGGTTGAACACCACCACCATGCCCAGATGCACCGGGTCGACCCCGGCTGCGACCAGTGGCTTGGCGATGATCGGTGCGATCACCAGGATCGCGGTGGTGCTGTCCAGGAACATGCCGACCACCAGCAACAGAAGATTGACGATGAACAGCAGCACGTACGGGTCCTTCGAAATCGTCAGCAGCGCTTCGGTAATGCGCTGCGGCACCGCTTCGACCGAGAGAATCCAGCCGAACAGGGCCGCCACCGCGACGATGAGCAGGATCCCGGCGGAAGCGCCGATGGTCTCGAAGGCGGCGTCGCGAACGCCTTTCCAGGTCAGTTCACGATAGAACAGCGCGCTGATCAGGAGCGCATAGGCCACCGTGACCGAGGCGATCTCGGTCGGCGTGAAAAAACCGGCCAGCATGCCGGCGATCAGGATCACCGGTGCCATGATCGCCGGCAGCGCCGGCTTGAAATCGCGCCACAGTTCGGCGCCGCGCGGCCAGCGTGCGGCGCGCGGATACCTGCGGCGCATCGCCAGCCAGCCGGTCATCAGCATCAGCATCGCCACGCACAGCAGCCCGGGCAGGATGCCGCCCAACAGCAACTGGATCACCGACACGCCGGTCACGGTGCCGTAGATGATCAGCGGAATGCTGGGCGGAAAGATCGGCCCGACAATCGCCGACGAGCAGGTGACGGCGCTGGCGAAGGCGGCGTTGAAGCCGCGCGAGCGCATGGCGTCGATCTCGATCCTGCCAAGGCCGCCGATATCGGCCAGGGCCGAGCCGGACATGCCGGCGAAGATCAGGCTGCCGAAAATGTTCACCTGCGCCAACCCGCCCGGCAGGCGGCCGACCGCGGTATCGGCGAACTTGTAGATGTGCCTGGAAATGCCGGCCGCATTCATCACGCTGCCGACGAACAGGAACACCGGCACCGCCACCAGCGGGAACGAATCCATCGCATATAGCGTGCGTTGCGCGATCAGGTCGAGCGGCAGGCCGTTGGCCAGCAGGTACACCACGCACGGCAGGCCGATCGCCAGCACCACCGGGAAGCCCAGCATGAAGAGGGCGAGAAACGCCAGGATGACCAGGAATCCGTTCACGCGCGGCTTTTCTAGGTAAGGGTGGTGCGCTTGTCTTCCGGGCGGCCACGCAGGAGCGTGTGCACGAAAGTGGCGACGGATTCGACCGACAGCAACAGCGCGCCAAGGGCGAGCGGGCCCATGAACAGCCAGAACGGCATTTCCAGGGTGGCGGTCTGGTTCGACAGATTGTTGCGAATGGTCACGCAAGCCGCTACGCACAGCATGCCGAACAAGGCCACGCCCGCCAGTTCGATCAGCAACTGCAGGAGCCAGCGCGGGCCCACCGGAATCATGGCCTGGAATTCCTCCATGCGGATCTGGCCGCCGCTGGCGGTCACGTGGGAGGCCGCGATGAAGGTCAGGCAGATCAGGAAATAGCGCGCCAGTTCTTCGGCCCCGGCCATCGGCACGTTGAAGACCGAGCGCATCACGATCTGCGCCAGCGGCGTGGCGATCAGCATGAACAACAGCGCGAGGCTGGCCCAGCGGACCGCCGCGCGCATGCCTCCCAGAAAACCGGTCACCGGCGCGGCCTTACTTGACCGCGCGGATCTGTTCGATCAAGCCGGTCCATTCCGGAAAGTCCTTGTTCACCTGCGCCAGCACGGCGCGACGGAATGCCTCGACATCGAGGCCGTCCTTGGCTTCGATGAAGGTCATACCCTTGGCTTCCAGGTCCTTGCGGTATTTGGCCGCCGTGTCGCGGTCCCAGTCAAGCGTCTTGCGGCCGACTTCGGCCATGGTGTCTTCGATGATCTTGCGGTCGGCGGCCGGGATGCCCTGCCACACCCGCTCATTGACGAACACCGACAGCACCGATTGCATGTGGTCGGTCATCATCACGAACTTCTGCACTTCGAACAACTTGAGATTGAAGATGTTGGGCAGCGGGTTCTCTTGACCTACCACCAGTCCGGTGGCCAGTGCGGTGGCCAGTTCCGACACTTCCACCGGGGTGGCGACCGCGCCCATGCCGGTCAACATCGATGACCACAGCTTGATCGGCACGCCGCGGTACTTCTTGCCGGCCATGTCTTTCGGGCTCAGCACCCTTTCCTTCGAGGTCAGCTGGCGGGTACCCTGGAACAGGCTGCCGATGATTCGCATGCCGCCCTTTTCGACCAGTTGCCTGTTGATCTCCTGCAAGGCCGGGGAAAGGCGGGCGTCGGTCGCGCGCATGCTGTGGGCGGCGTCGCGGTAGACATACGGCGTGTTGAACACGGCCGTGTTGGGCAGGATCTTGCCGAGCGAGCCGAAATCGTGGTGGCCCATGGCGATGGCGCCCGACTTGACGCCATCGACCATTTCGCCGACCCCGCCCAATTGCGAATTGGCGAACACCTGGATCTCGACGCGGCCGGCGGTGCGCTCCTTGACCAGCTTGGCGACTTCGTCGGCATACAGGGTTTGCGGCGCATTGGCGACGCCGACATGGGCGTAGCGGAGCTTGATCTGCGCGCCGGCGCCTTCGCTGAGCATGCCGGCCGCGAGGCCGGCGGCGATGATCGACGCGGTCAGGCGATGGAAGGAACGATTGATCATGGGAGTCTCCTTTAGATGGAAAGCGATGGCGTTACTGGATGTTGCGGTCTTCGTAGAGCTTGAACACAGCGGCGGTATCGAGTTCGGCATGGCCGGCCTCGATCAAGCTGCGGTAGAGCGACAGAGCGGTATCCAGCATCGGCGTCGGCGTACCGAGGCTTTCGGCGTAGCCATCGACCATCTCGAGATCCTTGCGCAACTGGCGGGCGTAGCCTTGCGGCACGAAGTCACGTGCGACCATGCGCGGATACAGGCGTTGCAGGAGCGAGCCGTCGGCATGGCCACCGGCCAGGCATTCCGGCAATCGCGCGGCGTCGATGCCGGCCGCTTCCGCCATCGAGGCGGCCTCGGCCATCACCACATGGACGCAGCCAACGATCAGCTGGTTGAGCATCTTCGCGGCCAGGCCGCTGCCGACCGCACCCATGTGGGTGAAACGCGCCGCGATGTCTTTCATCAGGGGCCGGATCCGTTCGATGTCGGCGGCGGCGCCACCGGCCATCACCGTCAGGCTGCCGGCGGCGGATGCGGGTGGCCCGCCCGACACCGGAGCGTCGACCCAGGCGCAACCGGATTGCGCGAGCAGGCGGGCGGCGAAGTCGCGTCCCTGCTCGACCTTGATGGTGGAAAAGTCGATCAGCAGTTGCGGCGGCTGCATTGCGCCGGCGACACCGTTGGTGCCGAACACCGCCGCTTCGACCGCATCCGGGGTCGGCAGGTTGGTGAGCACCAGGTCGGCGCCGTGCACCGCAGCAGCGGCGGTCGCGGCGCCTGCAGCCCCGAATGCGCGCGCGCTGGCGATCTGCGCCGGCACGATATCGAACACCGTGAGCGCGTACCCAAGCGAGGTCAGCCTGCGCACCATCGGCAGGCCCATCAGACCCACACCAATGTAGGCGAGGCGCGGTTTGCTCATCACTCAGTCCATCCGGTAGAGGCGCTCGGCATTGTCGCGAAACAGCGCGCGCCGTTCCGTGTCAGTGAAGTCACGCGTGATGGTGTCGAAGCCTTCAAAGATGGTGGCAAACGACGCGGTCAGGCGATCGACCGGGAAGTTGCTGGCGAACATCGCACGCGCAGTGCCGAACAGGTCAATGGTGGTCAGCACGATGTCGCGATTGGCCGCCACCGTCCACGGCACGCCGGCCTGGCCGATGCCGGAAATCTTGACCGCGATGTTCGGGCAGTCCGCAGCCACACGCATCGCCTGTTTCCAGCCGGCAATGCCGGCCGCGCTGCGGTCGGCCGGCAGGCCGGCGTGATTGAGGATGATCCGGGTGTCGGCGAAGTCGCGGGCGAGCATGGCTGCTTCATGCAGGTGCCACCACGGGATCTGCAATTCGAAATGCAGGCCGAGGGGTTCGAGACTTGCAAAGCCGCGGCGCCATGCCGGGTCCTGCGTGCCGCCCGGCGCGCCGCCGTGCGGCGCCGGATTGGCGCGCGGCTTGTGACGCACCCCACGCACGAAGGGCCGGGCGGCATGCCGCTCAAGGACCACCGCGCAATCGCCCGCGTCGAGCCAGGCCTGGCCGATGGCGACCGTCGGCAAGCCGGTCGCGCGGCGGAGTTGATCGACATAGGCCATCTCGCCGGCCGGGTCGCGCGGGTCCCACTCTGTTTCGATATAGACCGTCCGTTCGATGCGCCAGGGCGCGACGTCGGCCAGATAGTCGGCCGGCAGATAGGGCCGTCGCAAGGCCCTGTAATCGCCATAGCGGAACGGAATCGGCGGTTCGTCGCGTAGCCAGGGGTGGTAGTTGGTCAGCGGGTCCCAGAAATGCTGGTGCGCATCGACCACGGCAAAGTCCAGGCTCAAACGGCGCCTCGCAATGATTCACTGTTTGCCGCGTAGTGCGCCCGCATTGCTCCTCCGTGGTTCGGCACCCGCCGGCGTAGCCTGATCGTGGTTGACGCGCCGTCAACCGAGCTTCAGAAAGGCCGTGGAACCAAACATTTATTATGCATAATGCGTAATTACGCATTATCATAAGCAGACTTGTGGCTCACGTCAAGAGCCGAGGCCTGCCAAGGGGCATGAACGACTTCTCGATGGATTTGCCGATCGCGCGTACTTCGCTGCATGGCGAAGTCACTGCACGCCTGCGCGACCTGATCGTCGAGGGACGATTGAAGCCGGGCGAGCGCATCGCCGAACTCGAAGTCGCCAAAACCCTCGGGGTGTCGCGCACACCGGTGCGCGAAGCCCTCAAGGTGCTGGCTTCCGAAGGCCTGGTCGAACTGTTGCAACTGCGCGGCGCGGTGGTCAAGGCGTTCACGCCCAAGGACGCGCAGGACATGCTGGCGATGATCGCGCTCCTCGAACAGCATGCCGGCGTCGCCGCCTGCAACGCCGGCGACACCGAGATCAACGCGATCATCGACCTGCATGAACGCATGCGCGGTCATTTCGAGCGTCGCGAGCGCCCCGAGTATTTCGCGCTCAACCAGCAGATCCACAACGCGATCATCGAGGCGGCACACAACAGCACGCTGTCGATGCTGCACGGTGTGGTGCGCATGCGGATGCGGCGGATTCGCTATATCGGCAACCACAGCGCCGACAACTGGAGCGCGGCGATGGCCGAACACGAGGAAATGATCGCCGCCTTGCAAGCGCGCGACGGCGCCCGCCTCGGGCAGGCGATGCATCGCCACCTGACCAATACCTGGCCGCGGGTGGCCGCCACCGTGATCGGGCCCGACGGCGCCGTTTGAGCATGGCCGGCCTTGCGCTGCCGGCAGCCGCGCGCGGTCGCAGTCACAAGGGTTGAGCTGCGCCGAGCTGACCGAAAAGGCCGCGACCGCCTGCCGGCGCTAAAATCCTGCCTCCGCAGCATTTCCAGACCCGCAGCCCCTTCGTCTAAAACAACGCGATGCGCAAGTCAATCGCCCTGAAAATCTTCAGCATCGCACTGATCATCATTGTCCTGATGGCGGCGGTGACCGGCATCTCGGCGGTGTATCTGGATCGCGTCGCCGACGAGGCGGTGGAACTGTCGAAGTACTACGTGCCGATCGGCCAGAAGGTGAACTGGGCGGCACGCCATGCGTCGGCCGAGTTGCTCGCCTTCGAACGCCTGCAAAACCTCAAGCAGGCAGGGGCGCCGGAAGCCAAACAGGCGGCCGAGGCGAAGATCATGCGCGAGCGTGCCGCTGCCGTGACGCAGGCTGTCGGCGAAGCAATCGCGCTGGTCAAGGCCGGACGCGCCGACACCACGGTCAACGTCGACCCGACCGCCTTCACCCTGCTCGAGCGGGAGCTGCCGCAAATCCGGACCGCCCACGCCGAGATGACGCAGACCATTACCCGTTATCTCGAGACCCTGACCGGTGAGTCCGGCGAGCAGGCCGATCGTTCACGCGTGCTGTTGACCGAAGTGGTGGCCCGCCAGCGGGCCCGCATCAGCGAGGAGATCGCCGACGTGTCAAAGCTGGTCGACGAACTGGTGGCCGACTCGGCGCGCCAGGCGCTCGAACTGGAGCAGCGCGCCGCGCGCTATACCTGGGCGGTCACCCTGATCGCCGCCATGATTGGGCTGGGCCTGGCCGCCTACATCACCCGCGCCCTGGTGCGGCCGGTGCAGATGCTGGTCAGCGGCACCCAGGCGGTCAGTGCCGGCGACCTTGGGGTGCAGATCAACATCACCTCGAGCGACGAAATCGCCGAGCTTGCCACCTCGTTCAACACCATGATCGAGGGCCTGAAGCAGAAAGAGGCGATTCGGTCGACTTTCGGCAAATATGTCGACCCACGCATCGTCAAGCACCTGCTCGACGAGCACGCGATGACGCGCGAGGCCGAACGCCGCCACATGACGATCTTTTTCTCCGATCTGGAGGGTTACACCAAGCTGTGCGAGCAACTGACGCCGGCACTGGCAGTGAAATTCCTCAATCGCTACTTCAACCTGATGTCGGGCCCGATCCAGGACGCCGAGGGCGTGATCGACAAATACATCGGCGATTCGATCATGGCCCTATGGGGTCCGCCATTCACCGCTGAAAAGGGCCATGCGCTGCTGGCCTGCCGCACCGCGCTGGCGCAGCAGGCCAAGATGATCGATTTCCGCCGCGAGGTGCCGGAGCTGATCGGCATGCGGCGCGGCGCGCCGAGCGTCAACATGCGCATTGGTATCGCCACCGGCGACATCACCTTCGGCAACGTCGGCTCCGACACCATGAAGGGTTTCACCGCGATCGGCGATTCGGTCAACCTGGCAGCCCGGCTGGAGTCGGCCAACAAGGTGTATGGCACCTCGATCCTGGTTGCCGAATCCACCTGGGACGAAGCCGGCGCCGCCATCGAAGGCCGGCCGCTGGACATCATCCGGGTGGTCGGCAAGGTCGAGCCGGTAGGTATTTTCGAACTCACCGGCTTGGCCGGTGACGGCAGCGCCGCCGACGGCGATTTCCATGGCGCCTACACCCACGCGCTGGAGCGCTTTCGCGCCGGTGCGATCGGCAGCGCGCGCCAGGGCTTCGAAGAGTGCCTGCGGCAACGCGGCGATGATCGCGCCAGCGCGATTTTCATGGACCGCATTGCCACCATCGAGCGGATCGGGCTGCCCGACCCCTGGGACGGGGTCTGGACCATGACCAGCAAATAGGCGGCGGCAGCTGCGCCTTGCCAGGCGTCGGCGGGCGCGGCCGCGAAGAGCTGCGCCAGTTCGGGCCGTATCGCCGTCACGATTCCTGATTTGGACCCTCGCTTGCGCCTTCCAGAATCCGCGACAGGGTCAACTGCAGCACCTTGGCGTCCGCACTGGCGCGATGGCGCGCCATCTTGAGCTCCACGATCACCTGCTCCTTGACGCCGGCCCAGCGCCCGGCTTGCGCGTCATCCAACAGCTTGCGCGAAGACTCCAGCTTGAAAAGCATCGGCAGTTCGGCGGCATCGAACAGTTTGGCCAGCCACGCGTAGTCATTGCCCCAGGCATCGCTGTAGACGGTCTGGCCACGCAGCAAATCATTCAGGCGCCGCGCCACCTCGATGAGCGGCTTGCCGTGCTGGACCAGGATCGGCCGCGAGATGTGATGCACCGCTTCGGCGGCCGCATCCCAATCGGTCCACGCCGGGTCCGGCTGCAGCAAGGCGCAATACGTGTCACCCTGCGAGGTGATGATGCCGACTTCGATCGGATAACTGCGACCGCCGAGGCCGGAAGCTTCAACGTCGATAAAGGGCGGTGTTTGCATCTGGCGCGGAAGCGATTTTCGTGTTCGACTGAAGTTGTGAAGTTGTGAAGTTGTGAAGTTGCGACCCGGGCACCGATTCTAAGGTTTGAACCGTGACCTGGCGGCGAAACGTTAAGCTACTTGTCAACAGCGTTTGCGCGAGTTGGCCCGCGCGCGCCGCCACTGTGATGGATATCGAGCAATGAGCATGCCAGCCGGACATGAGCTTTTGGTGATGCCGCGCAACCAGCGCGAAGTCGACGCCGCGACCCGGCGCGCCCGCGCCCGGCTGACCAAGACCGCCGCATTCGCGTCGGCCGCCGCGGTGATCCCGCTGCCCGGCCTCGATATCGCGGTGGATGCCGCCGCCTTGATCAAGCTGATTCCCGAGATCAATCGCGAATTCGGCCTGACGCCGGCGCAGATCGAGAAGTTGTCACCCAACAAGCAGTTGATCATCTACAAGGCGATCGTTGCCGTCGGCGGGGCGATGGTCGGCAAGCTGATCACGCGCGAACTGGTGATCGAGCCGCTCAAGGCGGTTGGCGTGCGGCTGACCGTCAAGCAGGTCGCCAAATACGTACCGCTGGCCGGCCAGGCGCTGTCGGCGGCGATCGGCTTCGCGGCGATGCAGTATGTCGGCCGCGTGCATATTCGCGAATGCGTGCGGG
>JANPGJ010000691.1:0-17594 GCA_031423955.1 Burkholderiales bacterium
GAAGCGTCCGTATACTCGTGCCATGAACCTGATGAAGGCCGGACTGAAGGAGGAACGGGCGTTTCGCTCGGCCTTCAACCAACGGGGGCCGTGGTGGAACAGTGGCGCAAGCCACATGAACCAAGCCTTCCCGAAGTCGTACTAAGATCGTTTAGGTCTGGTGTCGCTCGTCGATACGATGCGCCGACTCCAGTGTGTTCAATGAACCGCCGGATGCGGAACCGCACGTCCGGTGGTGTGGGAGGACGGCGGGGGTAACCTCGCCTCCTACCCGATTTCGGGTGTATTTGCCCACGGTTGGCGAAGATTCAAGGCTTACCACTGCCAGTTCTTGCGCGCCTGGCAACGGCCATTGTCGGCAGAACCGGAGTTGCCGCCCGCTGCATGGCAAGGACGCATTTCGTATCGGTTGACGTTACGCCAGTTCTCTCGCCCGCGCGAACTCGCCGGGCTGAAGCGCTCGCCGCGCTTCAGGTCTGATCAGGTGTGGTCAAGCCGCGATGGGCTATGCATCGCATTTCAACGACGGCGCGCCGCCTCATACAGCGGCATCACTTCCGGCAGATGGCGCTGGATTTCCGCCGCCCGATCGCCGTCGGCCGGGTGCGACGACAGCCACTTCGGCGGCCCGCCGCTGTGCGAGGCCTGCATCTTCTGCCACAAGATCGCCCCGGCGCGCGGGTCATAGCCGGCGCGTGCCGCCAGTTCGAGCCCGACCGCGTCGGCTTCGGTTTCGTCATCGCGCGAAAAGCGCAGGCCGAGCAGGCTGGCTGACGCGCTCAGCACCGCATTGCCGGCATTACTGAGGCCGAAAATCTGCGACAGCAGGCTGGCACCGATGTTGGTGGCGGCCTGCTGCGCCAGGCGGGCGCGCGAGTGTTCGCGCAGCGCGTGGCTCATCTCGTGGCCCATCACAATGGCGATTTCGTCGTCGCTCAGTTTCAGGTTGTCAAGAATGCCGGAGTAGAAGGCGATCTTGCCGCCGGGCATGCAAAAGGCGTTGATCTCGCTGCTTTTGAGCAGATTGATTTCCCATTTCCAGTTGGCGGCGCGCGAATTCCATTTCCCCGCGAACGGCATGATGCGCTGCGCCACCGCGCGAACCCGCTGCAACTGCGGGTCGTTTGGCGAGGCAAGCACGCCTTTTTGCGCGGCTTCCTGCTTGAGCGCCGCGTACTGTTGCGCCGCTGCCTGCTCGACCTCGGCGGCAGGCACCAGCTTGGCGAGCTTCGACTCGCCGCGCACGCTGACGCCGCCCTCCTGCGCCTGGATCGATGGTATCGAAAGGGCGGTGCACAGGGCCAGCAGTAAACCCCACCTCGGCAAGCGGTGATAGGCGGCGCGCCAAGGTCTCGCAACCAGGCCGCGTGCGCGGTTGGGGTGCATCGTGTGTTGTCGTGTCATTGGTCGCGATTCGCGGGTGTGGCCGCCGGCCGCAAAGCCTGGAGCGCTGTTTCGTTCATTTCGCCAGCCACGCAAAGGCGATGCTGCTGTGCAGTTGCGGCAGCCAGCGCGAGGCACCCGACTGACCAAGCAGGCCCTCCGCCTTTGGCACCACGCCGCACCACGGCGTGATTGGCGCCGCGCGCCAGTCGGTCCCGGCCTCCTGCAGCAAGGCGGCCCACAATTTGTCACCAGCCGCGGGATTGCGTGCGACCCCGATGGTGGCCATCAATGCTGTCTCTCCCAGATGCGGCCGTTCGGCGCGAAAGGCGCCGACCGGGCTCCAGAGCTGCATTTCAAGAACACCGTCGCTCGCCTTCGCGCTGCCGCTTAAATGCGATACCGCCGGCAGCGTCAGCGGCAAGCGTTTGCCGCTCGACAACACCGCGTCCAGCCATGGCGTGACCAGCGCGGCCATCTTTTGATTGACGCGATCGCGTGACAGCAGCCGCTCCGGGCCGCGAGGCAGGGAGATTTGTCGCAAATTCAAGAGTGTCCCTTCCCGCGGCCCTCGGCTCGCAATGCGCACAATCAAGCGGGCGCCAGCGCTCATGCCCATCGCACGGATCCGCGGAACCAAGCTTGCCACCGCGGGGGGCGGTGACAAGCAACGGTTTTGAGCCGGCTGCAGGCAGGGGCAAAGCCTACGTCTGCCCGGGTGCGTCAATCTGTACGCGAGCGTACATAAGACGGAAAATTTCATGCATTGCGCGTGGTGCGGAAATTTCCGCGCTGCGCGCCTGGTCCGGCTACGCCAGTTGACGCCTTTTTGCACCGGCGTCATGCACCGAGGAACTCGCCGACCGGCTTGAGGTCGTCGACGCGGTCGCAAATCGCCTTGATCACCACCAGGATCGGCACCCCGAGCAAGAGGCCCCACACCCCCCATAGCCAGCCCCACGCGAGTACGCCGATGAAGATCGCCACCGGGCTCATCGCGTTGGCGCGGCTGGTCAGCCAGGGGGTGAGCAGGAAACCTTCGCAAAAGTGGATCAGCGCGGCGGTGCCGCCCACCAGCATTGCCATTTCGAGCGTACCGAACTGCAGGAAGCCGACCAGTGCCGACCCGCCGGTGACCACCATGCTGCCGATGTAGGGCACCAGATCGAGGATGCCGGCGGCGATGCCCCATACCGCCGCGTGCTCCAGTCCGATCGCCAGAAAGCACAGCCAGGTGGCCAGGCCGACCAGGACGCTGGTGAACAACTGCACCAGCATGTAGCGCTGGATCTGGTCGTTGATCTGGTTCAGCGCCTGCAGCGTGATCCGCTTGCGGCTCAGGGTGGGGCCGGCAAGCCGCACCATCTTGCGCCGGAAGCTGTCACCCGAGGCCATCAGGAAGAAAGTGATCAGCGCCACCATCGCGGTCTGGGTCAGCATGCCAAGCAGGCCCAGGGTGCCGCTCCACAGGTGGTCCTTGATATCGAACTTCGGCTTTTCGATCTGCACCCGCTGCACGCCTCGCCTGGGCGCTGCACCGCTGGCGGTTTCTTCGGCCGCCTGCTCAAGCTTGGCGGCAGCCTTCTGCACGGTTGCCAGCGGATTGGCCGGGTTGCCAGGCATGGTGTGCATCGAATCGCGCAACTTTTCGGCTGCCGTTGGCAGCAACTCGATCAACTTGCTGGCGTCGTCGCTCAGCAGCCAGCCCGAGGTACCGACCCCGCCCAGGATGCCGAGAATCAGAAATGCCGCGCTCAGCGCGCGTGGCACGCGCCGCTGTTGCAGCCAGTCAACCAATGGCGATAGCGCATAACTGAACAACAGGCCGACCATCACCGGAATGAATACCGCACTGGCCCAGCGCAGCATGAAAACGCAGCCCAAAGTCGCCAGCACCGCCAGCGAAATGCTGCGGATGTCCACCGGCATATGCAACAACACGCGCGCCGGCTCCGGCGCCTCGGTCGCGCTTGCCGCCGGCGCGGCCTCGATTGTCGTGCGTACTGCCGATTCCGCCATTGCCGACTCCTTTGTTTGATCGACTGCAGGTTTGCGTTTGCCGCATGGCGGCGTCGAGGCGCGCGACAGGGCGTCTGATGCCGGATGGTGGCCGATTTGCGTGCCGATTTCAGCCGATGCGACCCGCCGGTCGCAAGTAGTGTCGGCGTTTGCCGTGCGCCGGTTTGTGCGCTGGCACACATAGCTTACCAGCAGGGCGCTGGACGCGGCCCGAGCGATCGCCGCCCCGCCAGGCAGTGCCTGCGGTGCCTGCGGAGCGGCGGTGAAAGCGATATCAGTGCACAATAGGTGCTACCGATCAGTGCCGCAAGGTGCATGCGATGGATGGTAAAGACAAACCGGTCGACCAAGATGCCCCGGCGCGGCCGCGCACCCAGGCAGGAGCCGTGACGACGCGATTCGAACCGCGTTCGGCGGCAACCGACGAAGTTCAACGTTTGCTTGCTCAATTGCGGCAGCAAAGCATCGAGCTTGAAAGCCGGAACGACGAACTGCGCCGTCTGCGGGTCGAGCTCGCCGCAGTTCAGGCGCAGCCTGCCGCCGATGGATCGCCGCCCAGGCCCGCACCGCTGATGGATGTGCCGGTGCGCCAAAGCGATCAGGCCCGCCTGCAACTGGTCAGCCAACTTTATGCGGCGTCGAGTCAGTGCAGCGCGGCGATCGTGCAGTCGGCGAGCGAGGCCGAGTTGTGGCCGCGGATTTGCCGTGCAGCGGTGACCGTTGGCGGCTTGGAAATGGCCTGGGTCGGCATGGTCGACCAGGCAAGCCGCCTGGTCATGCCGGTCGCGTCGTTCGGTGACGCCCGCGGGTACCTGGAGAAAATTTGCGTCAGCGCGGAAGGTGACAGCCCGCTCGCGCAGGGCCCGGCCGGGACCGCGATCCGTGAAAACCGGCCGTATTGGTGCCAGGACTTTCAGAACGACCCGCGCACCGCCGCCTGGCATGCGGATGGCAGGCGGGCCGGATGGGCGGCCGCGGCGGCGCTGCCCCTGTGCCGAAGTGGTATGCCGGTCGGCGTGCTGGTGCTGTATGCCGCTGCGGTCGAAGCCTTCGGTGGGGAAATCCGCGCCCTGCTGACCGCCATGACCGGCGAAATCAGTTTTGCGCTCGATGGCTTCGCACGGGAGGCGGCGCGCCAGGCCGCCGAGGCGGAACTGCGCGAGAACGCGGCGTTGACGCACGCGATCCTCGACTCGGTGAGCGCGCAGATCGCGGTGCTGGACAAGTCCGGCACGATCGTGGCGGTGAACCAGGCCTGGCAGCGGTTTGCGCAGGACAACAGCAACCAGCCCGGCACCGCGGCGCCGAACACCGGCATCGGCACCAATTACCTGACGGTGTGCCAGCCGGGGACCGGGGCGCCGGCGGATGCGCAGGCTGAGCGCGCGTGCGCCGGCATTCGCGCGGTGCTTGCCGGCGAAATTTCCGACTTCAGCCTTGAATATCCTTGCCATTCGCCGACCGAGCAGCGCTGGTTCAGCCTGAACGTCACGCCGCTGGCGGCGACGCGCGGCGGGGCGGTGGTTTGCCATGCCGACATCAGCGAGCGCACCCTGGCGGACCTGGCGCTCAAGGCCAGCGAGGCACGCTATCGCGCCCTGGTCGAGTGGTCGCCGGAGCCGGTGCGCATCCATCGCGACGGTATCGTGGTCTATGTCAATCCGGCGGCGATCCGCCTGTTTGGCGCACGCGACGCCGATGAGCTGGTCGGGAAGTCGGTGTTCGACCGCATTCATCCGGATTGGCGGGAGCGCGCGCAGGCACGGATTGCCGGCACCAGCGATCAGGCCTTTGCCGCGCCGCGGGTGGAGTTGCGTTACACAAGGATGGATGGCACATCGATCGACGTCGAAGTCGATGGCGTCACCATCGTGTTCGAAGGAGCGCCGGCGGTGCTGGCTTCGTTGCATGACATCAGCGAGCGCAGGCGGGCCGAAGCCGCGCGCCAAACCATTTTCCGGCGCATGGAGTATGTGCTGTCGAATTTGCGCGGCGGCATCCTCCTGGTGAGCAATGAAGGCGGGATCGAATTCGCCAACCGGGAGTTCTGCGACATTTTCAAACTCGTCGAAGCGCCGCAAGAACTCACAGGTTTTTCGGCGGCGGCAGTGATCGGGAAAATCGCGCGTGTTTACCTCGATCCGGCCGCCGCCATCGCCCGCATCACCCAACTGGTGGCCGCTGGCGTCACGGTGATGGACGAGGAAATCACCCTGCAGGGTGATCGCATCTACCTGCGCGATTTCGTTCCGATCGTGGTGGATGGCAAGGTGCAGGGCCGCTTGTGGTTTCATCGCGACGTCAGCGAGCGCAGGGCGGCGCAGCGCATGTTGCGCGAAAGCCAGGCGCGGTTGCAGGGCGTGGTGGAGTCGGCAATGGATGCCATTGTGACCATCGACGACGCCCACCAGGTGGTGCTGTTCAACGCAGCGGCGGCCGCGATGCTCGGCGTGCCGGGTGAGGCGGCGATCGGTGCGAGCATCGAACGCTTCATCCCGGGCCTGTTTCGCGGTTCGTCCGGTGCCGCGGATGCCGTCGGCGGCGGGGTGGCCGACGCCCCGGCTGCGCCGCTCCCGCCAGGACAGCCGATGGCGCTGCGCGCCAACGGCGAAGCATTTCCGGTTGACGCGTCGGTGTCGCATGTCGAGGTCGAGGGCCGGCAACTGTATACGGTGATCATGCGCGACGTCTCGCAGAAGTTGCTGGCCGAGCGCGAATTGCAGTTGCTCGGTGCGGTGGTGGCTGCCAGCCCGCAGGCGATCCTGATCGTCGATGCGCAGGCGGCCGACCGGCCGATCATCTTCGTCAATCAGGCCTTCGAGACGAATACCGGGTTCACCAAGGCGGAAGCGATCGGCCGCAATCCGCGTTTCCTGCAGGGCACCGACACCACCCAGGCCGGACTGGTGCCGCTGCGCGCGGCGCTGGCTGCCGGCCTGCCGGTCGAAGTGCTGTTGCGCAATTTCCGCAAGGATGGCAGCGCCTTCTGGAACCAGATGAACATCGCACCACTGCGCGATGCCGCCGGTGTTCTGACCCATTTCGTCGCGGTGCAAAATGATGTCAGCGACCGTCAGGCCGGCGCGCTGGCGCTGGCGGAGAGCGAGGCACGGTTCCGCCAACTGGCCGAAGATGCGCCGGTGATGATCTGGATGGCCGGCGCCGATCTGCGCTTCGAGTTCGCCAATCGCGCCCTGCTTGCATTCACCGGCCGCACGATGCAGGCGCAAGCGGTCGACGCTGGTTCACCGACGCCCACCCGGATGAGGTGGCGCGCGGACATGCGGTGATCGACGCCGCAACCGCGGCGCGTATGCCATACGCCTGGGAGTACCGGCGCCGCCGGCATGACGGCGAATATCGCTGGGTGCGCGCCAATGGCGCGCCGCGCTACCTGCCGGGCGGTGAATTCGCCGGCTACGTCGGCACGGTCACCGACATCGCCGACAGCAAGCGCGCCGAGCAGGTGTTGATCGAATCGGCGGCCCGCCTGGAGCAACGGGTGGCCGAGCGTACCGCGGAGCTGACGGCGACAATCGCCGAACTCGAAGGCATGACCGCGGCGGTGTCGCATGATCTGCGCGCGCCGCTCCACCGCATGGCCGGTTTCGCGGGTCTTCTGGCAATGGAAGACGAGGTCAAGCTTAACGCCACCGCGGTCGATTTCTCCAGCCGCATCATTCGTTCCGCCGAGCGGATGGACGAACTGATCAGCAAGCTGCTGGCCAATGCGCGCCTTGGCCGCACCGCGATTGAAGTGGCCGAGGTATCGCTTGACAAGGCGGTCGCTGCCTATGTCGCCGAAGTCGCCTCAAACCTTGGCCAACGGCGTGTCGAATGGGCGATTGCCGCACTGCCGGTAGTGCGTTGCGATCCGATCATGCTGCGCCAGGTGGTGCAGAACCTGATCGAGAATGCCGTCAAGTACAGCGGCAAGCTGAGCCTTGCGCGCATCGAGATCGGCGTCGTCGACAATCCGGCCGAAAGCGGGTTTTTCGTGCGTGACAACGGCGTCGGATTCAACATGGACCAGGCCGGGCATTTGTTCGGCATCTTCAAGCGGCTGCACCCCGAGGCGGAGTTTCCCGGCATCGGCATCGGCCTGGCCAATGTGCGTCGCATCATGCAGAAACACGGCGGTCGGGTGTGGTTCGAAGCGGCGCCGGGCAGGGGGGCCACATTCTTTGTCGCCTTTCCGAAACGCCTGGCGGCCGCGAGCGCTGCCCTGGCCGAGGCGGGGCCGGCAGCCGCTGCGCCGCCGGGCGAGCAGTGAGCGACCGCAGGCGATCACCCGCTCAGGCGCAGTCGATTGATTGATGTTTGCTTGCGCCCGGATGTTGGTCGCCGCCGGCGACGCGGCGCGGCAGGCTCTGCGCCGCGGAGCGCGTTATGCCGGTTGGCGCAATGCGTCGATGTCCGACACCGCGGCGCGCAGCATCGCCGGCGTCAGCGGCTTGCGCAGGATTTTCAGGTCCTCGGGCGCTTGCCCGAAGCGGGCCGCGAGTTCGGTCTCGTTGAAACTCGACACCACGATCACCGGCAAGCGGGCGAAACGCGGCACATCACGCAGCGAACGAATCATTTCCAGGCCGTCGATCCCGGGCATGGCAATGTCGGTGATCAACAAATCCGGCGGCTCCTGGCCAATCGCGGTCAAGGCGGCGAAGCCATTGCCGACCAACATCTGGACGGTATGCGGCAGGACCGCCTTGGTGATCGCTGCGAGCAGTTCAAGGTCGTCCGGTGAATCGTCGACAATCATCACCCGCAGCGTGTCTGCGCCGTTGCCGCTTGCGGTGACCGGTGTCGCACGCTGCAACACCTCACGCACGCTGGCGATATCGACCCGGCGGTGCCCGCCGGGTGTGCGCCAGCCGCGCAAATAGCCACGGTCCATCCAGCGCTGGATGGTTTGTACCGAGGTACCCAGTTGCTGCGCGGCTTCGATCGTGGAGATCGACTCGTGCCTTTTGGAACCGGGAGGGGGCGTGCTTCCGCTTTGAGGTTGGGTTGACATCGTTCCGCCTGGTTACTTTTATGCGTCCGGCCGCGAACGTTGTCGCTTCACGGCGTTTTTTGGCATTTTAGCGTCGGTAGCCCTTTTTCGGAAAGGGATTTCCGCTTTTCGAATTCAAGCATGCGGTATGCTGGGGGCAAAGGCCGACGTGGAGCCGATACGCTACCGGCGCCGAGGTCCGACCAGGCCGGCATTGGCGTCGGCCAGTCAGTAACTCCCGCGGTGCGGCCGGCGCGATTTGTACGTGCGCGCGCTGCTTTGCGATGAATTGAAAGGCTTTCGCGCACGAGCTTTTGGCACCGTCGGCGCGGATGCCCGCTTACAGTAGTCGTTCCGCGAAGTCCGCCTTAGGTAGCGCCACCACTGACCATGCAATTTCCCGCCCTGCCGCCAGACGAAGCCACGCGCATCGCCACACTGCGCGAGTTGCTGATTCTCGACACCGACCCGGAAGAAAAATTCGATTCGCTGACCGCGTACGCCGCCTCGCAGTTTGCGGTGCCGATCGCGCTGGTAAGCCTGGTGGATCGCAACCGCCAGTGGTTCAAGTCGCGCTGCGGCCTGGGTGCGAGCGAAACCGGACGCGACGTGAGCTTTTGCGGCCACGCGATTCTTGGTGACGACCTGCTGCTGATTCCGGATACGCTTGGCGATCCGCGTTTCGCCGACAACCCGCTGGTGACCGGCGATCCGCTGATCCGTTTTTATGCCGGCTGCCCGCTGAAGATGGCCAATGGCCGCAATATCGGCACGTTCTGCCTGATCGACCGCAAGCCACGTACCCTTGATCCGTGGGAAGCACAGCACCTGCGCGATCTGGCGCGCGTGGCGGCGCTGGAGATTCAGGGAATTGATGCCGGTGAAAAATGGCTGCGCGAGCAGGTTCCTGGCGGCCGGCCCGCAAGCAACTGAGCCGACAGTCGGGCAAGCTGTCAGGCGGCGGCGGGCGTAGCCGCCGCGGAGGGTCGCACTGCAGGTGTGCTGGAGGCTTGATCCTTCGTTGCCGCCCCCCTGATCTGCCAGCCGCGATTCTCTGTCACTCACTCAGCGCAGGAGAAACGCCAGACTGCGCTCGATATGCGCCTGGATCGCCATCACCAGCCAGGGTGCGGCCATCCACAACATCCAGACGCCGGCCAGGAGGCCGACCGGAAAGCCGAACGACATCAGGTTCAGTTGCGGCGCGGCGCGGGTCATCACGCCGATCGCCAGGTTGACTACCAAAAGGGCAGCGACGATCGGCAGCGCCAGGTGCACGCCGATGCGGAAAATGTCGCCGCCCATCAGGGCGAAGTCGCGCAGTTGCGCGGCGCCGCCGGTGGGCATGCTGCCGACCGGAAACACGCGAAAGCTCTCGACGATGCCGTTGATCACGATCAGGTGGCCGTTCAGGGCCAGGAAAATCAGGCTGGCGAGGACGCCGAGAAAGCTGCCGACCAGCGGCGTCTGGGTCGAGTTTTGCGGGTCGACGAAGGTGGCGAACGACAAGCCCATCGACAAGCCGATCAGATCGCCGGCCAGTTCGATGGCAGTGAAGATCAGGCGCAGCATGAAGCCCAATGCCGCGCCGATGGCGATTTGCTGCGCCAGCACGCCGAACGCGTTCCACGAGTTGAGCGCCGCCGCCGGCAGCACCGGCAGGGTGGGGCTGACGATGATCGAGATTGCCATCGCCAGGCCGACCTTCACCTGCGGCGGAATCGCCGCATGGTTCAACACCGGTGCGGTGCCGATCAGCGCCAGGATGCGGATGAACGGCCACAGGAAGGCCGCCGCCCAGCCAAACAGTTGCTCGCTGGTGACGCTCAGCATCGACCGCGCCCCGCGCCTAGCCGATCATCGCCGGAATGCCGGTGATCAGGCGGCGCATGAAGTCAAGCATGGTGGCCAGCATCCACGGACCGGCAAACACCATCACCGCGAACATCGTCATCAGTTTCGGGATGAACGAAAGCGTCATCTCGTTGATCTGGGTGGCGGCCTGGAAAATGCCGACGATCAGCCCCGCCGCCAGCGCCGCCAGCAACAGCGGCGCCGAGATCAGCAAGGTCAGCCAAAGCGCTTCGGCGCCGATGGTAAGTACGGTCTGAGTGGTGAACATATTGCGAGCCTTTGGCAAGGGGAGGGCGTTTTTGCCTGGTACTTTCGTCGCGAAATCGTCCGGCTCCGCCGGCGATTTCACGCCAATCAAGCCGGACGAAAGTAGGGTTTCACTTTCGTCCGCCCTAATGAAAACTGGCAATCAAGGACCCGATCAACAGGTTCCAGCCATCGACCAGCACGAACAGGATCAGCTTGAAGGGCAGCGAGATCATCACCGGCGACAGCATCATCATGCCCATCGACATCAGTACCGAGGCGATCACCATGTCGATCACCAGGAACGGGATGAAGATCATGAAGCCGATCTGGAACGCGGTCTTGAGCTCGCTGGTGACGAACGCCGGGACCACTACCGTGAACGGCAACTCGTCCGGTTTCTCGGCCAGCGGGCGCTTGGCCAGTTTGGCGAACAGCGCCAAGTCGGGCTCGCGTGCCTGCTTGAGCATGAAGGCCTTGACCGGCACCTCGGCGCGTTTCAGGGCGTCGTTGAACGGCAACTGGTTGTTGCTGTACGGCAGGTAGGCTTCGGTATAGACCCGGTCAAGGGTCGGGCTCATGACGAACATGGTGAGAAACAGCGACAAGCCGACCACCACCTGGTTGGGCGGCGCGGTCTGGGTGCCGAGCGCATGGCGCAGCAGCGACAGCACGATGACAATCCGCGTGAAGCCGGTCATCATCAGCAGCACCGCCGGCAGAAAGGTCAGCGAGGTCAGCGCCAGCAGGGTCTGGATCGGCAGCGAGTACGTGGTCGCGCCGCCCGCTGTCGGCGTGGCGGTGAGGCCGGGCAGGACCGCGGCCTGCGCCAGCACGGCTTGCGGTACGCCAGCAGCCAGCGCACAAAGCAGTAGTCTGATCAGCCTGGTTGCCATCGGTTGGGTCTGCTTCATGTTTTTTTCAATGCCCGTTCAAGCCATATGGCGAAAGGCGGTCGTACCTCGGTGACAGGCGCTTCCGGCGCTGCCGATTCCGGCCGCGGCATTTGCGACAGGCTTCGGACCTGGCCGGGCGCCACCCCCAGCACCAGCCACTGGCCGGCGACTTCGACCACCACCACCCGTTCGCGGGTGCCGACCGCGCGCTCGGCGACGATGCGCAGGTGGCTGCCGGTCGCGCCGCGGCCGACGCCGCCTCGCTTGGCCAGCCAGGCGAGCACGACTATCAGCAGCAGCACCAGTGCCAACCCCGGCAGCATCTGCAGCATGCCGGCGCCGCCCGGGGCGGCGTCGCTGGCGGCTTGCGTCCCGCTGCCGGGAACGGCGGCGGCCAGCACGGCGCCGATGGCGGGCAGCGGCCTCATCGATTGAGCTTGCGGATGCGTTCGGACGGCGTGATCACATCGGTCAGGCGAATGCCGAACTTTTCGTTGACCACCACCACTTCGCCCTGCGCGATCAGGCAGCCGTTGATCAGCACGTTCATCGGTTCGCCGGCCAGGCCATCGAGTTCGACCACCGACCCCTGCGCCAGTTGCAGGATGTGCTTGATCGGAATCTTGGTGCGGCCGAGTTCGACCGTGAGCTGGACCGGGATATCGAGGATCATTTCGATATCGTTGGCGTGACCGTTGCCGCCGGCCGGGGCGAACTGCTGGAACATGTCGGTCGCCGGCCGTGCAGCGCCGGCGGCGGACGCCAGTGCGCCGCCGTCAGCGTCGCCGGTGGCGGCCTGTTCGGCCATCGCCGCGGCCCAGTCGTCTTCGGCCGATTCGGTATTGGTCACATCAGACATGCTGTTCTCCGGGATGATTGTCCTGCTGGGTGATGGCGACGATCTTTTCAACCTTGACCGCGTAATGGCCGTTGAGCACGCCGTAGCGGCAGTCGAAGATCGGTACACCGTCGACTTCGGCGGTCAGGTTCGGCTTGATGTCGATATCGATCACATCGCCGCGGCGCATGTTGAGCACCTGCGACAGGGTGATCGGCTGGCGTGCCAGGAGTGCGGTGAGTTCGACCTCGGCGTGCTGCACCTGGCGGCTCAGCATCTGCATCCAGCGGTTGTCGGGCTCGGCGCTGTCGCCCTGGGTGCTGTTGTAGAGCAGGTCGCGGATCGGCTCCAGGGTCGAATACGGGATCACGACATGGATCTCGCCGCCGGCCGAACCGAGCTCGATCGAAAACGTGCTGGTGATCACCACTTCGGGCGGGGTGGCGATGGCGGCGAACTGGGTGTGCATTTCGGAGCGCGTGAACTCCATCGCCAGCGGGTACACCGGCTGCCATGCCCTGTTGTAGTTGTCCAGCACCACCGCCAGCATGCGGCTGATGATGCGCTGTTCGGTGGCGGTGAAGTCGCGGCCCTCGACCCGGGTGTGGAAGCGGCTGTCGCCGCCGAACATGTTGTCGACCACCGTGAACACCAGGGTCGGAACGAAAATGATCAGCGAGTTGACGGGCAGTGGCTGGGTCTGCACGAGGTTGAGGTTGGTCGGCACCACCAGGTTGCGGATGAATTCGCCGTACTTGGTGACCTTGACCGGCCCGACCGAGATTTCCGGGCTCTTGCGCATGAAATTGAACAGGCCGACCCGCAACAGGCGCGCGAAGCGCTCGTTGATGACCTCCATGGTCGGCATCCGTCCGCGGACGATGCGTTCCTGCTTGGCCATGTTGTACGGCTTGACACCGTCGGCCGATTCAACCGGCGCTTCGACTTCATCGTCGCCGTTGACGCCCTTCAACAGGGCATCGACTTCGTCTTGCGAGAGAACTTCTGTCGACATGGGGGGCGATTGCCAGGGTTGGGGGAGTGCGGCTACTGGATGATGAAA
Source organism: Burkholderiales bacterium (assembly GCA_031423955.1). Lineage (GTDB taxonomy): Bacteria > Pseudomonadota > Gammaproteobacteria > Burkholderiales > JAEUOS01 > JAEUOS01. Next base: position 13,296 of record JANPGJ010000691.1, read on the forward strand.
GAGGCGAAATGCACGTCGGCGACGCCGCGCTCGTCATTCTGCGCACCGGCCGCCGGCGAATTGGCCAGCGCTGCGCGCGCCAGCGCCACCAGTTCGGTGGCCAGCTTGCTCTTGCCCTGCGGCGAGGCCAGTTCGTCGGAAGTGCGGCTGGTGAGCAAGAGCAGAACGCGGCTGCGGATCAGCGGCATCTGCGCCTTCAGCGCGTCGCCGACGTCCGCCGCATAGACCTCATAAGTGAGGCCGATCTGCAGGTAGTGCTCGCGGCCCGGATCGGCCAGGTTGACGGTGAATGGTTCGAGCGGTGCGAACACCGGCGGACCATGCTTTTCGACCGGCTTCTTGGCCTCGCCATGGGCACCCGCAGGCGCGTGGCTCTTTTTCATCATGAAGAATGCGGCCGCGCCGCCGGCCGCGGCCAGCAGCAGGACCACCGCGACGATGATGATCAGTAACTTCTTGCTCTTTTTGGGCGCCGGTGCGGCGCCTGCGACGGCTGCTGTCGACATCGATCCCTCCTGTTGCGAAATTGCGCCGCGGCTGCGGCTTGAACCGTTGTTTCACTCCTGCAGGCGCAGGTGGAAACCAGCTCCAGACGACATATTGTTGCCGCCCATGAGGGTCGTTTAAGCGGAGAGTACGCGGTGGATTGACCCTCTTTTGCGGGCACCGGCGGGCCCGGTGGGCGCGCCATGGCGGCGCGTCCTGGTGACGACCACCCACTCGATTGCCGCGCGCGGCCGGCGCGCCTGGGGACCTCGGAAGGAATCGGGGCGAGCGGGTCAAGGCCGCGTCAGGAAGCGCAGCCGGTCTCCCCCGGGCCGGGCATCGCAGGCGCGGGATCAGCCGCGCAGCGGATTTTTTCCCACCTCATCAGGCGAAGGTGTCGACTATTCCGCGTCCGGAACCGCTGCGCAGCTTCGGCACCGACAACAGACTGTCGACCGTGCCGCCGGACGCAGCCGAACCGGCGAAGGTGATGCGATTGCGGTGCTGGGCGCCGCCATCCCGCGCGGACCGGCCGAAGTCCTGCCCGCCCACGCTGGTCTGGCCGAGCGAAATGCCGCTTTCGGCCAGCATCTCCTGCAGGCGGTGCAGCGCATCCTCGACGGCGACCCGGGTTTCCGGCTGGGTCACGGCGAAGCTGATGATCGCCTCGCCCTGGTTCATCTCGATCTTCACCGAGATCGGTCCGAGTTCTGCCGGCTTGACGCGGATTTCAGCCTGCTCGATGCCGTTTTTGGCCATCCAGGTCACTTGTTGCGCGGTTTCATCGGTGAACCGCGGGGTTCCCACTGCGGCGTCGATGGCAATCGAATGCGGCGCGCTTGCGCTACTGCGCATGGCTGCCGCATCGACCGCCACCGCCTGCGCCGCCCATGCGCCCGGATCGGGACGCACGACGCCCGTATCAGTGGTGGGTGCGGGCGCTATCGACTGGCCGATGCTGCCGCGATCGGTGGCTTGCCACGGCGCTGCGTTGCGCGTAGCGCTGGTGTCGTTGGCCGCATCGGTCAGTGCCGCGCGCAGCAGCGCAGCGGTGTCGCTGCGCCCGCCACGCTGCATGGCTTGTGACAGCATGCCGGCGGATGTTTCAGGGACTGCTGCAAACTTGAAGCCCTGCACCGAGTCGTGGGCTCCTTCGGTCCGTGCGGAAGCATCCGCAGGCCCATCCGCCCTGGCGAACGCGCCAGCGGGGACGGTTGCCGCGCGACCAGACCGGGCTGACAACCCGTTTGCAATCGCCGCCTCGGTTGGCGGCGGCGCGGACTGCGCGCGCTGCGCGAGAATCGCGGCGGTGAGCGACTGCGCGGCAGCGGCGCCGGATTGCGCCGATGGCGCCACCCATGGCGGGATCGCAAGGCCCGGGTCTGGCGCCATATCGCGCAGGCCCGGGTCGGTCGTCGCCGCGCTTTCACAGTCCGCTTGCTTCGCCTGCGCCGCCGACGCCTCGCTGGAGTCGACCGCGCCTGGAGTCGTGTCATCGCGCGCCGGCCGGCCGGTGGCGGCCGCTTTGGTCGCCGCGCCGGCGGCGGATCTGGCGCCCGCCTGGCTGCGGCGCAGCAGTTCGGCAAAGGCCGCCGACGCGGCATCGATCTCGCTGGCGGTGCCGGCGTCGGCGCCTTCGGTGGGGGAGGTGGCGGACGGGGAAATGTTTGCGGTGCTGATCGGTGACATGCGGTTTACCTGTTCAATGGGTGTTGGGGCAACGCGGCCGCCGCGCGCTACTCGCCGAATGCGAAGCGCTGCGCGCCGGCGGCGCGGGCGGCGAACTCGTCCTGCTGCTTCTGCTCGCGGCGCGCGTAGGTGCGTGAAACCACCGCTTCGCGCCGTGCGGAAATGGTGTTGAACGAGTTCAGCGAGCGCTTTTCGTGCTGCCACTGGCCGTTCGCCGTTTCAATCTGCGCGCGCCAGAACTCGACTTCGCTTTCCTGCTGCCTGACCGCTTCGTCGAGCTTCTCCAGGAATGCACGAAAATTGCGCACTTCAGAGCCGGGTGCGCCACGCAATACCGCAGCTTCGAGGCGCGCGCGGTACTCGTCACGATAGTTCTCCAGCACGGCGCGCTTTTGCTCGGAAGCGCCGCGGCGGGCGGTCAGCTGGCCCACCTTGATGGCGGCCGAGTCGGCCTTGTTCTGTGCCACGGTGATCAGGGTGTCGAATGATTTGAGCATGTGATGGACTCCGGAAATTGCAGGGTGCCGCCGGGTCAGGGCGTTGTACCGACCAGTTCATTGAGGGCAGCCAGGCTGGCGGCGAAGCCGGCGTGCTCGTGCATGTCTTGCTGCAGGAAGGCCTCGAGCCGCGGCCACAGCGCGATCGCCTGGTCAAGCACCGGGTCACTGCCGGCGGCGTAGGCGCCGACATTGATCAGGTCGCGGTTGCGCTGGTAGCGCGCGATCAGGGTCTTGAATTGCTTGGCCAGGCGTACATCGTGCGGCTGCGCCACCGCGTGCATCACCCGGCTGATCGATTGCTCGATGTCGATCGCCGGGTAGTGGCCGGCGTCGGCCAGGCTGCGCGAGAGCACGATATGGCCGTCGAGAATGGCGCGCGCGGCGTCGGCGATCGGGTCCTGCTGATCATCGCCCTCGGTCAGCACGGTGTAGAAGGCGGTGATCGAGCCGGCGCTGCTTGAGGCGACACCGTCGCGCGCCGAGCCGTTGCCGGCGCGTTCGACCAGTTGCGGCAGCTTGGCGAATACCGACGGCGGATAACCCTTGGTCGCCGGTGGTTCGCCGATCGCCAGCGCGATCTCGCGCTGCGCCATCGCGTAGCGGGTCAGCGAATCCATGATCAGCAGCACGTTCTTGCCCTGGTTGCGAAAATATTCGGCGATCGTGGTGGCGTAGGCCGCGCCCTGCATGCGCAACAGCGGCGGCACGTCGGCGGGCGCGGCGATCACCACCGCGCGCGCCAGGCCATCGGGGCCGAGTGATTCCTCGATGAATTCCTTGACCTCGCGACCGCGTTCGCCGATCAGGCCGACCACCGTGACATCCGCATTGGTGTAGCGGGCCATCATGCCCAGCAGCACGCTCTTGCCGACCCCCGAGCCGGCGAACAGGCCCATGCGCTGGCCGCGACCGACGGTCAGCAGTGCATTGATCGCGCGCACTCCGGTATCGAGCGGCTGGCTGATTGGAATGCGGTCGATCGGATTCAAGGGCCGCGACGACAGGGGAACCTTGGCATGCGCATCGATCGCGCCGAGCGAATCCAGCGGCCTGCCCTGGGCATCGAGCACCCGGCCCAGCAAGCCGGGGCCGACCGGCAGGTGTTTGGTGCGGTCTTCGGCGCGCCGCCACGGATGATTGCTGCGCCCCGGCTTGGGCCGTGCGATGTGGCTGTCCGCGGCGTTGACCGCGGCGCCCGGCATCAGGCCGAACACGTCGGTGGTCGGCATCAGGAACAGCTTGCTGCCGGCGAAGCCGACGACTTCGGCCTCGACCGGATTCATGCCTTCCTGGCTGACCAGGCAGGTGCTGCCGACCGGCAGTCGCAGGCCGACCGCCTCCATCACCAGACCGGCGACGCGCGTCAAGCGACCTTCGGCACGGATCGTCGGCACCGCTGCCAGATGGCCGCGGCATTGCGACAGGAACTCCGGCCACGGGTTGGCGTCCGGCGTCGCTGCCGGTATCGCGGGAGTCGTCATGCGGTGCCGGCCGGTGCGGTCGAAGCAGGCGCCGCCGGACTGCTCGACGACGGTGCCGGTGCCTGCCTTGGCGGTGGCGCGTCGCGGCCGCCAGCGCCGTCAGCCGGCATTGGCACCCCGAGCGCGGCGCTGGCGCGGCGCCA
>JANPGJ010000692.1:0-14590 GCA_031423955.1 Burkholderiales bacterium
TTCGCGCTCGGGAATAGAGTCAGCAGATGGCTGTCATCAGGATGCTTGCGGCGCCGCGCCGCAAGTGCGGTCCGGCCAGTCCCTTCCCTCAAGCCAAGGCGCCGCACATCATGAACTCAAGCCAGACTGGTGTTTCATCCGTTTCGGATCGCATTCAGGCGCCCCGCCTGGATCGCGAAGCGCTGCTCGAAGCGATGGTGCAGGCTGCCGCAATACTCGGGACGGACGGTCGCGTCGTTGCGGTCAATCAGGCCTGGCGCGATCTGGCCGAGCACGATGAACTGGCCGCCTTCAGTCTCGGCACCGGGTCGGCGCGCACCTCCGGGTGCGACTGCGGCCAGCAGGACGGCTGCGAGTTGTCTGAAGCCGCCACCGAGAGCATTGTCAAGGTGATCTTCGGCAAGGTGCGGGCGGCTTGCGCGACCGCGAGTTGCGAGGCCACCGGAAACCCGCGCTGGTTCCGGATCGACGTTGGTTCACTTGCCGCCGGCGTTGACGCCGGCGCCCTGATCGTGTGTACCGAAGTGACTGAATACAAGCAGGCGCGCCGCCGGGCAACCCGTCCCGAAAGACTACAAGCCTGAACGCTGGCGCACCGCCTCGAACAGGCAGACGCCCGCCGCCACCGACACATTCAGGCTCTCGATACTGCCGGCCATCGGTATGTGACGGAGTTCATCGCAGGTTTCCTGGGTCAGGCGCCGCATGCCCTCGCCTTCGGCACCCAGAACCCAGGCCAATGGTCGCGCCAGGCCGCTGGCATGGTGCGCCAGTTTGGCCTCTTCGGCGGCGCCGACGATCCAGATATCGCGCTCCTTGAGTTCGCGAAGCGTCCGTGCCAGATTGGTCACCGTGATGTAGGGCACCGTGTCGGCGGCACCCGAAGCCACCTTCATGACCGTTGCGTTGAGGCCCACCGCGCGGTCCTTCGGCGCGATCACCGCGTGAACCCCGGCGGCATCTGCGGTGCGCAGGCAGGCGCCCAGGTTGTGCGGGTCGGTCACGCCGTCGAGCACCAGCACCAGCGGCGGGCCGATCACCGCATCGAGCACATCGTCGACCGAGGTCGCCAGTTCGACCGCATCGGCCTTGGCCGCCACTCCCTGATGCCGACCGGCGCCGGCCATGCCGTCAAGCCGCGGGCCGTCGACTTCAACCACCCGCACGTTGAACGAGGCGGCAAGCTTGATCAGGTCGCGGGTACGTGCGTCGCGCCGCGTCGCGTCGACATAGACTTCATGGACCGAGGCGGCGCGTTGCTTGATGCGCCCGGCAACCGCGTGAAAACCGTAGACGAAGCGTGTATTGGCCATGGTCGGCGAATCCGGCGTTTCAGCCGCCCACCTTGAGGACGATCTTGCCGATATGGGTGGAGCTTTCCATCAGCGCATGAGCCTCGCTGGCTGCGGCCAGCGGGAACTCGGCATGAATCAGGGTGCCGACCCGGCCGGCTTCGATCAGCGGCCAGACCTTCGACAGAAGCGAAGCGGCGATCGCCGCTTTCTGTTCCACCGTGCGCGGGCGCAGGGTCGAGCCGGAATAGGTCAGGCGCTTGACCATGATGGGCAGCAGGTCGATCTCGTTTTTCGATGACTGCAGGAACGCGATCTGCACCAGACGGCCATCGATGGCCAGCGACTTGAAGTTCTTCTCGACGTAGGTGCCGCCGACCATGTCGAGAATCAGGTTGACGCCGCGCTTGTCGGTCAGGCGTGCGATCTCGGCGACCCAGTCCAGGTCGCGATAGTTGATGGCGAAGTCGGCCCCCAGTTTTTTCACCGCGGCGATTTTGTCGGCATTGCCGACCGTGGTGTAGACGGTGGCGCCGAACGCCTTGGCCAGTTGAATCGCGGTGATGCCGATGCCGGAGGAACCGCCATGCACCAGAAAGCTCTCTCCTGCGCTCAGGTGGCCGCGGTCAAACACGTTGGTCCAGACGGTGAAAAAATTTTCCGGCAGGGCGGCCGCCTCGCGCAGCGACATGCCTTTCGGAATCGGCAGGCAGCTCGAACCCGGCGCCGCACAGTACTCGGCATAACCACCACCGGGCGTCAGCGCGCAGACCTGGTCGCCGAGCTTCCATTGCGTCACGTCAGCCGCGCAGGCCACGACACTGCCGGCGACTTCAAGCCCGATGTAGGGTGAGGCACCAGGGGGCGGCGGGTACTTGCCGGAACGCTGCGCCACATCAGGCCGGTTGACGCCGGCGTAGGCGACCCTGATCAGCACTTCACCCTGCTTCAATTGTGGCAGCGGGCCGTCCTTGACCTGCATGCAGTCGGGCGCGCCGCCCTGGCCGTGATCGATGTACTTCATGGTGCTGGGAATTGACATGTGGAGTTTCCTCAATTGCGGGTTTTGGATGATTTCTTGCCGCTGGCGCGTGGCTTGCCGGCCGGCGCCTTGCTGCGTTTGGTGGTGCTCGCTCCCGCCGCTTTCTTGCCTGGCGGTCGTGCTGCCCGCAGGTCTTCGGCGGGCGGCGCGCCTGCTTCCGGGCCGGTACCGTCCCCGCCTTCTGTGTCGACCAACGCGAGGTCGATCTTCAGCGCATCCGGGTCGGCACGCACGATCCTGACGGTGACCCGCTGCCCGAGACCATAAACCTGGCCGGAACGCTCGCCGCGCAGCACGTGCCGGGTCTCGTCATAGGCGAAGTAGTCGCGCCCCAGTTCGGAGACATGAATCATGCCGTCGATCAGGAGATCGTCGAGCGTGACGAAAATGCCGAAACCTGCCACGCCGCTGATCGAGCCCTCGAATTCGTCGCCCAGGTGCTCGTAGGCGTACTGGCACTTGAGCCAGGATTGCACTTCTCGCGACGCGTCGTCAGCGCGCCGCTCGTTGTGCGAGCATTCGGCGCCCAGCGCATCCCAGTCAGGCTCGTGGTACAGGCCGCGCTTCAATACAGCCTTGATCGCGCGGTGGATCAGCAAGTCCGGATAACGGCGGATCGGCGAGGTGAAGTGGGCGTATTTGTCGTAGGCCAGCCCGAAATGGCCAATGTTGTCGGGGTTGTACTGCGCCTGCTGCATCGAACGCAGCATAACGCTCGAGATCAGGCCGGCATCCGGACGCCCCTTGACGGAATTGGCCAGCCGGGCGTAATCCATCGCGCTGGGGTCGTCGCCGCCGCCCAGGCTCAGGGAAAGCGGGCCCAGAAAGGCGCGCAGGTTCTCCAGCTTGGCCGGCGTCGGCCCGGCGTGAATCCGGTACAGCGCGGGATGCTTGTGCTTTTCCAGGTAACCCGCGGCGCAGACGTTGGCCGCCAGCATGCACTCCTCGATCAGCTTGTGGGCTTCATTGCGCACCACCGGCACGATCCGTTCGATGCGACCGGCGTCGTTGAACAGCATGCGCGTCTCGGTCGATTCGAAGTCCACCGCGCCGCGTCTGGCGCGTGCCGTCAGCAGCGCCTGGAACACCTTGTACAGCACATGCAGGTGCGGCACCAGGGTGCGCCGCTTGCGCGCAGCCTCGCCCTCGGGCTCGGCCAGGATGGCGGCCACCTCGGTATAGGTGAAGCGTGCCTGCGAGTGCATCACCGCCGGGTAAAACTCGTAAGCCTGGATTTCGCCGGTGGCGTCGACCTGCATGTCGCAGGCCATCACCAGTCGGTCAACATCGGGATTGAGCGAGCACAGCCCGTTGGAGATTTTCTCCGGCAACATCGGGATCACGCGGCGCGGGAAATACACCGAAGTGCTGCGCTCACGGGCGTCGCGATCGAGTGCGGCGCCGGGTTTGACGTAATGGCTGACATCGGCGATCGCCACGATCAACCGGTAGCCGCGCGCCGGCCTGCCGTTGCTGCCTTTCGCCGGTTCGGCAAAGACCGCGTCGTCAAAGTCGCGTGCGTCTTCGCCATCGATGGTCACAAGCGGCAGATCGCGCAGGTCACGGCGGTCGCGATAGTCGGCGGGGCGCAGTTTTTCCGGCAGCTTTTCGGCGTCGGCCAGGGCCGCGGGCGAAAACACATGCGGCAGGTCATGCTTGCGCAGGGCGATTTCGATTTCGATCCCGGAATCGGTTTCGGCACCCAGAACCTCGGCAACACGGCCCTGCATCGCCAGGCCATCGGTCGGATAGCGCGTGATCTCGACGCTGACAAAATCACCTTCCCGTCCGCGGCTGGCGCCTTCGAGCGCGACCGCCTGGTTGAAATTGCGGTCTTGCGGCAACACCAGCCAGCGGGTGCCATCGCGCTTGAGGCGGCCGACCACGTGCTTGACGGCACGCTCGCGCACCTCGACGATGCGCGCTTCCTGGCGGCCGCGGCGGTCGAAGCCGCGGCGCGTGAAAGCCACGGTGTCGCCATGCATCACGCCTTCGAGCGAATGCGGCGGCACATAGAGATCTTCGCCGCCGCCTTCAGTGCTGATGAAGCCGAAGCCGTCGCGATGCCGGCTGATGGTGCCGGTTTCCAGCACCCGCGCGGTGCCGGTCGAAAGTCGCCCGCCGGCCTTGAGCAGGAGTTCGCCATCACGAAGCATGGCATCGATACGCCGCGCGAACGCGTCGCGGGCGCCGCCATCGACGTCGAGCAGGTCGGCAAGGCCGGCGACCGACAGGCCCGGATTGTCTTCAGTCGCCAATGTGATCACTGTCCGCGCCGGAATCGTGACGCGCTCTTCAATCGCGCGTGGCGGGGCGTTGACGCGCGATGGTGTGTTCGTGCGCGGGGGTTTACGTGCGTTGGTTTTCAATTTTGGTTATAATCTTTTTCGAGTTGGACGGGAATTGCAAGGGTTTGTCGGTTGTGAATTGCATGCGGTGCCCGGATCAACCATGCCCAGATGGCGGAATTGGTAGACGCACCAGGTTCAGGTCCTGGCGGTGGCAACACTGTGGGGGTTCGAGTCCCTTTCTGGGCACCAAATTCGAGTTGCTGAATCCTGATCGTTTCGGCGGCCGCTGCAGGATGTGATGACTGACAGTTGATTGATGGAACCACAAAGCCGCTCCTTGAGCGGCTTTGTGGTTTTTGGAATGCCTATTGTGCGCCTGCCAGGCCGAGCCGTGCCGGCAGTTCCCCCGGCTGCAACTTGTCGTAGATCTCAAACGGCTGATGGATCCACGGATTGTCCGGCAGATCATCAGCCCAGAAGTCCGGCGTGAACACCGAACAGCCCTTTTTCCAGATCACCGCGGTGCGCACCTCGAGGATGCCGGGATAGCGCTGCCGCAGGTGGCCGATGACTTCCTGCATTGTCTTGCCCGAGTCGACCAGGTCGTCGACCATCAGCACCCGTTCGCCGAGCCGTTCGTTGACCTTTGCCATGTGCTGGCCGATCGTCAGTTCCCCCTGGGTTTCGGCGGACTTGTCGGCATTGGCAAAGTAGGATTGCGTGGCCAGCACGCCAAGCGGCTGGTTGAAGATGCGTGAAAGCACATCACCGACCCGCAGGCCGCCGCGGGCCAGGCAAATGATCTGGTCAAAGGCGAAGCCGGAAGCATGAACCTTGGCCGCCAGGCGTTCGATGGCGTTGTGGTAATCGTTCCAGGATACGTAAAGGTCGGCCATGGCGGTGTCCGATGCGCCTACTTGAACGGATGCGACAGCACGATGGTCTGGTCGCGCTCGGGCCCGGTCGAAATCAGCGCGATCGGCGCGCCGCAGGCCTGTTCCAGACGGCGCAGATAGTTGCGCGCATTCTGCGGCAACTGCCCGAGTTGCTGCACGCCGACGGTCGACTCGCTCCAGCCCGGCATCTCTTCATACACCGGTACGCAAGCCGCCGCGCTGTCGGCGCCCGGCGGCAGCAAATCGCAGCTTGCGCCGTTCATGGTGTAGCCGACGCCAAGCTTGACCTTTTCCATGCCGTCAAGCACGTCAAGTTTGGTGATGCACAAACCGGTGATGCCGTTGATCTGGATCGATCGTTTGAGCGCCGCCGCGTCAAACCAGCCGCAGCGCCGCGGTCGCCCGGTCACCGATCCGAACTCATTGCCCTTGACCCGCAGGTGCTCGCCGACCGCGTCGTCGAGCTCGGTGGGAAATGGCCCGGAGCCGACGCGGGTCGCATAGGCCTTGGTGATGCCCAGCACATAGTGCAACTGTGCCGGCCCGACACCGGCGCCCGCGGCGGCCGCCCCGGCGACGCAGTTCGATGAAGTGACGAACGGGTAAGTCCCATGGTCGACATCGAGCAGGGTGCCCTGTGCGCCCTCGAACAGCAGGCTCTTGCCTGCCGCCGACGCCTGGTACAGCTCGTTGGAGACGTCGGCCACCATCGGCTTCAAGCGCGCGGCAAATCCGAGCATCTGGTCGAGCGTCGCCTGATAGTCGATCGCGCCGGTCTTCAGATACTGGGTGAGCACGAAATTGTGGAAATCGAGAACCTCCCGAAGCTTCGACGCGAAGCGCTCGGGATTGAACAGGTCGATCACCTTGAGCGCACGACGGGCGGCCTTGTCCTCATAGGCCGGCCCGATGCCGCGCCCGGTGGTGCCGATCTTGGCTTCCCCCTTGGCGGCTTCGCGCGCCTGGTCGAGAGCGACGTGGTACGGCAGTATCAGGGTGCAGGACTGCGATACCCGCAGGCGACTGGAAACGCGGATTCCGGCCGCTTCCAGTTCATCGATTTCCTTGAACAGGGCTTCAGGTGACAGCACGACGCCGTTGCCGATATAGCACACGACATCGGGGCGCAGGATGCCCGAGGGGATCAGCCGCAGGATGGTCTTGCGACCGGCGATCACGAGGGTGTGGCCGGCGTTGTGCCCGCCCTGAAAGCGCACCACGCCATCGGCATGGTCGGTCATCCAGTCGACGATCTTGCCCTTGCCCTCGTCGCCCCACTGGGTGCCTATCACCACTACGTTTTTTGCCATGGCTTGCCTGTAGCTTTGAAATTGGAAATGTGCGTCGTGGGTTTGGAGTTGCCGATTGCCGGGACACCGCCTGCCGACCAGACCGGCGTGCTTCCGTACCGATTGCGGATTGTCAGGTCACGCTACCGCCGGCTGCATCGATCGGCACCACTACCCAGGAACCGCCCTGCAGGCGCAATTCGCGCGCGCAACACGGTTGCCAGGACGCACGGTCATGCCCGGGCAATGCAGCGACCACCACATCGCCCGCCGCGCGCAGGGTCGCGATGCGCAGTTTCAACGCGGCATCATCGGACCACGGAGCGAGAATTCCGGCGCACTCGTGCGCGTCCGGCGTGAGCCGCGCCAGCTCGCGCAGATCCAGCGAAAAGCCGGTTGCCGGTCGCGCGCGGCCGAACGCACGGCCGACTTCGTCATAGCGGCCGCCGCGGGCGATCGCGTTCGGCAGCCCGTCCGTGTAGGCGGCGAACACCACGCCACTGTGATACTGGTAACCGCGCAACTCGGCCAGGTCGATGCTGATTTCCGCCCCTTCGATCCGCCGCACCAGGACATCGAGATCGTCCAGCGCCGCATGGATTTGCGGCAGGTCCGGCAGGTCGTCGCGGGCAGCGACCAATACCTCGCGTCCGCCGTACAACCGTGGCAGCCGGCGCAGTGCCGACCGCCACGGCTCGAGAAGCCCCGCAGTGGCGGCTTCGATGGCCGGCGTGTCTTTCGATTGCAGCATGGCGAACAATTGCTCGGCCGCGGCAGCATCGAGTCGGGCAGCGATCGCGAGCGCACGGAATACGCCCACATGGCCGAGATCGAGTCTGACCGTAACGCCGCTCAATTGCAGTGCCGACAGCAGCAGATTCTGGATTTCGATGTCCGCCTCGAGCCCCGTATGGCCGTAGACCTCGGCCCCGATCTGCAGTGGCTCGCGGCTGACTGCCAAACCAGCCGGCAAGGTATGCAGCACCGGCCCGCAATAGCAAAGCCGGGTCACCCCTTCCCGATTGAGCAGATGCGCATCGATCCGTGCCGCCTGCGGCGTGATGTCGGCACGCAAACCCATGGTGCGGCCAGTCAGCTGATCGACCAGCTTGAAGGTGCGCAATTCCATGTCATGGCCGGTGCCGGTGAACAGCGAATCGACGTACTCGAGGAGCGGCGGCATCGTGAGTTCATAGCCGTGCACGCGAAACGCATCAAGCAGGCCGCGACGCAGCGATTCGATGCGGCGCGCTTCCGGCGGCAATACGTCGGAAATGTATTCAGGCAGGGTCCAGTTCGACATGCGGCGCTTGCGGCAATCAGGAGACGAGCAGGTAGAGCAACATGCCGCTGGCGATCGACGCGGCGCCGATGAACCGCAGCTGGCCGTCACGCATTTCGATCAGGCGGCGAAAGGTCTCGCGCCATGCCGCAGGCGCGATCAACGGCACGAGTCCTTCGATGACCAGCATGAGGGCGAGCGCGGCAAGAAACAGGGACACCAAAGCGTCTGCGACCGCGGCTATCTGGCCCTGGCCGCGGCGCCCGGGTTTTTCAGATATTTGAAAAACTCCGAACTCGGTTCGACCACCAGCACATCGCCCTTGTTGCGGAAGCTGTTGCGGTACGCCTCGAGGCTGCGGTAGAAATTGTAGAACTCGGGACTCTGCCCATAGGCCTCGGCGTAAATCGCCGCCGCCTTGGCATCGCCGTCGCCCTTGACCCCTTGCGCATCACGGGTTGCGTCAGCCAGGATGATCTCGCGCTGGCGGTCGGCATCAGCGCGGATTTTCTCGCTGTCGGCAAAGCCGGTCGAACGCAATTCGTTGGCCACCCGCTTGCGCTCGGACTCCATGCGCTTGAACACCGAATCCTTGATCTCGTCGGAAAACTCGACCCGCTTAAGGCGCACGTCGACGATCTGCACGCCGATCTTGCCGGCATCGATATTGACCTTGTTGCTGATGTCCTGCATCACCTTGTCACGCACGCCGGACACCATTTCGTTGACAGTACGCTTGCCGATCTCGTTGTTGAGCGCGTCTTTCAGGCTCTGCTGAATGCGATAAACGGCGTCCGTCTCGCGCCCCTGCACGCTGACGTAGTAGAGCTTCGGATCGCTGATGCGCCACTTGACGAACGAATCGACCACCAGATTCTTTTTCTCCGACGTGATGAAGCGGTCGGAATCCGGCGTATCGATGGTCATGATGCGCTTTTCGTAGTAGGTCACGTTCTGCAGGGGTGGCGGCAGCTTGAAGTGCAACCCGGGCTGATTTACCACTTCCTTGACTTCGCCCAGGGCGAACACGATCGCGTACTGGCGCTGGTCGACCACGTACAGCGTGGACGAAGCCAGGAGACCCAGCACCAGCAAGGCAAATATGGAGGAAAAAATGCGCGGACTCATCAGCGCACCTCGCGATCACGGTTGCGTTGCGCGTCGCGCGAACGGACCTCCGGATTCAATACCGGCGCGGTCTCGACCGTTGGCGCCCGTGCCGCGCCGGTTCCCGATGGCTCGACCTGCAGCGAACCAGGTCCCCCACCCTGCTGCACCAGCTTGTCCAGCGGCAGGTAGAGCAAGGGATTGCCGGAACGCACATCGATCATCACTTTCGAGGTATTGGCATACACCTGCTGCATGGTTTCGATGTACATGCGATCGCGCGTGACTTGCGGCGCCTTGTTGTATTCGGCCAGCACCTGCTTGAAGCGGCTGGCATCGCCCTCGGCGCCGGCAATCACCTTCTGCTTGTACGCTTCGGATTCCTCGGTCAGCCGCGCCGCCGCGCCGCGCGCCTTCGGAATCACGTCGTTGGCATAGCTCTGCCCTTCGTTCTTCTGCCGCTCACGGTCCTGGCCGGCCTTGACGGCGTCGTCGAACGCCGCCTGCACCGGCTCCGGCGGTTGCGCATTCTGCAGCGTGACATTGACGATCATGATGCCGGTCTTGTAGCGGTCGACAATCTGCTGGATCAGCTTTTCCGCCGATTTCGCGATCTGCTCCTTGCCTTCATACAGCACGAAATCCATTTTCGACTTGCCTACCAGTTCACGCATCGCCGTTTCGGCCGCCTGCAATACTGTTTCATCGGGCGCACGATTGTTGAACAGGTAATCAGTCGCCGACGACAGCCTGTACTGCACCGCGAACTGGATGTCGATGATGTTCTCGTCGTCGGTCAGCATCAAGGACTCCTTGAGCACCTTGGTCTTGACATTGTTGCGGTAGCCGACCTCGACCTGCCGCAATTGCTGCAGGTTGACCATTTCGTGCTGCTCGATCGGATAAGGAAGTCGCCATTTGAAGCCGGCGCGATCGGTCAGTTCGGTGAATTTGCCGAACCGCATGATGGCCGCAGTCTGCCCTTCCGGGACGATGAAGAAGCCGCTCGCCGCCCACAGCAGCACAATGAGAATCGCCACTACCGCGAGGCCGCCGCCGAACAGTTTCATGTTGGGCGGCTCATTGCCTGCGCCACTCGGCGCCCGGTTGCCGCCGCCACCGCCGCTGAACATGCCGGACAGCTTGCGGTTGAAATCGCGCCAAAGCTCTTCGAGATCGGGCGGCCCCCCCCCGGTCGCGAACACGCGCGTGTCGCTGACCCGCTGCCGCAGGGACGTGATAAAGGAAATTAAACGCATCAACTGCAGAGCCCTTACAAAACAGAAACGGCGAATGGGCCCGATGCCCCCGCCGATAACGCCACATTTTCCGGGCTCGCGCCGCGCTTGAATTGCGCCGCACGCTCCATTAGCAGGTCACGCAGGATGGACATGCCCTCACGGGTCTGCGCGCTAAGGTACAACCTTGAAATATTAGCATATTCATCGCGCTCGACCCCCGCATTGAAGCGCGCGCCGCCCGCGGTTGCAGCGATGTCGATCTTGTTCCACACCAGTACTTGCGGCACCTCTGCGGCACCGATCTCGTGCAGCACGGCGTCAACCTCGGCGATCTGTTCCAGGCGCGCCGGCGAGGAGGAATCAACCACATGCAGCAACAAGTCGGCCTGCACCGTCTCTTCCAGGGTGGCCCGGAAGGCGGCGACCAGCGTATGCGGCAGGTCACGAATGAATCCGACCGTGTCGGAAACCACGATTTCGCACCCGGCGCCGAGATGGACCCGGCGCGACGTCGTATCGAGGGTCGCGAACAACTGGTCGGCGGCATAGGCACCCGCATTGGTCAGCGCGTTGAACAGGGTCGATTTGCCGGCATTGGTGTAGCCCACCAGCGAGGCCGAAAACACGCGCCCGCGACTGCGCGCGCGGCGCTGAACATCACGTTGCCGCTGCAGCCGCAGCAGGCGCTCGCTCAGCAACTTGACGCGAGCACCCAGCAGGCGGCGATCGGTTTCAAGCTGTGTTTCACCCGGCCCGCGCAGACCGATGCCGCCTTTCTGACGCTCCAGGTGGGTCCAGCCGCGCACCAGGCGGGTAGCAAGATGCCGCAACTGCGCCAGTTCGACCTGGATCTTGCCTTCGTGGCTTTTTGCGCGCTGCGCGAAGATATCGAGTATGAGCGTGGTGCGATCGATTACGCCGACCTGGAGTTCACGCTCGAGGTTGCGCTGTTGCGCCGGCGTCAGGATATGGTTGAAGACGGCGATGCCGGCTCCGGAATCGCGCACCGCAGTTGCGATTTCAGCGACTTTGCCGGATCCGGCGAACAGTGCCGGATCCGGTCGGGCGCGGCGCCCGCCGGTGAAGGCCGCTTCGGCCAGGCCAGCGCTCTTGCACAACAAGCGGAATTCGGCAAGCGCGTCGTCGTGGTCGTGCAGGCCGAAATCCAGGCAAACCAGCGCGGCAAGATCGCCCGCACCGATTGGCGACTTGCGCTTGCCGGTCTCGTACGAATCAAGCATGGGCGGATTTTCCGCCCGGCTGCCGATGCAGGCGGTACGGGCTCAGGCGTCGCCTTCCGGTTCCAGATTCATGTTGACCGGGCGCGACGGCACCACCGTCGAGATCGCGTGCTTGTAGACCATCTGCGTCACGGTATTCTTGAGCAACACCACGTACTGGTCGAACGACTCGACCTGCCCTTGCAGCTTGATGCCGTTCACCAGATAGATCGCCACCGGCACGTGCTCGCGCCGCAGGGCATTGAGGAACGGGTCTTGTAGCATTTGCCCTTTGTTGCTCATGGAAATACTCCAGTCCTATTTTTGAATTTTCAATGTACACGATAGACAGTTGACTGCCAAGTTCGGGCGCTGCCGGTGCCTGCCGGGCGGCCGTCGGGCCGCACCACAGGACGCCTGCGGAAATCAGGACTCCGCGTAGGGATTTCGTCCGAGCTTGAACTGTACCTGTAGTGGAGTGCCTTTGAGCCGAAAAGTTTCCCGAAAATAGCCTTCCAGGTAGCGCCGGTAACTGTCGGGTACGTGCTGCAGGGTATTTCCATGCACCACGATGATCGGCGGGTTCATCCCGCCCTGGTGCGCATAGCGTAATTTCGGCCGCGCCATGCCGGTGCGCGGCGGTTGCTGGCGCGCCACCGCATCCTGCAGTGCGCGCGTGATACGTGGCGTCGAAAGCTTGGCAGTCGCCGCCGCGTAAGCTTCGCCGACCGACTTCATCAGGGCACCGATGCCCTGGGCCTTGGTGGCCGAGATGAAGTGGACGTTGGCGAAATCGAGGAACACCAGCTTGCGCGCGAACTCGTGCTTGACCCGTTCACGCGCATAGTTGTCCAGGCCATCCCATTTGTTGATCGCGATCACCAGGGCGCGCCCGGCTTCGAGGATGAAGCCGGCGATGTGCGCATCCTGGTCGGCGATGTCCTGCTGGGCATCGAGAACCAGAACCACGATGTTGGCGTCGGAAATCGCCTGGATGGTCTTGACCACCGAGAACTTTTCGATCGTCTCGAACACCTTGCCGCGCCGCCGCAGGCCGGCGGTATCGATCAGCGTGTAAGGCCGCTGGTCATACTCGAAATCGATCGCGATCGCGTCCCGCGTTGTGCCCGGCTGATCGAAAGCGATCACCCGCTCCTCGCCCAGGAGGGTGTTGACCAGCGTCGACTTGCCTACATTCGGGCGGCCGGCGATGGCGATCCGCGGCCTTTTTTCAATCACGTTCGCCGGCGCCGCCTCGTCCTCCGGAAAACGTTCGAGGGCGAGTTCGATCAACTCCCGCACACCGTCGCCATGGGCTGACGAGATCGGGCGCGGTTGACCCAGGCCCAACTCGAAAAACTCGTTGGCGGCACCGGTCAGCGTCATGCCTTCGGTCTTGTTGACCGCCAGCAGGGCCTGGCGGCCGGAGCGGCGCAACATTTCCGCGATCGTGTGGTCGTGCCCGGTCACACCGGCACGACAGTCGGTAAGGAAAATGACGACATCGGCTTCGGCAATCGCCTGCGAGGCCTGCTTGGCCATTTCGCCGACGATGCCGGATTTCGCGTCGGGCTCGAAGCCGCCGGTATCGATCACCAGAAACGGGCGCGAGCCAAGGCGGCCATGGCCGTAGTGGCGATCACGCGTCAGGCCTGGAATGTCGGCGACGAGAGCGTCGCGCGATTTGGTCAGGCGGTTGAAAAGAGTCGACTTGCCGACGTTTGGCCGGCCGACCAGTGCGATGACTGGCTTCATGGGTACGGAAGGAGCGCGCGCTTCGATTCAATCCGGCCGCAGGGTGCGGCAGGCGCGCCATCAACTGATAAGGGCGGATTGTAGCATTCGCGCCCCGCGCCGGGGCGACCGCGGGGCATTATCGAAAGCGTGCCAGGGCCTCGGCGGCGCGCTCGACGGCGATCACCTCGAGGCCGGCAATCGGGGTTTTCGGCATGTTGCCTTTGGGAATCAGGGCCTGGGTGAAGCCGAGCTTGGCTGCCTCGCGCAAGCGTTCCTGGCCGCGCGGCGCCGGACGGATTTCGCCGGCCAGGCCGACCTCGCCGAATACCACCAGCCCGCGCGGCAGGGGCTTTCCCTTGAGCGACGACATGATCGCCAGCAATACCGCCAGGTCGGCGGCGGGTTCGGTGATCTTGACGCCGCCGACGGCATTGATGAACACATCCTGGTCGTAGCAACCGACCCCGACATGCCGGTGCAACACCGCCAGCAGCATTGCCAGCCGGTTCTGGTCGAGCCCGACCGACAGGCGGCGCGGATTGGGCGCGTGGGCTTCGTCGACCAGCGCCTGGATCTCGACCAGAAGCGGCCGCGTGCCCTCCTGCGTCACCATCACGGCCGAACCCGGCACATCGCGATCATGCTGCGACAGGAACAGCGCCGAGGGGTTCGACACGCCCTTGAGCCCGCGGTCGGTCATGCCGAACACACCAAGCTCGTTGACCGCGCCAAAGCGGTTCTTGAAGGCGCGAATCAGGCGAAACGACGAATGCGTATCGCCTTCGAAATACAACACCGTGTCGACGATGTGCTCGAGCACCCGCGGCCCGGCGATCGTTCCTTCCTTGGTGACATGCCCGACCAGCACCACCACGGTGCCGCTCTGCTTGGCGACCCGGGTCAACTGCGCCGCGCATTCGCGCACCTGCGATACCGAGCCTGGCGCTGCGGTCAGCGCATCCGAATACAAGGTCTGGATCGAATCGATCACCGCGACCGCGGGCGCTTCCGAAAGCAGCACAGCCTGGATTCGCTCGAGGCTGATTTCCGGCAACAGTTTCAGGTCGGGGGCGTTCAATCCGAGGCGTTGCGCGCGCAACGCCACATGCTCGGCGGTCTCCTCCCCGGAGACAAAGAGCACCCACGCGCCGGTGCCAGACAAAACGGCAAGCGCCTGCAACAGCAGGGTCGAC
>JANPGJ010000693.1:0-7080 GCA_031423955.1 Burkholderiales bacterium
GCAAATCCCTTTTCGCGCAATCGCCGTTCAAACGTGGCACGCTTGGTTCGCGAACCGATGAGCCCGACGAAACCTGCATCGCCGCGCCGCAAGATTCGCTCGATGATCGCCAGATCAAGCGCATGGCTGTGCGTCATCACCAGATAAAAGGCGCCATCTGGCGCGACGGCAACCTCTTCTTCAGGTGCTTCACTGAATTCAATGCTGGCGTTGGCCGGCAAACTCGCCGGAAACTGCTGTTCACGACTATCGATCCACGTGACCTCGCATTCGACGTGAGCGAGCACGCCGACCAGTGCCTGACCGACATGCCCGGCGCCGAACAGTCGAACGTCGAACATGTTGTCAGGTGCAGGAAGTTGCATTGCTGCCGGCAGCACCCCGCCGACGCATACATCAAAGCGAACATTGGCAACACCACCACAACATTGCCCGAGCGCGGGACCCAGGGGGAACCGGCGCACCACCGGGGCAATCGAATGATCCCGCGCGTTTGCACTCAACATTTCGCGCGCGATCGCCAGCGACTTCAATTCGAGATGTCCGCCGCCGATGGTGCCGTACGCACAGTCGGGCAAAACAAGCATGGCAGTTCCCGCTTCGCGCGGTGTCGAACCTTCGACCCGCAGGACGCTGACCAGCACGCAGTCGCGGCCAAGTTCCGCAGCCGCTTGCAGCGCCACGCGAGCTTCGCGAATCAGGCGAACGATCATCCGGCCGCCTGCGGCTGACATGCAAACAAGATCCGCTCCGGCGTCGCCGGCGCGTCGAGCACGGGATTTTCATTCGACCCGCGTGCAGCGGCAACCGCATCGCGCATCGCGTAGAAAACCGCGCTGGCCAGCATCACTGGCGGCTCACCAACTGCCTTGCTGCGAAAGATCGAGTCTTCGACGTTTTCGCCGCGCTCCCAAAGCTTGACGTGAAAAGCCTGCGGCACGTCGGACGACACCGGAATCTTGTAGGTCGACGGCGCGTGCGTCCGCAGCCTGCCATGCGCATCCCATACGAGTTCTTCCGAGGTCAACCAGCCGAGCCCCTGCACAAATCCGCCCTCGACCTGGCCCAAGTCGATCGCCGGATTGAGCGAGCGCCCGACGTCATGCAGGATGTCGACCCGCAGCAGCTTCGATTCACCCGTCAGCGTGTCAATCGATACTTCTGCGACCGCCGCGCCATAGGAAAAATAATAAAACGGCCGCCCCTTGAGGGTCTTGGCGTCGAATGCAACCTTGGGCACCTTGTAGTACCCGGTGCTGGAAAGCGATACCCGCCCGAAATACGCGGCCCTCACCACCTCGGCCCACGGCATGCGCCAGTCGCCGGCGCTGACCGCGCCACCTGCGAAAGCGACCGCGGCGGCATCAACACCGTAGGCCTGCGAGCAGAAGGCAGCCAGTCTTGCCTTGATTTCGCGAGCCGCGGCTTGCGCCGCCTTGCCATTCAGATCGGCACCGCTGGAGGCCGCGGTCGGCGAGGTGTTGGGTACCTTGCTAGTGTCGGTGGCGGTGATGCGCACCTGGGTCGTGTCGAGGCCGAATTCCTGCGCCACGACCTGCGCAACCTTGATATAGACCCCCTGCCCCATTTCGGTCGCCGCATGATTGATCATCACGCTGCCGTCCTGGTAGACGTGCAACAAGGCACCCGCCTGATTCAGGAACGAGGCGGTAAAGGAAATACCGAACATGACCGGCGTCAGGGCCAGGCCTCGCTTGATGACTGGCTGGCCTGCATTCCATTGGGCAATCGCAACCCGTCGCGCCACATAGTCACTGGACTGCTCGAGTTCGCCGACGATCTCGTGAATCACATTGTCTTCGACCCGCATACCATAGTGCGTCATGGCCTGCGGGCTGGCCGGATCGGCCGCGTAGAAATTGACCTTGCGTACCTCCAGCGCGTCGCGCTTCAAGTAGCGGGCGATGTCGTCAATCACCAGCTCGCCGGCCAGAATGCCCTGCGGGCCGCCAAAGCCGCGAAACGCGTTGGCTGACTGCTGATTGGTCTTGAGCCGCAACGAGCGCACCGTCACGTTCGGCAGATGATAGGCATTCGACACGTGCATGACAGCGCGATCGTTGACCGACCCCGAAAGGTCCGCCGACCAGCCGCAGCGCGAGGCCAGGGTGATATCGAGACCGAGGATGCGGCCATCGTCGTCGAAGCCGACTTCGTAGTCGGCGCGGAACTCGTGGCGCTTGCCGGTCAGCATGAAGTCATCGTCGCGGTCGGCGCGAAACTTGACCGGGCGCCGGAGCCTGGCCGCCGCCAATGCGGCAACGGCGGCGAAATACGATGCCTGGGTTTCCTTGCCGCCGAACGCACCGCCCATCCGGCGGCACTCGACGACCACCTTGGTCGGCGCTTCGCCCAACACATGCGCCACCGTGAACTGTGTCTCGGTCGGATGCTGGGTCGACGAATAAACCAGCATCTGGCCATCCTCTTTGGGCACCGCGTAGGCAATCTGCCCTTCGAGGTAAAACTGCTCCTGCCCGCCTATATGGAGCCGGTTCGACAGCCGGTGCGGCGCACGCGCCAGCGCCGTCGCGGAATCGCCGGCGGCCAGCGTCAGCGGCGGCAACACGTGCGAGTCGGCGCGAATCGCATCGTCATAGTCAAGGATTGGCCTCTCCTCGAGATAGTCGATCTCGGCCAGGCGGGCAGCGCGACGTGCCGCATCCATCGATTCGGCGACCACCGCGAACAATGGTTGGCCCACGTATTCGACCCGGTCGATTGCGAACACCGGTTCGTCCTTCAGCACCGGCCCGATCAGTTTGTCGCCCGGAATGTCGTCATGGGTCAGCACCACCACCACGCCAGGCGCGGCGCGCACCCGCTCAAGGCCCATTTTGCGAATCCGGCCGCGCGCGATCGCACTCATGCCCACCGCCACGTGCAAGGTGCCGGCAACCTCGGCGATGTCATCGACATAGGTGGCCGTGCCGGCCACATGGAGATGTGCGCTGTCGTGTGCGATGGCGGCACCAACAGCGCCGTGGCGCAATGATTCAGGCGGCAGGTCTCGCTTCATTTCACGCCCTCCAGTTGTTCCAGACGCACCAGGGTCGGCGAGTCAACTGCTCCTACTTCGAGAAAAAAGCGCCTCAATAGATTGCCAGCAGCCAGTTTCCGGTACCCGGCGCTGGCGCGCATGTCGGAAATTGGCGCGAAATCGGATTGCAGTGCGGCCTGCGCGGCTTCCAGCGCCACTTCGTCCAGCGGCCTGCCGATCAGTGCCCGTTCAGCCGCGCGCGCACGTTTCGGCGTTGCCGCCATCCCGCCGAAAGCGATGCGCGCCTGGCGCACCCGACCTCGCTCGATGTCCAGCGCAATACCGGCACACACTGCGGAAATGTCCTGATCGATGCGCTTGGAAAGCTTGTAGGCGCGAAACGCCTGACCTCGGGCCGGCAACGGAATCCGCAACGCGGCGACATATTCACCTGCACGCAGCGCTGTCTTCTGATATGCCAGATAGAACTCATCGAGCGGCAACACGCGTTCGCCCGCGACGCTGCGCAACACGATCGCGGCGTCCAGCGCGATGAACGCCGGCATCGAGTCGCCGATCGGCGAACCGTTCGCAAGATTTCCGCCGACGGTTGCCGTATTGCGCACTGGTGGCGAGGCGAAGCGGGTCAGGAGTTCCCGCAAATGCGGCCAATGGCGCACCAGTGCCGGCATTGCGTCAGTCCAGGTAACGCCCGCACCGATCTCGAGGGTTCGACCGGCAGAGCCGACCTGCCGCAGGCTGCGGACATTGCCGATGTAGACAAGCTTGGCAAAACTGCGCAGTTGTTTGGTCGCCCAGAGCCCTACATCGGTGAGACCAGCCACGATGCGCGCGTCGCTGTGCGCCGCCAGGCAGCGCGCCAGACCGGCTTCGGTGTGCGGTGAAAACCACTTGCCGCCCGGCCCATCGAGCACCAGTTCGCCGGCATCGCGATCGAGGGCTCGCAAGCGGCCGCCGAGCGCCTTCAAGCGGACACCATCGTCCGGTGCGCGCGGTGCCGCCAATACGCCAAGCGCTGCCTCCACGATCGGCCGGTAGCCGGTGCAGCGGCACAGGTTGCCCGCCAGAATCCGGTCGACTTCAGCGCGCAGGACCGTGCGCGGCGGATTCGCGCAATAGTCGGCGTAAAGCGACATGACGAAACCGGGCGTACAAAAGCCACACTGCGAAGCATGACAAGCGACCATCGCCTCTTGCACCGGATGCGCCGCGCCGTTTGGTGCGACGATGCCTTCGACGGTTGTCACAGCCTTGCCATGCAGGACCGGCAGGAACTGGATGCAGGAATTGACTGCCCGGTGCTGCAACTGGCCGCGCACGTCTACCGTGCTCACGGTGACCGTGCACGCACCGCAATCACCCTCGGCACACCCTTCCTTGGTGCCCGGCAGCGCACAATCCTGGCGCAGATATTGCAACAAGGTCTGCGTCGGGTGCGCGCCAGTAGAGGTTACTGGACGTCCATTGAGAAGAAAGCGTATCTCTTTATCACTCATGTTCAACCTTGTATACAATCATTCGCAGAAGGTGATCACGCAATTTTCGCGTCGGTCGCCCGCCCCCCTGAAACGCGATCCCGGCGCCACGCCGCGATTCGCGTCCGCAGTATCGCCCTCGCAGAATCGTTCCCATGCCCAATAACTTTATCGAGTTTGATCGCGTTTGGCTCAAATACAACCCGACTGCCGATTTTGCCATCGAGGAGATCACGGTCTCGATCAAGGAGCACGAGTTCGTCGCCATTGTCGGGCCCTCGGGTTGCGGCAAGTCGACCTTCATGAAACTCTGCACCGGCCTGAAGCCGCCAACCGACGGCACTGTGATTGTCGACGGCCGGCAAGTGGCCGGGCCACTAAAAATCACCGGCATGGCATTCCAGGCGCCAAATCTCCTGCCCTGGCGTACCACGCTTGACAATGTACTGCTGCCGCTGGAAATCGTCGAACCCTACAAATCGCAGTTCCGCAGCAAGCGTGGCGAGTATGCGGAACGCGCAATGAAGCTGATTCGCACTGTCGGGTTGGCCGGTTGGGAACACAAGTTTCCCTGGGAATTATCCGGCGGCATGCAACAACGCGCCTCGATTTGTCGTGCATTGGTGCATGAACCCAAATTGTTGATGCTCGACGAACCGTTTGCCGCCCTCGATGCCTTCACCCGCGAGGAATTGTGGTGCGTGCTGCGCGACCTCCATGCACTCGATCCATTCACCGTGGTGCTGGTCACGCATGACCTGCGCGAGGCGACGTTCCTGGCCGACACGGTGTACGTGATGAGCAAGCGACCCGGGCGCATCGTCGCCAAGCGCGACATTGAACTGCAGCGGCCGCGCGACATCGACGTCACCTATACCGAGCCGTTTTCGAAGATCGTGCATGAACTGCGCGAACATATCGGCGCGATCCGCAAGTCCTGAATCCCGGAGAAACCATGTATCAGTCCTTTGTGGAAAAACACGCACCGTCGCTCCTGGTGATCGCCTTCCTGCTGCTTTGGGAAATGACTTGTCGCGGATTCAAGATCGATCCCTTTGTGCTGCCGATGCCGTCGGCAATCTGGGACGCCATGCTCGAATACAAGAAGCCGATTTTTGACCATGCCGTGCAGACGTTCTGGACCACCATGGTCGGTTTCGGGGTGGCGGTGCTGGTAGGCATCGTGCTCGGCTGCCTGCTTGGGTCGTCAGCACTGGTCTATCGCGCCTGTTACCCGCTGTTGGTCGGATTCAACTCGATTCCCAAGGCAGCGTTTGTGCCGATTCTGGTGGTCTGGTTCGGTATTGGCACCACACCGGCGATCATCACCGCCTTTCTGATCTCGTTCTTCCCGATTGTCGTCAACGTCGCCACCGGCCTTGCCACGCTCGAACCGGAACTCGAGGACGTGTTGCGTGCCCTCGGCGCGTCGCGCA
This sequence comes from Burkholderiales bacterium, assembly GCA_031423955.1. Lineage (GTDB taxonomy): Bacteria > Pseudomonadota > Gammaproteobacteria > Burkholderiales > JAEUOS01 > JAEUOS01. Next base: position 5,934 of record JANPGJ010000693.1, read on the forward strand.
TCGAGATCCTGCGCAAGGTTGGCCTGCCGCGTTCGATGCCGTTCTTTTTCGCGTCGCTCAAAGTTGCGATCACGCTCGCCTTCGTCGGCACCGTGGTGTCGGAAATCAGCGCTTCCAATGCCGGCATCGGCTACTTGATGATGTCTGCCTCCTCGAGCCTCAAAACCGCGCTGATGTTTGCCGGGGTGATCGTCATTTCGGTGATGGCGATGGCCATGTACGAGGTATTTGCATGGCTGGAAAAGCGGGTGACCGGGTGGGCTCATCGGGGTCAGCAGGCGACGACCTGAAAGACGGCGGCAGCAAAGTCGCAAGTCTCGTTTGCCGCTTTGCGGGCGTCGATAGCTCAATCGTGATGTGGCGCCCCTTGCCGCAAGCCGCCAATCAAGCCGCCTGCTTGCAACTTCAGGGCCGCCTGCCGCCGATTTTGCCGCGACCGGGCTATTCCGGTGGCCGGGCGGCGGATCGGATCACCAGCGTCAGTCCGGTCAGTATTAACGCCATCCCGCCCAACAGGTTCGCGGTCAGCGGTTCGCCTAGTCCCCATACCCCGCCAGCCACCCCGAACACCGGGGTCATGTAATTGACGCTCAGGGTCTTGACTGGGCCGATGCTGTCAATCAGATGAAAATACAGAATGAACGCGAGCGCACTTGAAAGCAACGCCAGCGCGGCGACATTGAGCCATTCGAGCACTGTCGGAATGCCGGTTGGTGGAAAAATCAGGGCCAGCGGCAGCAGCAGAATGGCCGCCCCAAGTTGACTGCCGGTAGCCAACTGCAGCGGCGCGATGCCGCCGGCATTGCGTTTGGAATAGACGCCTGAGACGCCGTACAGCGCCGCGGCGGCGAGTGCCATAAGCACCGCCCATGGTGGTGGTGCGTTGCCGCTGTCGGGTCGAAAGCCGGCCAGCAAGGCAACGCCTGCGAGCCCCAGAAGCAATCCGGAAAGCTTGCGCATGGTGGGCCGTTCGCCGATCCAGACCAGTGCGACAAGCGCGGACAATAACGGCGCCATCGATACCAGCACCACGCTGTAGGAGGCCGACAACACGGTCTGTGCGAGGGCGATCAGCACAAATGGGATCGCCGAACCAAGCGCGCCGATGATCAGGTAAAGGCGCCAATGGCGACCAAGCTCAAGCCGG
>JANPGJ010000694.1:0-3340 GCA_031423955.1 Burkholderiales bacterium
CAGTCAATCGTCGTCGCGCCGGATTACCGTGGATTACCCGTATGTGTCAGCAGCATGACAGCGGCACCGGTGCCCGCCGCACCCGCACGGTGCGTTCAAAGGCGGCCGGTTCGCTTGATGTCTAGGTAACGGTTGACCAGCGCGATCGGCAGGCGCTCCGGCGGCACGTCGAGCACCATGCCGCCGCGATGCTCGATCCGCCGCATGGCGGCGGCCCGCTGCTGCATGTAGTCCTGTGCTGCCGCATGCGTCAACGCGCTGCCGAGGCCGCTGACCGGTCGCGCCAGGGCGGCGTCGAGCGCGGGTTCGCGCAGCGAGGCGAACAGCAGCAGGTGGCGCTGGCGCAGCAGGGTCAGGGCCGGGGCCAGGGTGTCGTCGTCCTCGTCGCGCAGATTCGACAGGATGATCACCAGGGCACGGCGCTTGAGGCGGCGCGAGGCGTCGATCGCCGCCTGGTAATATTCCGGCATCATCAGGCCGGGCTGGATGTCATACAGGCCGCCAAGCAGCAGGCTCACCGTGGCGCCGGATTTGCGTGGCGCCAGGAAGCGCGGTGCCTCGGTGCCGAAGGTGAGATAGCCGACCGCGTCGCCCTGGCGCAGGCTCACGTAGGCCAGCAGCAGCGCCGCGTTGAGCACATGGTCGAAGTGCCGGAGGTGGCTCAAGTCGCTATCGGCCGCGCTCATGCGGCGGCCGCAGTCGATCAGAAACACAATTTGCTGGTCGCGCTCGTCGCGGTAGTCGCGCGCGATCAGCTTGCGGGTGCGCGAGGTGGCGTTCCAGTCGATCTGGCGTTGCCCATCACCTTCGCGGTATTCGCGCAGCTGGTGAAAGTCGGTGCCCTCGCCACGCCGGCGGCGCTGCAGGATGCCGATTTGCGACAGATGATTGTCGGTGGCCAGGAGGGCGTAGCCGGTGAGCGCGGCGAAATTCGGGTAGACCCGCACCGCCGTGGGCAGTGGCTGGTGGATTGTGCGCTGCCACAAGCCGAGCGGCGAGTCGATCCGCAGATCGCAGGCGACAAATTCGGCGTCGCCGCGCGCAAGCGGGGTAAAGCGGTAGGTGAACTGCGCGCTCTTGCCGGGCGCGATCGCGAGTGCCAGCGGCAGGCCGCTGGCGATGCCGCTGGCCGGATGGTGGTCGTGGACATCGAGCTTGAGGTTGCGGCGGCCGCGATTGACCAGTCGGAGCCGCACTTCGCTTGCAACCCCGACCGGCAGCGAGGTGGCGACCTCGCGAGTCACCTCGAGCGGCGCATCGCTACGCAGCAGAAGCCAGTCTGCGACCGCGGCAATCGCCATCAGCAGTCCGGCGGCTTGCCACGCATGGTCGAGCACCGGCAACAGGGACGCCAGGGCGCCCAGTGCCAGCCACAGACCGGCCGCTGTCAGCAGGCGCTTGCCGGGGCGCATGGCGGGATGATCAGCGGCAAACGCGCAGCGGCGCCGCCGGCTCGCGCGGCATCCCGGCCTTGCGGCCGGCACGCATGGTTTGCGGTAGCGGTGCTCAAGCGCGTGGCGCCGGTACTTGTTCGAGCAATGCCGCCAGCAGCGAGTCGCTGCTGCGGCCTTCGATTTCCAGTTCCGGTGCCGGCCGCACGCGATGGCGCAGCGCCGGCAACGCGATTTCCTTGATGTCGTCCGGCGTGACAAAGGCGCGCGCGCGCAACAGCGCCAGGGCGCGCGCCGCGCGCACCAGGGCCAGGGCGCCGCGCGACCCGGCGCCGGTGGCGATGCCCGGAAAATCGCGGGTCTTGCGCACCAGCCGCACCGCGTAGTCAAGAACCTGTTCGTCGACCGCGATGGCGGCTGCCATCTGCTGCAGTGTCTGCACCGCCTGCGGCTTGACCAGGGTCTGCACTGAATCGACACTGATCTTGTCGCCGGTCTTGCCGGAGGTCACCGCGCGGGTCATCGCGACTTCATCGGCATGCGACGGATAGCCGATCAGCACCTTGAGCAGGAAACGGTCGAGCTGTGCCTCCGGCAGCGGGTAGGTCCCTTCCTGCTCGACCGGGTTCTGGGTCGCCAGCACCATGAACGGCGGCGTCAGCAGATGCGCCACGCCCTCAATGGTGACCTGCGCCTCCTGCATCACCTCAAGCAGCGCGGCCTGGGTCTTGGCAGGGGCGCGGTTGATCTCGTCGGCCAGGAGCAGGTTGGTGAATACCGGCCCCTTGCGGGTCGAGAACTGGCCGCTGCCGGGATCGTAGATGCTGTGGCCGGTGACGTCCGACGGCATCAGGTCGGGCGTGAACTGGATGCGCGCGAAATTGCCGTCGAAGGTGCGGGCGATGGCGCGCACCAGCAGGGTCTTGCCGAGGCCGGGCACGCCTTCGATCAGCACGTGACCGCCGGCCACAAGGGCCACCAGCACCTGCTCGATGACCGCGGTCTGTCCGATCACCGCGCCGGCGACCTGATCGCGCATCGCGGTGAGAAAGCGGGCGGCCTGGCTCAATTGTTCTTCGGAAATCGGCATCGCGGGTCCTGGTGGTTTGCTAGAGTTTCTGGGAGATGCGTTGCAGCAGCACGGTGTTGCGGATGAATTCTCCGGTGCCGCGCACCGGTGCATCAAGCGCGCGCGCCACCGCTTCCGGTCGCGCACCGATCAGCTGCGCGAGTTCGGCGTTGCGCGCGGCGGCGGCGCGTTCGGCCAGGCCTGGGCGGCGTTCCGCAAGACGCTGCATGAATGCGCCGTGCAGGGTGAGGTAGATTTCCGCGGGCGTCAGATGCTTCCAGTAGAAGCGGCCGCTGGCCTCGACATGGCCGATCAGTCGCTGGTCGGCAGGCGTGGCTTCCGCCTTAAGCGGGCCGAAGCGCGGCGCCACACGCCAGATCCAGAGGGCCAGCAGGAGCGCACCGGCGACCATTGCCATCCATGCGTGCTGGCCGAACCATGACAACAGCGATACCTGGTCGTCGCCCCAGACCAGGCGCAAGGGGCTCTGGGCGTGGGCCGGATTCTGCCGCACCAGGCGCACCAGCAATTCGGCATTGTCGTGCCTGCCGATATGCGCCGGCTGGCCCCGACCATACTCACCGCCAGTGCCGCGAAAAGTCATCCAGTCAAGGTTGGAGACTGCGGTCACACGGCCGGCGCCAAGCGGTAGCGACACCAGGCGCAGGCCGGTCGGGTCTGCGGCGCGCCACTCTGCCAGGCCGCGCGGATCGCCCAGGCTCTGGTATGCGCCGAACTCGACGGTAAGCGGCCGCGCCTGGCCGGGCAGCGCCACCATGGTCAGCGCTGTCGACTGTTGCAACGCGCCCTCGGGCGCCGGCGGCGGCCCTTCGTTGCCGCCGCCTGGTGCGCGGCGCCCGCCGGGTGCAGGTCTGGCGAC
>JANPGJ010000695.1:0-11324 GCA_031423955.1 Burkholderiales bacterium
CAGCGACCAAGACAGCGCCAGCGGCACAGACGGCTGCATAGGTTTTCGGTCGATGGGTGGAATTCGCCGATGGGGCGCGAATGCGCAGCAATGGAGGATCGATCTCTGCCAACCCATTGATTGGCAGATGTCACTTTGTGCGCCACTATAATCGCGCGTTTTGCCCGCCACCCTCCCACCGTGCCACTGTTCGCTGCCACCGTTTTCCTGTCCGCGTTCCTGCTGTTTCTGGTGCAACCGCTGATCGCCAAGCAGATCCTTCCCTGGTTCGGCGGTGCCGCCGGTGTCTGGACGACTTGCCTTGTTTTCTTCCAGTCGGCGCTCCTGGCCGGCTATGCCTATCCCGACCTGATCGCGCGCAAGCTCGAAGGCAAACGCCAGGCCTGGCTGCACACGCTACTGTTGGCCGGCAGTTGCCTGGTGCTGCCGGTGATCGCCAGCGACTTCTGGAAGCCTGCCGGCGATGCCAATCCGATTTTCGGCATTCTCGCGCTGCTCACCGCGGTGATCGGCCTGCCCTACGTGATGCTCTCGACCACCAGCCCGATGGTGCAAACCTGGTTCGCGCGCGCCTATCCCGGCGCCAGCCCCTACCGCCTGTTCGCACTGTCCAATCTGGCCTCGATGATCGCGCTGTTGAGTTACCCCTTCGTCATCGAGCCTCTGATCGGCGTCAAGTTGCAGGCCACGATCTGGTCCGGCATGTACGTGGTGTTCGCTTTGCTGGCCATCGCCTGCGCGCATCGTGCGGCAGGTGCGGCGCCGTTGGCGGCAGCGAGCACAGCGCAAAACGACGCACCCGTCGCGCCACCAACCGCGCGCGTGCAACTCCTGTGGTGCGCCCTGTCAGCCACCGGTTCGATCCTGCTGCTGGGCATCAGCAATCACGTCACGCAGAACATCTCCTCGATCCCGCTTCTGTGGGTGGTGCCGCTGGCGCTGTACTTGCTGACCTTCATTCTCTGTTTCGACGGCGATGGCTGGTACAAGCGCAAGTGGTTCATGCTGGCCGCCGGCGTGTGGCTGGCGGCGATGGCGGCAACGCTGGTGGCGCCGCAATTGAAATTCGCGCTGAAGTTCCAGATCGGCCTGTTCTTCTCCGGCCTGTTCGTCATCTGCATGCTGTGCCACGGCGAACTCACCCACCTGAAGCCGGCGCCACGCTACCTGACGCGCTTCTACCTGATGGTGGCCCTGGGCGGCGCTGCCGGCGCGTTCCTGACGGGCATCGCCGCACCCCTGCTGTTGCCGGCCTACTACGAACTTGAACTTGGTTTGACCCTTGCCGCGTGGCTGCTGCTGCTGCGCCTGCCGCGTCCTGGCCCGGTCGCCGCGCGCGTCGCCGCCGCCCTTCTGGTGGACGGCGGCATCGGCATCACCGTGACCCAGGTAGTCAACTACAACCGCGACGCGTTGTTCACCGGGCGCAATTTCTACACCGTGCTGAGGGTCAAGGAATATGGCACGCCCGGTACCGAGACCCAGAGCCGGGTGCTGGTGCATGGCGTGATCAATCACGGCGAACAGAACATGTCGGACAAGTATCGTCGCGCGGTCACGCGCTACTACGGACACGGCTCCGGCGTCGGCCGCGCGTTGCTGTCGAAGCATGACCTGCCGGCAGTCAAGGTCGGGATTCTCGGTCTCGGTGCCGGCGCGGTCACCGTGTATGCGCGCGCCGAGGACCACTGGCGTCTGTACGAAATCAACCCGATGGTGCCGGACATCGCCCGCAAATGGTTCACCTACCTGGCCGATTCGCCGGCGAAAATGGAGGTGGTGCTGGGCGACGGGCGGCTGGCGATCGAACGCGAAGCCGCCCAGGGCTACGACCTGCTGGCGATGGACGCCTTCACCAGCGACGCCGTGCCGGCGCACCTGATCACCAGCGAAGCGTTCACCGCCTACGAGCGTCATCTCAAGCCCGACGGCATCCTGGCGGTGCATGTGTCGAACCGCTTTCTCGATCTGGCGCCGGTGATCAAGGCGCTGGCCGACAAGCACGGCTTTCACGCCGTGATCGTCTACGAAACCAGCCCCACGGTCAGCGACTGGATTCTGCTGTCGAAGAGCCCGCAAGCGCTCAAGCATCCGCGTATCAATGAGGCGGCGCAAGCGCTGCCGTCGCGACCCGGTCTCAAGCCCTGGACCGATGATTTTCACAACATCGTGCAGGTGTTGCGATGAAACCAAGCCCCAGCGCTTCGACGGGGCGCGCTACGCTGACTTCGTTCTTCTTGCGCTCGATCCCGCTGCCGCGGGTGCGTGGCCTGGGCAACTCCGTTGTGAACTGCAGGGGCTTTGAACCAACATCGCGAAGCAAAAAGACATCTCCACATCAAGTTACTTTATTGTAGAGTGCCAGCAAGCCTGCACCGCGCTCCCATCCCAACAGCCAGACCAATCCTGATCACAGCACATGGAGCGCATCCGTGCGCCGTCCAAGACAGATCAGAAGTTCGTGATGCTGATGATCGAGCCCGTGCTCGCGCATCAGCGGCGCTTAACCTCACAAGGAGGGATACGAAATGACCGCAATCGAAGCTCAGTTGATCGAGCGGCTGAAGAAGCTGCCGCCCTCTCGCGTGGCCGAGGTGGTGGATTTTGTGGAGTTCCTGGCCGCGCGCGAGGAGCGTGCCGCAGCAGCGCAGCGGCTCACCGAAGGGCTGGCAAGATTGGATGCGCTGAAGCTTAAGGACATCTCCGAGGATGAGGTCGAGGCCGAGATTCAGGCGGCGCGGCTGGAGCAGCGCGCGCGACAAGACGCCTGATCGGTGCGCTTCGTCCTCGATACGAATCTGCTCGTCTCAGGCGTGATCGCCGCCGGGCTGCCTCGGCGACTGGTCGATGGCGCCAAGGCCGGAGAGTTCGAGCTGTGCACAAGCGAGGTACTGTTGGCCGAGTTGCTTGACGTGCTTTCGCGCGGCAAGTTCGCGGCACGGCTCGCGCAGGCCGCACTCACGCCGCAGGGGATCGTCGATGACTTGCGGCGGCTGGCCGTCGTCGTATCACCGACCGACACGCCTCGCGTCGTGCCCACCGACCCCGACGACGATCACGTCATCGCCGCGGCACTCGCCGGCGCTGTCGATCTTATCGCCTCGGGCGACAAGCGCGACCTCCTGCCAATGGGCAGCTTCGCCGGCATTCCCATCGTCACCGCGCGTGAGGCGGTCGAACGCTTGGAGGCAATATTCAAACCCTGATCGCCGCCCGGCCATTCAGGCGCCAGAGAGGCCGCTTGGCCTGATCCCAAAGCTATCAAGCCCTGGTTGCCTACATATCCCGATTGGCGACTATGACGTCGATCACCAGCTCGCAGGGTCCGCGCAACGACTGCCATCGCTCGTGGCGCCCCTACCCTATTGCAACCAACGCAGGGGCGACAATCGATCACTTTGCAAAGGGCGGGAAAGGCGCATCGTTGGCAGGTTCTTGTCCCGCGCCGCCCGTGGCGTTTGATTCACCCAACAGACATCAGGCTGCCAATTCATAGCGCTGCACCAACACATCGGCGGGAATCTTCAATCCTTCCGCAAGGCGGCGGATCATTTCCAGCGACAGCGGGCGCACGCGATTGAGCACCTCGGCCACGCGGGCGCGTGAGCCGATGAAGGGCTCCAGGTCCTTGCGTACCAAGCCGCGCGATTCCATTACGTAGAGCATGAAGTCGATGGGGTCGGGATCGGGGATCGGAAAGTGCTCCTGTTCGTAGCGTTCGACCAGCAAGGCAAGCACCTCCAGACGGTCTGACTCCGCGCTGCCGTCCCTGGCGTTCCAGAGCGCTTCAATCTCCTTGAGCGCCGCCTGGTGTTCCTTCTTGTTGCGAATCGGTTTGAGTTCCATTTGCTTCCTCACACTTTCGCCACATCGACCTGGTCGTATTCGGAATGTGTTCCGACAAAACGCACATAAATTATCCGGCTCCGGTAACGCATTGCCACGATCAGGCGGTAGTCATTGCCTTTGATGTTGAACACCACGCGCTCGCCTGCCACAAAACTGGCATTGCGATGCGCTTCTTTGACATCAGCAGGGCTTTTCCAGGTTGCGCGGCTGGCGTCCGCATACCAATTTCGCAGAGGCACCTCAGCCGAAGGGTGTTTGCGCCAGAAATCACGCAACGTGGAGAGTGCAATGATGCGCATCTATCGATGCTAGCACGCTCCCGAAACGGGATCAAGTTGCATCCGCGTGCCATGTCTTTTCTCTTCCACTGTCGCATTTCCACCAATGTCAGCGTTTTGACAGAAGTGACAAGATTTGTCTTGGTGAAACCATTTGCCCGTGGCAGACTCGAAGGATGTCCAGATCAACCGGCCAGACCCAAGCATGAACCCCACCCGTCGTCGCTTTCTTGTCGCCGGCGCCGTCACGCTCACGGCGGGTTGCGCCACGCTCGACAGCAAGCAGAGCGAGTGGATTTTCCGCCCGGTTCGCGACAACTGGCGCGGCTTTCAGGGCTTGCCGGCCGGCGTTGAGGAGCTGTGGCTGCCGCTGCCCGGCAAGGAAGGCGAACGGCTGCACGCCTGGTGGGCGCCGCAAGACGACGCCCTGGCGCCGGCGGTGCTCTACCTGCACGGCGCGCGCTGGAACCTGACCGGTTCGTCGTTTCGCATCCAGCGCCTGCGCGACATGGGCTTCTCGGTGCTGGCGATCGACTACCGCGGCTTCGGCCAGTCGAGCGGCGAATTGCCGACCGAGAAAAACGCCTATGAAGACGCGCTGCTGGCCTGGGAGTGGTTCCGTGCCAAGGTGCCGCAGGCGGCACGCCGCTATCTGTACGGCCATTCGCTCGGCGGCGCGGTGGCGATCGACCTCGCCTCCCGCTTGAAGGCCGACGATGCCGCCGGCCTGATCACCGAAGCCGCCCTGACTTCGGTGCCGGACGTGGTCTCGGCATCGCGCTTCGGCTGGCTGCCGGTCGGCTTCCTGATCACCCAGCGCTTCGAGGCGCTGGAGCGCATCCCGAAAGTGGTGATCCCGAAACTGTTTTTGCATGGCACTGCCGACACCGTGATCCCGCACACCATGGGCGACGACCTGTTCAAGGCCGCGAACGAACCCAAGCGGCTGGTGAAATTCGAGGGTGCCGGCCATAGCGGCATCGCGTGGTCGTCCTCCGAACAATACCGGCAGGCAATCGCCGACTTCGTGCAGGCCACCGGCATCGCCAGTGGCCGGGCGCACGCCACGCGCTAGCGTCGACTTGCCTTGAGCGCGCCCCCCGATTACCTCGAACAGCTGGTGCGCTTTGTCGGCGCAACGCCGTACACGGCGATTCCCGCGACCGTGCTGGCGCGCACCAAGGCGATCCTGGTCGATTCGATGGCGGTCTACGGCGCCGGCATGCGCTCGCCGGAACTGGTTGCCCTGGGCGAGTGCCAGAGCGCAGCCGGGTTGCCGGGCCGCGCCTGGGTCATCGGCAGCGGCCGCACCAGCAACCCGCTGGATGCCGCCATGCAAAACGGCATTGCCGGTGCCTGGCTCGACTACGACGAGGGCAACACGCTGGCCAATGGCCATCCCGGGGTGCAGGTGATTCCGGCGGCGCTGGCGATTGCCCAGGAGCACCGGCTCACCGGTCGCGAATTGCTGGCGACCATCGCCTTGTCGTATGAGGTGGTGGCGCGCATCGGCATGGCCACCAAGGTCAAGCTGATCGTCAACCCGCATGGCACGTTCGGCGTGGTCGGCGCCGCACTGGCAGTCGCACGCCTGACCGGCATGCCGGTGGCGCAGATGCGCAATCTGGCGAGCCTGGCGGCATCGACCTGCATGGCGACCAACCGCCACACCATGCGGGACGGCGCCACCGTGCGCAACTGGTATGCCGGGCACAGCGGCTTCATGGGGCAGATGGCGGTACGCCTGGCCGAGTCAGGGTTCAGCGGCCCGGCCGACGGCGTCGACACCACCTTCAGCCTGGTGCTGGGCGACGGTTTCGCGCCTGACGTTGCAATTGCCGGATTGGGCAAAGACTGGCTGCTTCCCGGCGGCTATATCAAGCTGTATCCGACCGCACGGTATGCCCATTCGGCCAATGATGCGCTCGACGACGCCTTGGCGGGTGTGCCCGGCGGGCGCATCGATCCTGCGGCGATCGAGCGCATCGAGGTGCGCGCCTACAAGATGGCGGCTTATCTGTCCAACCAGGCACCGAAAAACTGGTTCGGCACACGCTTCTCGGTCCCGTTTGCGCTGGCCACCGCGATCGTCGGCGGGCGCGACGGCCTGCACGCCTACGGCGACGAGGCGGTGGCCGACCCGCGCGTGATGGGCCTCGCGGCGCGTGTCGATCTGGTCGAGGATGAAGACTTCACGCGCGCATATCCTGCGGCGCAGCGGGTGCACCTGGTGATTCGCCTGCGCGATGGAACAAGCCTGGAAGGCCATTGCGAAATCACCAGCGGCGAGCCCGGCCGGCCGCATGATTCCGCCGCGCTGGAACGCAAGTATCGCGCGCTTGCCGAACCATTGTGGGGCGCGGACGGCGCCGAAAAAATGCGCACGGCGCTGATGAATATCGAAACCTGCCCGGATGTCAGCCGGCTGGTCGACTTCAATCCATGAAGTCTGAATGCTTGAAGCTGGCGCGCATTTGCACCGCGCAATCCAAGTCTACCAACGGAGCCGCACATGAAACACCTGCTTCGCGCCGCGATTCTCGGCGCTACCACCCTGTTGGCCAGCGCCGTCGTGCAGGCCCAGGCCTGGCCGACCCAGCCGATCAAGTTCATCGTTTCACAATCTGCCGGCGGCAGCATCGACATCGCCGCACGCCTGATCGGCCAGAAGCTCTCCGACACGCTGGGCAGGCAGGTGGTGATCGACAACCGCGCCGGCGCCAATGGCATGATCGCCGGCGAAGCGGCGGCGCGCGCCCAGCCTGACGGCTACACCTTCCTGATGACCTCGCCCAGCACCTTGACGATTAACCAGCATGTCTACCGGAAGGTGCCCTACGAGACACAGCGCGACTTCGTGCCGGTGACCCAGACCACCTCGATCGTGTTCCTGCTGGCGGTCAATGCCGCATCCCCCTATCGCACGGTCGCCGACCTGGTGGCGGCCGCGAAAGCCAAACCGGAGGCGATCCGCTATGCCTCGGCCGGCATCGGCAACCAGTCGCACTTAGCCGCTGAAGTATTCGCCGCCGCGGTCGGCGCACAGATGCTGCATGTGGCCTACAAGGGCGAAACGCCGGCGATCACCGACTTGCTGGGCGGCCAGGTCGAGATGATCTTCGGTACCGCGCCGGCATTGCTCGGGCATGTCAAGAGCGGCAAACTGCGCGCACTGGCGGTCGGCCAACCGCGCCGTGCCGCCGCCGCACCGGATGTACCGTCGATCGCCGAAGCCGGCTACCCGGCGGTCGAGGTCACCGGCTGGACCGGCATCGTCGCACCCACCGGCACGCCGCCTGCGATCGTCCGCCGCCTGCATGACGAAACAGTGAAGATTCTGGCGATGCCCGACGTGCGCGATACCCTCGCCAAGGCCGGCGCCGAACCGGTCGGCAGCACGCCGGAGCAATTCGGCGACTTCATTCGCAGCGAAACGCAGAAATGGGGCGCGGCGGTCAAGCGCGCAGGCATCGTGCCGGAATAGCGGCTGTCACATGAGCGACGCGTGTGAACGCGGTCGAAGGGTTGCTGCGGCCGGCTATTCCTTGAGCGCGACCTCGATGCGCCGGTCCGGCACCAGCCACATGATTGCCACCGCAAGGTACAGCGCCATCGCGACCCACTCATGGACGAATGCCAGCCCGATCGCGGCGACATAGGCCACCAGCGAGAGATTACCCTTGAAGTCGCTGCCGATCGCCTTGGCAAGGGCCGATTCGTGCCCATGATGGCGAATCAGCACACGCACCAGGATCGTATAGGCCACGCCCGCCATCAGCAACACCACGCCATATAAAGCCACCGGCAGCTGGTGAAAATGGTTCTCGCCCATCCAGCCGGTGACAAACGGGATCAGCGACAACCAGAACAACAGGTGCAGATTGGCCCAAAGCGTCGCGCCATTGACATGCCGCACCGCATGCAGCAGGTGATGATGATTGTTCCAGTAAATGCCGACATAGACAAAGCTGAGCAGATAGCTGACAAACACCGGGATCATCGGCTTCAACGCCGCCAGGCCATCACCGTGTGGTACCTTCATCTCCAGCACCATGATGGTGATGATGATGGCGATCACACCGTCGCTGAACGCCTCCAGCCGGGTCTTGCCCATTCGTTCGCCCTATTCCGGCTTCACGCCCGAAGCCTCGACCGCACGCTTGAATTTGCGCAACTCGCCCTGGAGAAATGGCGCCGCCTCGGCTGGCGCCGAGCCGACCACGGTCGCGCCCTGGGCTTCAAGTTGCTGCCTGACCGCCGGGTCTTCCAGCGCGCGCTTGAACTCGGCCGAGATGCGCGCGACCATCGCCGGCGGCGTGCCGGCCGGCGCCATCAGGATGATCCAGGCCGAGGCATAGACGCCGGGGATGAACTCGGCCATCGCCGGCACATTGGGCAGCAGCGCGGCACGCTTCGGCGAGGTCACCGCCAGCGGCAGCACGGTGCCGGCCTTGATCAGGCCGAGCAGCGAAGGAATGCCTTCGACCCCGACCTGCACGTCACCGGCGGCGACGGCCTGGGTGGCCGGCGCGCCACCGCGATAACCCACATGCAGCATCTTGAGGTTGGCGTCGGCCTTGATCAGTTCCATCGCCAGGTGCGCGGTCGAACCCTGCCCCGACGATGCATGCGACAACACGCCCGGCCGGGCACGCGCCTCGGCGATCAGATCAGGAATCGACCTGATCGAGCCCTTTGGATTGGCGATCACGATCTGCGGGAACGCCACCATCTGGCTGACGGCGACGAAATCCTTCTGCACGTCGTAGGGCAGTTTGGTGAACAGGAACGGGTTGATCGCCATGGTGCCGGGCGAGCCGAGCAGCAGGGTATAGCCGTCCGGCCTGGCGCGCGCCACCGCCTCGGTACCGATGTTGCCCGAGGCCCCGGTACGATTCTCGACATTGATGCCCTGGCCCAGATTCTGGGTGACTTTCTGCGCCACCACGCGGGCCACCACATCGACCGCCGAACCGGCCGAAAAGGGATTCATCAGCAGCACCGGCCGCGCCGGCCAGTCGGACGCCTGCGCCCGCACAGTCGTCGATGCCGCAAAGGCGAGAACGGCGATCGCAACCGCCAGGAGGCGCGTGCCACGCGCACCACCACAAACTTCGCAACAGGAAACCATGTCCGTCATGCCTCTTCATGGCCGATTGAAAAACCTGCCTGCCATAATAGCGAAGAAAGTTTTCCTTGCCCATTGAATGCCGATGCCATTGGCCGCCGCCTACCCGCACTTGTTCGCCCCGTTCATGCTGGCGGGCAGAAACCTGCGCAACCGCATCGTCCATGCCTCGATTTCATTGCGCTATGCGGTCGGGCAGGGCGTCTCCGGGCGCCTGCTCGGCTATCACGCCAATCGCGCCCGCGGCGGCGCGGCGATGATCGTCACCGAACCGATCGGGGTGGCACCGCACCAGCCGCCGCGCCGCGTCATTGCATGGGACGACAGCCGCTACGACGATCTGGTGCGCTGGGCCGCCGCGGTCGAGACCCATGATTGCCGCCTGATCGGCCAGGTGCAGGATATCGGGCGCGGGCGGCATATACCCGGCAGGTCGTTTGCCGCGATCGGTCCATCCGCCCTGCCGGACGATCTCAGCCTGTCGGTGCCGCGTGCAATGAGCGCGGCGGAAATTGAAGCCTTCGTCGACTCGGCCGCCGGCGCCTGCCGGCGCATGCAGAGCGCCGGGTTTTCCGGCGCCGAGGTGGTGGCCGGCCATGGCCATTTGCTGCACCAGTTCCTGTCGCCACGGTCGAACCGGCGGATCGATCGCTATGGCGGCGACCTGGCCGGGCGCGCCCGCTTCCTGGTCGAATTGAGCGCCGCCATTCGCAGCGCCTGCGGCAGCGGCTTCATCCTCGGGATCAAGCTGCCGGGCGACGACGGCATCGCCGGCAGTGTGGCGCCGGACGACGCGGCGGCGATCGCCCGCCACCTGGTCGGCGCGGTCGCGATCGACTATCTGAGCTACGCGCAGGGTTCGCATCACCAGAGCCTCGAGATGCACATCCCCGATGGCAGCTACCCGCGGGTGGCATATCGCGATCTGTTTCGCCGCCTGCGTGCCGCCACCCCGGGCGTGCCCCTGCTTTCGCTCGGGCGCATCACCGATCCGGCCGAGGCCGAAGGCCTGCTTCTGCACGGCGAGGCGGAACTGATCGGCCTGGGCCGCGCGCTGATCACCGACCCTGCCTGGCCTGCCAAGGCGCTGGCCGGCAGGGCGCGCGACATCCGCTACTGCGTGTCATGCAACACCTGCTGGAAGACCATCGTTGCCGACGCGCCGTTGGCCTGCGACAACAATCCGCGTGCCGGCATAGAGGACGAACTTGATTGGCCGCCGGCACCGGCAGTGTCGGGCAAACGCATCGTGGTCGTCGGCGCCGGTGTCGCCGGTCTGGAAGCGGCGGCCACTGCGGCCGCCCGCGGACACGCGGTGACCGTGTTCGGCGCCTCTGCCGAGGTCGGCGGCAAGGCCCGTCTGCACGCCAGCCTGCCGATCGCCGAATCACTGTCCAGCGTTTACGACTGGCAGTTCGTCACAGCGCTGCGCCACGGTGTTGATTTCCAGCTTGGAAGGCATGCCACCGTGGCCGATGTGCTGGCGCTGAAAGCCGATGCGGTGGTGCTGGCGACCGGGTCGACCATGTTGTGGCCCGAATGTCTCGACGAAGAGTTGCGCGCAGCTGGCCTGATCGCCGATCTGCGCAGCACCATCAGTGGCCTGGCCGGCCGCACGCGCCGCGCGCCCGGCACCGCGGTGATCATCGACCTCGACCAGACCGACGGTACGTATGCCGCCGCCGAGCGCCTGGCCGACCTGTTCGCCCACGTGGTGATCCTGACCCCGCGCGAGCGCATCGCCGAGGAAACCGCGCTGGTGACCCGGCAGCGCATCCTGCGCCGCTGCCATCAGCGTGGCATCGAGGTGCGTACCCTGGTCGAACCGCGCATCAGCGCCTGCTTCGAGAGCGATGCCCGGCTCGAGTGCGTGAGCGTGTTCGGCGGTGCCGCCGCACCGATCGAACACGTGGCGCTGTTGACCTACGCCACGCCACGCGTGCCAAACGATACGCTCGCCGCGGCGCTGGTGGCCGCCGGCGTCGTCGTGCACCGCATCGGCGACTGCAAGGTGGCGCGCAACCTGCTCGATGCCACCGCCGAGGGCTACGCCGTCGGCATGGCGCTGT
>JANPGJ010000696.1:0-1803 GCA_031423955.1 Burkholderiales bacterium
GGAAGTGGGCTCCGAGCCAGTGCGCCGCGCCGCCATCCTGCTGGCCATCGACACCGGCCGGCCCACGATGTCCGGCGCCATCACGCTGGTGCAGGACCAGCGCAAGACACCGGGCATGGTGCTTTACCTGCCGATGTACCAAGCCGGGGAGGCACTGGATACGGTCGCCGACCGCCGTGGCGCGCTGCGCGGCGTGTTGTTTGCCCCTATCGTGATCGCGGAACTGCTGGCCGGCCTGCCCGACGTCAGCGCCGGCCTGGTCGACACCGTGCTTTTCGACACATCGGTGGCGGGTGCACCGGGCAACCCTGTATTCGACGGTGGCACTGGTGCGGGGCATCCGCACGGCGGCGCGGACCCGGCAGGCGAAACCAGCCGCAGCCTGTCGGCCCGCCGGGCGCTGCCGCTGCCGGGGCGCGAGCTGACCCTCATGGTGCACAGCGGCGCCGCGTTCGACGCTGCGGTGGACCGGCGCAGCGCCTGGTTGGTACTCGCGGCCAGCGGCACCAGCACCCTGCTGCTCTTCCTGCTGGTGCGCCGCCTGACGCGCGGCCGCAGCGAGGCGGAGGAACACGCCGCGGCAAAAGCCGCCGAAGCCCGCGAGTTGGCGCAGATCGTCCGGCACTCCAACAATGCCGTGGCCATCGCCGACCGCGCAGGCCGCATCACCTGGGTCAACGAGGCGTTCACCCGGATCACCGGTTACCCGCTGGAGGAGGCGCTCGGCAAGACCGCCGGCGAGCTGGTGGGCAGTGGCAACGCAGCCGCCGACGTGATCGAGACGATCCGGGACGCCGTGGCAACCGGCATCGGGTGCCGGGTGGAGGTGCTCAACCGGGCCCGGGACGGCCACGAGTACTGGACCGACACAGAGATCCAGCCACGTCTGGACACGTACGGGCAGGTTGTCGGATTTCTCGAAATCGGCATCGATGTCACAGCGCGCCGCGCCACGCAGGACCGCCTGGAAGCCGCCCTGCGGGCCAACGACGCGCTGCTGAGCACCCTGAACCTGCACGCTCTGGTGTCGATGGCAGATGCTCGCGGCACCATCACCGAGGTCAACGACGCATTTTGCGCGATCAGCGGGTACAGCCGGGTGGAACTGCTGGGCCAGAACCACCGTATCGTCAACTCTGGCGAACACCCGGCGCAATTCTGGCGCACCATGTGGGCCAGGATCTCTGCCGGCAAACCGTGGCGCGGCCAGGTCTGCAACCGTGGCAAGAGCGGCAACCTGTACTGGGTCGACACCTTGATCGCGCCCCTGATCGGCAACGACGGGCTGGTGGAAAAATATGTGTCGATCCGCATCGACATCACGGCCAGCAAGGCCGCCGAGCGGAAACTGCAAAAAGCCAAACGGCAACTGCAGCGCAATGTCGACCTGCTCGACAGCGTGCTGGCAAACCTGCCTTGCGGGCTGAGTGTGTTCGATGCCAACCTGGAACTGGTCGCCTTCAACGAGGAGTGCCGGCGCCTGCTCGATCTGCCCCAACTGCTCGATGGCAAACCCCTGCGCCATTTCGAGGACATCGTCCGCTTCAACGCCGGGCGCGGGGAATACGGCGTGGACAACGTCGAGGCCACGGTGCAAACCATACTCGCACGCGCCCGTGCACCCGCGGTCAAGCACCATTTCGAGCGGGAGCGGCCCGACGGCACCCCGCTGGAAATACGCGGCGCTCCGATGCCGGGGGGCGGTTTCATCACCACCTACACCGACATCACGGCGCGCCGCGATGCCCAGCGCGACAGCGCGCGCAGCACCCAGATCCTCAGCAGTTCGATCGAAGCGCTGGA
>JANPGJ010000697.1:0-10566 GCA_031423955.1 Burkholderiales bacterium
TGAATTCGTCGATCGATACAATGCCCATTGGCGTCTCGAAAAATTGGGCTTCCGAACTCCCCAGGAAGCCCGTCAGGCTCATGCCCTTAAACTGGCCGCCTGATCATGCAATCCAGTGTCCAAACAACCGGTGCCGGCACATTCCTGATCGCATGCGTGTTTCCGATGGCGCTCTTTATTGAACGAAAAGAGGGTATTGCGCCAAAACTGCACAGATCGAACACCCTCGACAAACGTGGCGACCGCGCCGACGGCGATTGATAGCTACGAATTTTCCAGCGCGCGCCTGATAACGATCACCGAGGCGTGGCGACTCAGAATTTTTTCAGCACGGCTGCCGCGGCCAAACCCAGATTGCCCAACCGGGTATGGCAATAAACGCCGGAACGCAAAACGCCCTTTATCCGCTCGGATAATCCAACGTTACGCGCCCGCTCAAAATGGTCGAGTACGGCAAGATTCTCCGGCGTCACGCGGTGCCGAACCCGCGCCAACGCCGCAATATTGCGGCTGTTCATGGTTCTGAACCGCCCCGCAAGCAAGCGTGCAGCGCGCTGGAATCTGCCACTCACTGAGGCATTTGAGCCAACGAGATTCGAAGCATGTTGTCGATATCCGACGGTCGGTCGCGGATCGTAGAACACGCAGCCGCCGCAGCCTGTAACCAGAATGTATACCCACCAATCGTGGGTTTGGACATCGACATCGCCGCCAGCCTCGACGATAAGCGCCCGGGCTGCGGCATTGAAAACCATCGTGTTGCCGCCCGCAACACTCTGTACAAGCGCATTCCTGAACGATACTGGCTTACGAAAATGCGGCGAGAAGCCCACTCCCTTTCCTGCCTCATCGATAAGTCGAGTCCGACCACAATAAAGCGCGGGTATGTCGTCCGGCACTCCATCCAGCCAGGAAACTGCTGTCGCAAGTTTGTCCGAATCCCACACGTCATCTTGATCTGCGAACGCGAAATATCTGGCGTCGATGTCGGGCGCGCATACCAGCGACAGGAAATTGGCGCGAAATCCCAGCGCTGGACCTACACGAACGCTCAACCGTTCGTCGCCCCATTGCCTCCGATACGCGCCCAGGATTTCCAAAGTTTGGTCGGTTGAGCGATCATCGGAGACTTTCACACTCCAATCTTCATACGTTTGAGACCTGATGGAATCAAGCTGCTGCGCTAGAAACTCGCTACCTTGGTGTGTGCCCAATAGTATGGCAACGCTGGGCGCCGTGTTTTTTGCCGGCACACGGTGAGCTAGGGTGATTTCTTGGACTGAGTGCTTCATGAAGTACTAATTTTCGCCCGCCGCCTTGCCGCAATCAAGAACTGTGACGGCATGTCGGACGGAGATTTATTCGGCCGAGGCGAACATGCCCCCATTTTATCCAGGGACGATTTAATGCGATGTCGCAACGTTTAAGGAGAATCACAATGATGATCAAATCTATTTCGGCCGCGTTGGTAGTCGCCTCTTTTTTGCTATCGGCAGAACGCGGTTTTGCCGCCGATGCCGGCTCCATCCAGCAAGTATCGGGCAATGTCAGCATTGTCGGCGCGGACAAAACAACTCGCAAGGCGGGGCAGCGTGAAAAGATCCAGTCGGGCGACACGATTACCACCGACGCTCGAAGCGAAGCGATGATCAAAATGTCAGATGAATCAACTGTTGTTTTGCGCCCCAATACGCAGTTCCAATTCACCGACTTCAAATTTGAGCAAAAGCCGTCGGACACTTCTATAGTCTCCATCCTTCGCGGCACAGCGCGCATGATTTCAGGCTTGATCGGCAAAAATTCGCCGACCCAGGTGGCTGTTCGTGCCTCCACGGCAACCATCGGGATTCGGGGTACCGATTTCGAGGTATCCGTGATCACCGAGGATTCGTCCGATGCGCGGGCAGGCGTTTATAACTACGTCCACGACGGTGCTACAAATGTGCAAATTGCCAGCGGTCAGGCGGTCGATGTGCGTAAAGAGCAAACCGCGTTCGCGCCACAAAATCCGCGACCGGGCGAAGATCCCCTGCAATTGCTCCGTGAAACCCCGGTGTTCCTGCGACAGGGCGGCGGACTTGACGCGCTGATCCAGTCCATCATCATCACGCCGCCGCCGATGAACTTCCGCTAACGCGGGGCATCGCTCAGCGAGCCAGGCACGTCGACTCCCGCAGTCGCGGCCACGCATCCTGCCAGCAGCAGGTGTGATCGACGCCTTCCAGGTCCGTTACCCGGGCGGCGGGCACCCGTGCAAGAAAGCGCGCAGCCGTTGCTGGCGGCACCAGCCGGTCGTCGCGGCCGCGAAAGTGGCTCTGCGCCAAGCCAGCCAGCCGCGGTGCGACCTCCAGCGGGTTGCGTGAAGCCGCGAGACGCGAGACGCCGATCGCGTCGGTCCACGCATCGCTATCCAGCGGCGCCGCGAGCGTCACCAGGCAACTCACATCGGGTCGCGCAGCCGCGACCAGCGCCGCCATCGCCCCGCCGCCGGAATAGCCGACTAGAGCCACGCTGGAGGCGCCTGAAGCGCGTTTGAGCGCGTCGACCGCGCGCACGGTGGCGGCAAGCGCATCGGGACTGAAGCGGCCGAGGGTCCAGTTCATGGGATCGCAGCGCTCGAGATCCTGCGATTCCAGGTATTGGCAAGGTCGCCCCAAATAGGCCACCAGCGCCGAAGGATCGGCATCGGCCATGCCGAGCACGGTGCGCTTGAGCGGCGTCGGGTCGGCCGGCGGCGCGTCCCTGAAGGGCCAGGGCGCGCCATCGCTCTCGATATAGATCGTCAGGCGCCCGGTGCCATCGAGCGGGCGCTGCCGGAGCAGCGCTTTCAGGTGTGGGTCGGGTAACCGTGCATCGACGAACCCACGGCCGGAAGCAAACTGCCATGCCGCCTCGCGCGGCGAAAGCAGGGCAGCGCAGCCGGCCAAACAGAACGCCAGAAAAAGAAATGCCCAGCCGAAAGCGATTCGACCGGGCATCTGCTTCGTTCGCGTGGCAGCCTTAAGGCCACCGGGCTTACTTTCGAGAGCGCCTTAGAACCTCACGCCCAAGTTGAACAGCAGTTGGTCGTTCTTGACTTCGGAGCGGCCGCGCTCGGTAGAGAACTGCAACCCGCCGTACACCGCCCCGCCGCTAGAGAAGCGCAAACCGATCGCCGGCACCCAGGAATCGCGATCACCGGAGGACGTTTGCCCGCCGACGGTCACCGAGCCAGGCCTCCGCACGTCATAGACATAGGTAAGCCCGAAATACGGCGTGACCTGGCCCGCGGCGTAGGCCACCTGGCCGCCAAGGCGAAGCTGCGTCAAGTCGGAACTGGTGCCGCTGGCGAAGACATTATTTGAGGCGGTGAAGGATCCGCTACGGCTCGAGACTGTCGTCAACGCGCCACGCCCCGTGACCTGCCAGCGCGAGCCCGCAAGTTGCTGACTGTAGTTCAGGCCGACGTTGCCAAACGTGCGGGTGCCACGGAAGCTGCCGGTCACGCCGCCGCCAGAGATGTCGTAATCGCTGCGTCCGTATCCGACTGTCGCGTCCAGCGCCCACGAACGGTTGAACGCATAGGCCAAATAGGGCGCCAGCGTCAAGCCGTCACCGGCCAGATTCCCGCCTGCAAGGTAATTGAGACCGATCCGCGTGCGGTCGACAGCTAGCGCCGCGCCCACCACCATTTTGTCCGAGACACGGTAGTCGAGCCCCGCCGACAGTACGCCGACGTTGCCACTGGTTTGTAGCGGCTGGAACGAAGTCCCAACGCGATTGTATGAAGCAGCTGCCCACAGGTTCCATCGGTTCCCACCGCTCGCTGCTGCGGAGCCTGTACCAAGGCCGCGACCTTGGCCAGCCACATTAATACCCCAGCCCAACGAACGGTAGTATTCCGCCTGGGCGCCTCCTAAAAAGGCAGCTACAAATGCGGGATCTATTTGACGCACTACTTGAACCGTACCGTCCTTATCCGTTACTGTGACCGTAGACGAAGCACTCTGTTGAGCCCATGCTCCCCCGCACAGCACTGCTCCAAGCAGCAACGCACCCAACTGATTGCGATTCGACATGTTTTATGACCTCTTGAAAACTGAACGTACCGGGCCGAGCGATTGATATCTCCACCATTGTAGCGCGACGCTCCCTACCATGTGAACTCGATTGGCTCCGCCAAGTCGGAAAATGTTGCTAATTCGCAACAGCAAGGACTTGCTTCAAGGCTTCGCCGCGCAGGCGAACCTTGGCCTCATCGGTCGCCCGCTCGACCTGACTGGGAAGCCCGAACCGCCTGCCTGCCTCGATCCGCAGCAGGTAAGGCTCGGGCTCTGCCGGGATCACCACCACCAACTGGTCGATCAGGCGCAGCGTTGCCGCCACGTCGCTGCGGTCGAGCTTCAGCGTGATCCACTGTTCGAGAATCCGCGGATGGACCGGAAACAGGCGGTGCGATTCGCCGAGCCATCGGTCCGCCTCGTCAGACGCACGCGCCACGCCTTCGGGGTCGGTGCGCGCGAGAACGCTCAGGCCACGCGCTTGCAGCGCCATGCCGATCAGGAAAGGGCGCCACGGGTCGACAGATCCCTCGACCAAGCCGCCACGGGCTGCGGTTTCGGCGAGGTCGACGTAGCGCCGGTAGCGCTCCATACTCGCGGGCGTTGGCAGGCCGGCCAACACCTCATTCAACGCCGCCGGTAACGCCTCGTCGACCAGGCCGTAGCGGTGTTGCCATTCCCACGGCGCCGCGTCGACGGCTGCGCGCTGCAGGTTGA
The DNA here is from genome assembly GCA_031423955.1 of Burkholderiales bacterium. Taxonomy (GTDB): domain Bacteria; phylum Pseudomonadota; class Gammaproteobacteria; order Burkholderiales; family JAEUOS01; genus JAEUOS01. The sequence continues at coordinate 4,758 of JANPGJ010000697.1, forward strand.
TGCGGGTCTCGATTTCACGGCGATCAACCAGGGTGAATCCGGCGTGGGCCACGCTTGCCACCATCAGGCGCCACGCCGGCCAGGCGGTCACGAGCAGGCCCAACAACGAGGCGAGTACGAAACCCGCGAGCGGTCCGCCTCGCCGCCCACCGTCGGCGCGCCAAGCCGCCCAGGCCGCTGCGAGCGGGCACGGCCAGAGCAAGGCCGGCAGTGCCGCTTCGACCGCCGATCGGGCGTGCAGCCAGTCTCCTGCCGTAGCAGGGAGTGCGACGTGGTGGCGCAGGACCGCCAGTGCCGCGACCACGCCAAGAACCGCGGCAAGCTTGAGGGTCGCCCCAGCGCTCCCCTGATAGCGCCCGCGGCTACCGAAGCATCGACCTAAGACCAGCAGCGCCAGGACAGGCAGCGCCCGGGCCAGGTTTGCCGCTTGCAGTCCGTCGTCCCGCCCCGCGCCGAACGCGGGAATGAAACTGAGCAGCGCGGTCGCGCAAGCCACGACCCATGCTGCCTGCGCAAGCAGGCGATCCGCCGGCGCGTCGCCCGCTTCAGGCCTCTCCTGCGCTGGCGCGATCGCAATCGCCAGGAGAACGAAAAAGCACAGGCGGGTGACGAACACCGGCAGGCCGACCTGGGCATCGATCCAGAACGCGACCAGGGCCGCGCCCGCGCCGGCGGCCAACAAGCGGTCATCTCGCGCCCGCAGCCCTTGTCCCGCCCTACCTCGCCAGGCCACCACGACAATGGCCGCCAGCCAGCCGGCAACCCACCCGATGCCGGCCAGCGGCCAGCGCGCCGCGCCCGCTCCGGCCACTGTACCGGCGACCCACGCGAGAAGCGCCCCCCCCGCAGCGGCCGCGAGTGAAGCCCACGCCGCCCGCGCACTGCAGCCAAATACCCGCCGCGTCACCCCATGCAACGCGGCGGCGAACAGGGCGCCGATGGCCGCAAGGCCCGCCAATCCGAGCGCGGCCCAAGTGTCGAGCAGGTCGGCGTGGACGCGGTCGAACACCTGCTCGCGGCGAAAATCCTCGGCCCGCACCTTTGCCGCCGGAAAGTAAGCGTAGTAATGCTCGTGCGCGACGTCCGGGCCGTACCCGGTCACCAGGCGCCACGCCGGCGCTTCGCGCAGCACCGCTTCCGCCGCCGTCCACATCGCCAGCCTTGCCTGAACGCTCTTCGACGCGGGGTCAGCGCCCTGCGGGTCGTACACCAGGCGCGCCAGCGCCGGCACATCCTTGGCAAAGGCGCGACCGGTATCGGTCGTGTTGATGGCGGCCAGAAAGGCAACTGCGGCGACCATCGCGACCATTAGACCTGCGAACCATATGCGGCCGCCGCGACCATGGGCCCGGACGCACGCCAGGAATACCAGCGCGACCACCAAGCCGACCAGCGAACCGCGGCTGCCCGAGGCCAGCACGCCGCCCAACTGCATGGCGCCGATGGCCCAGAGCATCCAGGGGGACGCATTCGTAGTGCCGGCGATGCCGATCCGCACCAGGACCAGCGGGATGCACATGGCCAGGAAAGCCCCCAGGAACATGGGATTGCCCAGGTTGCTCGAGCTGCGCGTCGGGTCTCCGTAGCCGTAGGTCACGAAGTCCAGCCCGAAGCGCTGCACGATGGCGTAGCACGCCGGCGCGATGCTCGCCACCAGCATCGCATCGATCAACAGCCGCGGCGCGCCTCCAGAGCGTATCCAGGTGCACGTCGCGAAGAACGCCGCCAGGTAGGCCAGCCACGCAAGCACGCCCTCAAGCCGAAAATACCCGCCCAGCAACGCCTGCTGCCACGACGCGGCCTGCGCTGCCGACACGATCACGCAGACGGCCAGGCCGAGCCCCGCAAACGCAACCAGGCCCGGCTGCGGTGTCAGCGACCGTCTATCTCGGTTGCCCCACCACACCCATGCCGCGGCAATGGCGGCCAGGCAGGCCAGCGGCAGGCCGGCTGCGAACTTGATCAGCACGAAGCCGCGTGGGGTGGACAGCGACATCGCGATCGGCAGCGCCGCGAGCAGCGCAATCAGGGACGCACCGCATACCAGGCGCGGCAGCTCCTGCTCGTTGCGGGAGGCGTCGCTCATTCGTGCCCCGAGGCACGTCCTCGCCGCACAATCAGCCAGCCCGGTGAATGAAAGCGGGCAAGGCGCGCATAGCCGAAAACATAGAGCGCCGCGAAGCACAGTGCGCCGATCATCAGGACGACCGTCCGGTTCCAAAACAGCACCGCCGGCAACACGCCCACCGAGGTGATAAGCCAGAGATAGGGCGAGGTCAGAGCATTGCGCCGCGATCGCGGGCCCGGCACGGGCGAGCCGACCAGCCAACGGACCAGGCGCTTGTAGACTAAATGGTGCAGGTGTGCGACGTCGGGCAGGCCCGGATGCCGCTTGTGGACAACAATGCGCCGATAAATGGTGAACAGGGTCTCGAACACCGGGTAGGCACACAGCAGCACGGGAAACCAGGCTGACACCGGCGGGTTGCGCGCCACCAGCAGGATCGCTAGCTCGGCGACGAAAAAACCGATCAGGTAGGCGCCGCTGTCGCCGAGATAAATGAGGCCGCGCGGAAAATTGAGCAGCATGAACCCCAGCACCGCGCCGACCACGACGAGGGCGCCGGTCATCACCTGCACATCCGCAACTTTGAACGCGACGAACGCGATTCCGCCAAGTACCAGAATCGCGACCCCACCCGCCAACCCATTGAACCCGTCAATGATGTTGAACGCGTGAGTCATTCCAGCGACCGCCACCAGCGTGAAGGCGACCGAAACGCCCGCCACGCCGATCCAGGCCTCCAGCGGACCGCTATCCAGGCGGATCACCCAGGCGTCGAGCGCGAGGCCTGCGAGAACAGCCGAACCCACGGTGAACACTACTCGTAGAAAAATGCCGATGCCGCGCCCGAAATCGTCGGCCAGCCCCGAAACGAACACCGGCATCGCGCAGGCCAACAACATCAGGCTGAAATGAGCGGAACTCTGCGCATGCAGCTCACTGCCCTGCATGCGCAGCCACTGGGCCGCCAGCACGCCAGCCGCAACCCCCAAGCCTCCGGCGCGAGCCAACCCGCGCAACTTCGGCTGGCGTACCCAGTCGGCACGTCGCAGGCCGACGAAGCGGCGGCCGGATTGGTTCCCTCCGAGGTTGGCGCGAATGGCGATCAGTGTGACAAAGAACGCCACCAGCAGAGCGACAACTACGTAAGACAAGTCTCACCCGCCATTCATCTATTCAGCCAGGAGTTGGTCACCGATGCGCCTTGCGCACCGGTCGGGTCCGGCAGGCGCTATCACCGCGTCAGAGAGGGAAACGGGATTGTAGCTTGCGGTGCCCCGCACGCGAGGCCTCGCCTTGGCTTATGATCGCCTGCAACCAGACTACACGGAACCTCATGCATATGGGCAATGCATTCGCGCTCGAACCCATCGAAAAGGCAGGCATCGATGAGCTGCGTTCCCTGCAACTGACGCGCATGCAGAGTTCGCTCTTGCGCGCCTACACCAAGGTGCCTCACTACCGGGCGAAGTTTGACTCGAACGGTGTGCATCCGTCTGATCTGAAGACCCTCGCGGACCTTTCGAAGTTCCCTTTCACCACCAAGTCCGACCTGCGGGATACCTATCCATTCGGCATGTTCGCCGTGCCCATGGACCGCATTGCGCGTATTCATGCCTCGTCCGGCACTACCGGCAAGCCAACCGTTGTCGGATACACCAAAGCGGACATCGACATGTGGGCAGACGTAATGGCTCGATCGATTCGGGCCGCCGGGGCGCGCCCGGGCGACAAGCTGCATGTTTCCTATGGCTATGGCCTGTTTACCGGCGGTCTCGGCGCGCATTACGGTGGCGAGCGACTCGGGCTCGCGGTCATTCCTTTCGGTGGCGGCCAAACCGAGCGCCAGGTTCAGTTGATGCAGGACTTCAAGCCCGACATCATCATGGTGACCCCCTCCTACATGCTGGCGATCGCCGACGAGATGGAAAAGCAGGGCATCGACCCGCATTCTTGCTCACTACGGCTCGGGATCTTCGGCGCCGAACCGTGGACGCATCACATGCGTGACGCCATCGAAACTCGCACAGCGCTGCAGGCGATCGACATCTACGGACTATCCGAGGTCATCGGCCCGGGCGTCGCGCAGGAGTGCATCGAGACCAAAGACGGGCTTACCGTCTGGGAAGATCATTTTTACCCGGAAGTGATTGACCCGGAGACCGGCGCGGCTGTACCCGACGGCCAGTTTGGGGAACTGGTTTTCACCTCGCTAACGAAGGAGGCATTGCCGATCATCCGCTACCGTACGCGCGATTTGACGCGGCTGTTGCCGGGTACCGCGAGGACCATGCGTCGGATCGAGAAAATCACCGGGCGGTCGGACGACATGCTGATCATCCGCGGGGTCAATGTGTTCCCGACCCAAATTGAAGAACTCATCCTCAAACAGCCCAAACTGGCGCCACACTATGTGCTCGAGGTGTCGCGCCCGGACAAACTCGACGAAGTCTCCGTTCTGGTGGAACCGCGTCCCGAATTCGCCACCATGAATGACACCCAGCGACTTGAAGTGGCCCGCGCGTTGGCTCACGCGGTCAAGACCTTTGTTGGCATCAGCGCGGACATCCGACTGGTCAGCGTCGGCGGCATCGAGCGCTCGATCGGCAAGGCAAAACGGGTCATCGATCGTCGGCGAGTATAGGAAGTCCAGGCTGGCGCCCGCTGGCCAATAAATGCGCCCTCTGCTCAATCGATTGTCGGCGATCAAGGATCGTTGACGTCGCATCCGCCTCCTTCAAGGTTTGCGGCTTTGCGAATCCGGCTGGGGAAGGTATCGCGGTGCTACCGGCTGTACATACCAATCGCCAACGACAATCAGGTCAGTCGGGAACATTTCAGGCGACTGCCCCACCGTTCCCGCAACCCTCTAAACGCGGCAAGCGGCAGACAGGTGTGCCCGCAAGCGCAAACCGGGAGCCCCTTGTTTGCCGCCCGCTCGCGTGCTGCAACCAGGCTGTCCCGCTCTCAATACAGGATCAGACGGGAGTTTTCCCGACTGATCGTCGCCTGAGAACACACTGCACCGTAGAAAAATGAGGGTCCTTGAGCACTGCCCTGGCACTCACTGCCCTGGCACTTTGAGCACTCCCCTGGCACTGCTACACAGTCAAAACACACCCTCTGCATGCGCCTCGCCGCCCTACTTGGAATTGCGTTTTCGCTTGTTCCGTCAATCGTGGCTGCTGCCGGCCAGGATTTTTGCGTCACTCGGGTCTGGCCTGCGGGAAGTGACTCGATCCGTACCCGCTTGCTGGGCGATTCGCGCGCGCCCAGTCGGGAAGTGATCGGCCAATTGCTGGTGCGCCACTACAGCCAGCCCCCGGTCGCGGCGATTCAGGTCGAGGACTATCATCCGGAAACCTGCGCCGCGTCCGACAGCCAGTTCCTTATGCTCAATGGTTCCGCGCCATGGGACGCATCGACGCCACAGGGTCCCGCTCTTCCGGATTTGGGCGGCGGCGCGAATTTCGCCGCAAAACTCATTACCAATGCCTATATGGACCTGACAATGCAGGCCATCGGCGCCATGGGGGGTGTAAACGGCGCGGCACACCACATCATTTGCGGATTGGTCAAATGTTGAGCCAGCGCAGGGGCCTTAGGAGTCTAGCAAAATTAACTTGAACACTTTGCATTATGTCATTATGATGCACTGATGGATCAAGCGCCTACCGTCGAAGCCAAGTTCAAAGCCTTATCGCCGCGTCTTGACGAGGCGACGTTGCGATTGTGGGCGGCAGC
>JANPGJ010000698.1:0-24994 GCA_031423955.1 Burkholderiales bacterium
CATCTGCTTGTAGGCGGGTTCGGCCATGCTCTCGGTGCTCGGAATGAAGCGCGTGCCCATATAGACCAGGTCGGCACCGAGGGCGCGCGCCGCGTAGACGCCGGCGCCGTCGGCAATGCCGCCGCCGATGATGATGAAGCCATCGAAAAACTCGCGCACAGCCGGTACAAAGGAGAAAGGCGTCAGGCTGCCGGTATGCCCGCCGGCACCCGCGGCCACGCAGGCCAGGCCGTCGACGCCGGCCGCGGCCGCTTTCTTTGCCAGCTTCAGGTTGATGACGTCGGCGAACACCAGACCGCCATAACCGTGCACCACCTCGATCGCCGGCTTCGGGCTGCCCAGCGCGGTGATGACGATCGGTGGCTTGTATTTGGCGATCAGTGCCAGGTCTTCGGGAAGGCGCGAATTGGTGGAGTGCGTGACCAGGTTGGCCGCCCAGGGGCCGATGATCGCATCCGGATCGGCGGCGCGCGCATGCGCCAGTTCAGAGGTGATGTGTGCCATCCACTCGTCGAGCACCTCGATGGGTCGCGCGTTCGGGGTCGGAAATGCGCCGATGATGCCGGCCCTGCAGGCGGCCAGAACCAGTTCGGGCCCGGAGATCAGGAACATCGGCGCGGCGAACACCGGCAGCCGCAAGGCGTGGGGAAAAGGCTTTTGGCTCAAGACAGGTTTTCCAGAAAAGGGAACAGGTGCTTATTCGGATGCCTTGAAACCCGACAGGCGCACCGCTTCCTGCCAGCGCCTGGAATCGCGCCGCATGTATTCGGTGAATTCCTCGGGCGAGGTGGGCATGGGCACGAAATCCATGGCGCGAAACTTGTCGCGCACTTCGTCTGACTTGAGTGCGCGGGTTAATTCACCATTCAGCTTTTGCACCAGCGCATCCGGTGTATTGGCCGGCGCCAGCAGCACCGCCCAAGTGTAAATGGTCATGTCGGGAAAGCCGGATTCCTCGAAGGTCGGCACATTGGGCATCAAGGGCGAGCGCTTGTCGCTGGTGATCGCCAACAGCTTGACGCGGCCAGCATCCACATGCGGCTTGACCGCCAGCAGTGGCAGGTAGGCGGTGTTGACCTGGCCGCCGACCAGGTTCTGCACCGCCGGTGGCGTGCCGTTGAAGGGCACGTGCAGCATGTCGATGCCGGCGCGCCGGTTGAACAGCACGCCGGCGAAGTGCGAAGAATTGCCGGCGGTGAACGACGCGAACGACACGCGGCCCGGATTGGCCCTGGCATGCGCGATGAGTTCGGCCAGGGTGTTGGCAGGCAGCGACGGATGCGCCGCCAGCACCAGCGCCGTGCCCAGGAAATTGGTGACCGGCTTGTAGCTTTTCTCGGGGTCGTAGGGCAGCTTGGAGAAGGTGTGCGGGTTGATCACCATCATGCCCGAACCGGCCAACAGGAGTGTGTAGCCATCGGGCGCGGCCTGGGCACCGGCTTGCGCCGCGATCAGGCCGGCACCTCCGGGCTTGTTGTCGATCACCAGCGGCTGGCCGCCGGATTCCTTGATGCGTTCGCTGACGATCCGTAGCGCCTGATCGAGCGTGTTGCCGGCGGCGAACGGCGTGATCACGCGGATCGGCTTGGCGGGGAACTCCTGCGCGACCAGAGATGCGCCGGCGGTCAGGCCGAGCATGGCCGTCAACAGCAGCGTGTTGCGACGCCGCGCAATCGTCATCGTGGTCATTGCCGTCTCCTTGCCTCAAGGGCTTGTTGTGTCCAGCCAGCGCTGCAAGTGGCGCGTCAGGGTGTCCGCTGCTTCCATGGGCAACATGTGGGCCGCATTCTCGATCAGTTCCAGGCGCGCGTTGGGGATGGCCGCGGCCATTTCCTCCGACAGCGCGGGCGGGGTGACGCGGTCTTCGCGGCCGCAAGCGATGAGCGTCGGGCAGCTGATGCTCGCCAGCAGGTCGCGGCTATCGGCGCGACCGATCACCGCGCGCGACTGGCGCACGAAGGTCGCCGCCCCGACCGCGCGCATCATTTCATCTAGGCGCGCATTGAGGTCGGCATTGCCCGCGTTGGCCGCGGCCAGCATGAAAGGCCGCATGCCGGCCAGCATGCGCGGGAAATCCCTTTGCGCCAGCGCGATCATCTTTTCACGGCCCGGCACCGCGTCCGGGTGTTCCGGGCGCGCCGAGCTGCTGATCAGCGCCAGACCGGCCAGCCGTGGAGCGGCCTGGCGCAACACTTCAAGTGCAACATAGCCACCCAGCGAAAAGCCGGCCAGCGCGAAGCGTTGCGGCGCGCCTGCCAGCACTGCTTCGGCCATGGCGCCGGTACTCTCCTGGGCCGTGATGTCGGCGATGCGGATGTCGGCATGGGCGGCCAGGCCGGCGGCCTGGGTTTCCCAGACACGCGCATCGTTGAGCGATCCGGGGATCAGGATCAGGACCTTGCGTGCGTTCATTCAGCCGGCTCCAAGGTGCGCGCGACATGCTCGCGCAACACGCGTTTCAACACCTTGCCTACCGGGTTGCGCGGCAGGCCATCGATCAGGTGCAGGCGCTCCGGCAGCTTGTAGGCGGCGACGCGCTTTTCGTCGCGCAGGAACGTGGTCAGCTGCGCCAGGGTCAGCGGCTGGTGGTCGACCGCGACCACGCAGGCGCACAGCCGCTCGCCCATGATCGGGTCCGGATAGCCGACCACCGCTGCCTCGCGCACCAGGGGGTGGGCCAGGATCAGGCTCTCGACTTCTTCGGACGAGATGTTCATGCCACCGCGAATCACCAGGTCCTTGGAACGCCCTACATAGCGGTAATACTGCAGATTCTCGCCGCCGATCTCGAACAGGTCGCCGGTGCGGTAAAAGCCCTGTTCGTCAAAGGCGCGCGCGCTCAGTTCGGGCGCATTGAAGTAGCCGGAGAATATGGTCGGCCCGGAGAAGCGCAGTTCGCCTGCCCGGTTTGCCTCATTGATGTCCTGCCCGTTTTCAAGGTCGACTAAGCGGGTTGCGATCTTGCGTGTGGTCGATACCGACCACTGATGGCCAGGTACGCCGGCGCGCGGGAAAAAGCGGGCACGCAGGGCGGGATCGTCGACATCGGCGGGCGCACCGGTCAGGCTGGCGCCCTCGTTGGAACCGAAATAGTTGACGATCGCCACGCCGAATTTCTCGTGAAACCCGCGCACCATCCAGTCGGACAGTGGCGCACCACCGGAACCGATGCAGGCCAGGCGCTTGAAGTCGATGCCGGCCAGCAATTCCGGTCGTTGCAGCAACTGGTTGAGGATCGCCGGCGCAGCCACCGTGTACTCGATCGCTTCCTCGCGGATTTGCCTGAGGAACACCTCGAGATTGAACGGCTGGTGTTGCACCACCGTCCCGCCCAGCACCAGCCAGGCGGCGAAGTTGGTCGAAAGCCCCGCCATGTTGACCAGCGGAAACGGATTGAGCAGCCGGCAACCGGCTTGCAGTTGCGCGCCCTCGATGATGGCGGGGGCGACAATCAGCCACTCGTTGTGATTGCGCGGCACGCCTTTGGGTGTGGCTTCGGTGCCGGAAGTCCAGCAGATGGTGAACACGTCATTGGCGCAAACGACAGTCGTCGTCAGGTAGTCGTTGACTCGCTGCGGCGCCCGCGCGGCCGCCAGCACCAGGTCGAGCGAGACCACCCCTGCGGGCACTTGCGCACCCCAGGCGAAGACCCGGACGATCGACGGATGGCGCGCGCTCAACTGCCTGAACATGCTTGCGTGCCCATGCTTGCCAATGCGAACGCAGGTCACGATCGCGCGTGCGCTGGTGACGCCCAAAATATGTTCGAGTTCGTGCTCGCGGTACTGCGCCGGTACCGGTGACACCACGATGCCCAGGCGCGCGCAGGCCAGGTAGATGACGAACTGCTCGACCCCGTTGGGCAACTGCACGACGACGATGTCATCTTTGGCCAAGCCGTGATCCAGCAGCACCTGCGCCATGCGGGTGACCTCGGCGTCAAGCTCGGCGTAAGTGAGGCTGCGCGCTGCGCCATCGGTGAAGTCCTGCCGATTGAGCGCATCGACCACCGCCTGGCGCTGCGGGTGGGCCGCGACATGGCTGCGAAAGCAATCGTCGAGCGTGCGTGCGCCCCACCAGCCGCGCTCGGTGTATCGGTCAATCCTTTCTTGCGGCACCAGGATCATGTCGGGCGGGCTACGTCCATATGCGTCGAATGCGCGCCGACAGCGGCGGTTGATTCACTTGCATTGTTAGACGTATGCTACTAGACTTGAGTCCATTAATGCAAGTGATCCAGCGCAAGTTGTCGGTTGTGGTTGCCGCCAGGGCGGGCCCGGCGCTTGCGGGTATTGGTCCTGGATTGTGTGAATCGCATCCATCGATGATGCGGGTTGCCTGACCGGAGGCACGTGGTGCGGACGTCAATCGAATCCTGCGGACCATGACTGCGAAGACGAAATCGCTTTTGCCGACCGCCGCGCAGGCGCAAGCCGGGGCCGCACAATCGTCTTTGCGGGTGGCGCATCATTTGCGTGGCAGTTCGCTCAATCGCGCGCTTGACGTGGTCGGCGATTGGTGGACCCAGCGCATCCTGCGCGAGTGCTTTCTCGGCGTGCGTAATTTCGAGGCATTCCAGAGCAATCTCGCAGTGCCGCGCCAGACCTTGAGCACGCGCCTGAAAGTGCTGGTGACCCACGGCATTCTCGATACCACCCGCGGTGACTATCGGCTCACCGAATGTGGCCGCGCGCTTCATCCCTGGGCGCTGATGGTGTGGGCATGGACCATGAAATGGGGCGGTGGCGGCGACGCGCGCCATCCGGTAGTGCTGACGCATGCCGCCTGTGGCCGCGCGATGCGTCCGCTGTTTGCCTGCGGTGCCTGCGGGGAAGAGGTCCAACTGCGCGACGTCGAAGTGAGCGATGCGCCCGGCGTGCGCCTGGTAGCGCCGGTGAACGCAGCCGGTGACCGACGCTGGGCGGCTGGGCGCTTTGTGCTCAATCCAAACGAGGGGGGGCGCCATATCGCTTTCGTCACCGCGGATCGCTGGAGCCACTTGATTCTTTCGGCGGTGTTCCTCGGTTGCCGCTCGTTCGACGTGCTGGCGCGCGAGACCGGCGCCGCAAGCAACATCCTGACGCATCGCCTGGGCCTCCTGGTAGCGGCCGGGTTTATCGACAAGCGCCGCCTGGCCGCCGACGGCCGCCGCTTCGACTATGCGCTCACCGACCGCGGGCGTGACATCTACCCGCTTACCATCACGCTGGTGCAGTGGGCGGATCGCTGGTTGCCGAAAAAGGGCGGCGCGCCAATGCGCAGGCTGCATCGCAAGTGCGGGGCACCGCTGACGGCGCAGGTGCTGTGTTCGGAGTGCGGCGGCGTGTTGCTGCCGCGAGATGTGGGTTTCGAGTTGCCGCCGGCGCGGGTTCCGGAATGAGCGACTTGAAGAACCTTCCGGATGGCGTTATCAAGCGGTCCGGGCAGTGGATTTGCGTGAAGTATGTATTCGATAAAACCGGAGAACGACATGACTGAAATGGTGATGGACGAACTTGCTGACGACCTGCCGCCGGTGCTGCGCGGCGGCTTCGAACCGGTGGTCGAAGAGTTGAATGTCAGCGACCTTGAGGTCATCGGTGAGGTACCCCGCGACCTCAACGGTGCTTATTTTCGCAACGGGCCGAACCGAAAATTCGCCGCCGACGGGCGTTACCACTGGTACGACGGCGACGGCATGCTGCATGCGGCGTATTTTGATCATGGCCGTGTCAGTTACCGCAACCGCTGGGTGCGCACCGCGCCGCTGATGGAGGAAATCGCCGCCGATCGCGCGCTGTGGAAAGGGCTGCGCGAGTCGCCGCGCGCCGATCGTCCCGAGATGCCGGTCAAGAACACTTCGAACACCGATGTCAAGTTTCACAATGGCCGGCTTGTAACCATGTGGTACCTGTCCGGTGGCATGTACCACGTCGACCCGATGACGCTTGAAACCCTGGGGCCGGTGAATTTCGACGGCGCCCCCAATCTGCGCGCGTCGGCGCATTCCAAGATCGACGAGCGCACCGGCGAGTTCCTGTTTTTCGACTACCAGAAAGAAGCGCCTTACATGCACTATGGCGTGGTCTCGGCCGAGGGCAAACTGAAAAGCCGGATCCCGATCGAGTTGCCCGGGCCGCGCCTGCCGCATGACATGGCGTTTACCGAGCACTACGCGATCCTGCATGATTTTCCGCTGACCTACGATATGGAAGCGCAGAAGACCGGGCGCCACAAGCTGAAGTTCCATGCCGACTGGCCTTCGCGTTTTGCCATCGTGCCGCGCAACGGCACGCCCGACCAGATCCGCTGGTTTGAAGCCGAGCCCGCGTATCTGCTGCATGTGATCAATGCCTGGGAGGAGGGCGATGAAGTGGTGATGCTCGGCACGCCGTTCCGCCTGCCGCGCGATCTGGCCGGCAACATCGAGGCCGACAAGTTCGCACGAGCCTGGTCGACCATGCAGCATCGCGACTACCTCACCTATGAGTGGCGCTTCAACCTCGCGACCGGGAAGACCGTCGAGCGCATCATCGACGACACGTTCTGCTGCGAGTTTCCGATGATCAACACGCGCTACCAGGGTTACAAATCGCGCTATGCATACGCGATCAACATGGTGCGTGGCAGCCTCAACCAGCCGCGCTTCGCCGGGCTTGCCAAGTTTGATTTCGACACCGGCGTGATCCAGGCCTACAGCGAAGGGCGCGACTTCTTCTACAACGAGGCGCCGTTCGCGCCGGCCGACAACCCGCAGTCGGAAGACCACGGCTATGTGGTGAGCTTTGTCTGGAATGCGCGAGACAAGCGCTCCGAACTGCAGATTTTCGACGCCCGCAATTTTGGCAGCGGTCCGCTGGCGCGGGTCCTGATGCCGCGACGCGTGCCCAACGGCTTTCACGCGACCTGGGTGACCGCTGAACGTCTGGCGAACGGCCGCTGATGCGTAGTCCGGCGCTTGGCCGCTAAAGGGTCAATTCGAGGTTGTCGATCAGGCGGGTGGCGCCCAGCTTGGCGGCGCCTACGATCACCAGTTCGCGGTCACCCTCGTCCGGTGGCAGCAGGTCAGCCTGGCGGCGGATCGCGATGTAATCAGGCTTCCAGCCGCGCCCCGCCAGATGCGCCATCGCTTCAAGCTCGATGCGCAGGTGATCACGTTTGCCCTCGCGCAGTTCCTCGCGCGCGCGCAGCAGCGCGCGATTGAGCGCCGGTGCCTCGGCGCGCTCGGTCGGCGACAGGTAGCCGTTGCGCGATGACAAGGCCAGGCCGTCGGCGGCGCGCACTGTATCGGCCAGGATGATCTCGATCGGCAGCGCCAGTTGGCGCACCATGTTCTTGAGCACGATGCACTGCTGGTAATCCTTCTTGCCGAAGATCGCCGCGGTCGGCGCCACCATGTTGAAAAGCTTGAGTACCACCGTGGCCACGCCGCGAAAATGACCCGGGCGCACCGCACCGTCCAGGATGTTGGCGATTTCCGGCGGCTCGACCGCGTAGTTCTGCGGCTCCGGATAGATGGCCGCCTCGTCGGGTGCGAACACGACGTCGCAGCCGGCGGCAGCCAGCTTGTCGCAATCGCCCTGGAAGGTGCGCGGATACTTGTCGAAGTCGTCGCGCGGGCCGAATTGCATGCGATTGACGAAAATGCTGACCACCGTGCAGGCACCGCGCGGCTTGGCGTTGTCAACCAGGCGGATATGGCCTTCGTGCAGGTTGCCCATGGTCGGCACGAACACGTTGTTGGGCTCGCGCGCCAGGCGTGCGCGCAGTTCGGCAACCGAATGAATCACATCCATGATGGGCTCCCCGGCGCGGCTTACTGCGCGCGGTTGAAGTACTCGCGGCGGCCGCGCATGTCGCGGATCTGCTTGAGCAATAACGCGAAATCGTCGGTCGAGTCGACGAAATTGAAGTGATCCGAATTGACGATCAACAGCGGTGCGGCGTCAAAGTGGTGGAAAAACCGCGTGTAGCGCTCGGCCAGCCGCAACAAATAGTTCTCCGAGATCGGCTGTTCATGCGCATGGCCGCGCCGGCGCACGCGCTCGATCAGGGTGGCTGGCTCGGCCTGCAGGTAGATCACCAGGTCCGGCACCGGCGCCTGCGGCGTCAGGTGCCGGTACATCTGCTCGTACAGGCCGAGTTCATCGTCACCCAGCGTCAGGCGCGCGAACAGCGGGTCTTTCTCGAACAGGAAATCGCCGATGGTGACCCCCTTGAACATGTCGGGCTGCTTGAGGTCGGCCAGTTGGTGAATCCGCTGAAACAGGAAAAACAGCTGGGTCGGCAGCGCGTAGCGCGGCATGTCGCGGTAAAACCTGGCGAGAAACGGATTGTCCTCCGGCGCCTCCAGCATCAGCGCCGCGCCGCTGACATCGGCCAAGCGCCTTGCCAGGGAGGTCTTGCCGGCACCGATCGGGCCTTCGACGACGATATGGCGGAATTTTTCGGGCAGGACTGACATGGATGGAGGCGCTTGGGACAGGGTCAATGCGGTCGACTGCTTGACCGGCGGCCATCATACACAAGACGTATGCGATTGACCCGCTGCTGGCCCGACTATAGGGTCCGGCGGATGCGTTGTTCACTGACCGCTGCCAGCAGGTCGGCAACTGCGGTGCCATCGGGCAACACGAGGTCAGGTGCGATTTCATGCAGCGGCAGCAAGACAAAGGCGCGGCCGCACATGCGCGGATGCGGCACGGTCAGTGCGGCGCCGTCGATGCGCTGGTCGCCATGCAGCAGCAGGTCGAGGTCGAGGGTGCGCGGCGCATTGCGGTAGGGGCGCTCGCGGCCATGGGCCAGTTCAATCGCCTGCAGCGCCGCCAGCAGCGCAGGTGCGTCAAGCGCGGTGTCGAGCGCGGCGACGGCATTGAGAAAATCCGGCCCGTCGGCTGCCAGCGGCGCACTCGAATACAGCGACGAGCGGTCCGCGAGCGTGGTCGCCGGCAGTCCTGCCAGGGCCTGGAATGCGTTTGCAAGCGTGGCATGCGGATCACCCAGATTGGCACCCAACCCGACATAGGCGCGCGTCATGACCACTGGCGGCCGGCCTGGGAGAGCTTATTCGCCTGCCGCCGACGCTCCTGCGGCAGGAGCGCCATCGCCTGCGGGCTTGCGCCGGCGCCGGCGCCGGCGCTTGGGCGCGTCATCGATCGGCGCCGGTCCCTCATGCGCGGCATCGTCGCCGGCGGCGGCTTTTGACAGCGGACGGGGCGCGGAGGCCATTGCGTTGCGCTGTTCCGGGTCGGCATCGATGAACCGGGTCCACCAGTCGGCGATCGCGACATCGATTTCGCCCGACTCGGCACGCAGCAGCACGAAATCGTAGGCGGCACGAAAGCGCGGATGCTCGATCAGCTTGAACGCGGTGCGCGCGCCGCGACCGGTGGCGACGCGGTCGAAGCGCGGCTGCAGTGACCAGATTTCACGCATGTCGGCGGCGATCCGGTTCTGGATCGCCAGCTTGTCGCGCTGCATGTCGATCGCCTCGCCCATCGCCTGGTACAGCGCCGGCATCGAGTGCTCGCCGCGCGCCTTCAGCGCGTTCCAGCGGCTCAATGCTTCATGCCAGAGCAGGGCGGCGAACAGGAACCCTGGCGAAACCCCCTTGCCAATGCCGATCCGCTCGTCGGTGCGCGCCAGGGCCAGCATCACGAACCTTTCACCCATCGGCTGTTCGAGGATCACGTCGAGCAGCGGCAGCAGTCCGTGGTGCAGGTGTTCGTCGCGCAGTTGCCTGACGCAGGCCACCGCGTGGCCCGAGAGCAGCAGCTTCATCATTTCGTCAAAAAGGCGCGACGACGGCACGTTTGAGAGCAGGTCGGCCAGCGCGCGGATCGGCGCGCGGGTTTTCGGGTCGATCGAAAAGCCCAGTTTGGCGGCGAAGCGGGTGGCGCGCAACATGCGCACCGGATCTTCGCGAAAGCGCGCCTCGGGGTCACCGATGATGCGCAGCACCCTGGCGCGCAGGTCCTTGACGCCGCCGTGATAGTCGATCACGGTCTCTTCGAGCGGGTCGTAGTACATCGCGTTGACGGTGAAGTCGCGCCGCGCGGCGTCTTCCTCCATCGAACCGAAGGTGTTGTCGCGCAGCACCCGGCCGTGCTCATCGGTGAGGGCATCGGACAGGTCGGCGGTGCGAAAGGTCGAGACTTCCACCTGCTCCTGACCGAACATCACGTGGACAATGCGAAAGCGCCGGCCGATCAGGCGGGAACGCCGGAATTGCGCGTGCACCTGCTCCGGGGTCGCGTCGGTGGCAACGTCGAAATCCTTGGGCGTGCGCCCGAGCAGCAGGTCGCGCACCGCGCCACCGACGACATAGGCCTTGTAGCCCGCCTTTTGCAGGCCTTCGACCGTACCGAGGGCGCCGCGCGACAGGCGGGCGCGGTCGATCTGGTGTTCCTCGACCTTGAGGATGGTCGGGCCGTGTTTGCGGCTGCGCGGGCTGGCCGGCTTGGCGGTGGCGGCGGCCGGCGCCTTGGCCTTGCCGAAAACCTTGGAAACCTTGGATATGAACTTTCGAAGCATCGCACCGATTTTACTCCGCCACCCCGTGTACCTGGGCCGCGGGTCGATTTCAGTCGTCGCGCAGGCTCATCACCGGCCAGCCGCGGGCCTCTGCCAGTTCTTTCAGGGTGGCGTCGGGGTCGACCGCGACCGCATGGGTCACCCGTTCGAGCAGCGGTATGTCGTTGCGCGAATCGCTGTAGAAGTAGCTTTTCGGGTAATCCGCGATACGCCGGTTCATGCCGGCCAGCCAACTCTCGACGCGACGGATCTTGCCATCCTGAAAGCTGGGAATGCCGCGCGGCTTGCCGCTGAACACGCCGTCATGCTCCTCGAGATCGCAGGCGATCAGATGCGGAATGCCGAATTCGCGGGCGATCGGGGCGGTCACAAAGGCATTGGTGGCAGTGACACAGCAGCACAGGTCGCCGGCGCCCAGATGGCCGGCCACCAGGGCGCGTGCCTTGGCGCCGATTGCCGGCATGATCACCGTCTGCATGTAGTCGGCATGCCAGGCGTCGATTTCGGCGCGCGGGCGATGCGCCAGCGGTGCCAGGGCGAACAGCAGGTATTCGTGAATGTCGAGCGTGCCGGCCTTGTAGCGCTCATAGAAATAGTCGTTCTTGCGGTCGAACTCGACCGAATCCACGATTCCCCGTGCCACCAGATAGCGACCCCAGGCATGGTCGCTGTCGATCGCAAGCAGGGTGTTGTCGAGGTCGAACAGGGCCAGGTTCATAGCGGCAGGGACTGGTTCTGGGTGAGAAGTTCGCGCAGCAGCGGCACGGTCAGCGGGCGCTTGGTCTGCAGGGACAGGCGGTCGAGCGCTTCGAGCAGCGCGATCAGCGAGGTCATGTCGCGTCGCGACCGGGTCATCAGGTAGTCGAGCATTTCGGGGTTGACACGCATGCCGCGCTCGCCGGCGCGTTGCATCAGGGCGGCGCGCTTCTCGTCATCGGTGAGCGGCATGATTTCGAACGCCAGGCCCCAGGCCAGGCGGCTTCTGACATCATCACGCAGCACCAGTCGCGCCGGCGGCAGGTCACCGGCCACCAGCAGCCAGGCATGACCGTCGCGCGCATGGTTGTAGCGGTTGAACAGTTCGATCTGGGCGGATTCGCCCAGCGTGCCGACATCGTCGACCGCGTGGCATGCCGGATTGGCCGCATGCTTTGCCCGCCACGCCGCCAGCAAATGACTGCGGCCGCTGCCAGGCTCGCCCCAGAGATAGACGCAGCGGTCACTGCAGTCCGGTCGGCCCAGTGCGCGCAGTGCGGCCAGCGCGGCGGCGTTGCGGCCGGGCACGAAATTGTCGAAGGTCGGCAACGGCGCTTCGGTCAATTCCAGCAACATCTGGCCGCTGTTCATTTCGGCTGTCGATAAAAAGGACTGTTGAAATAAGCGCGGTTAAGATGGCGCAACCCGACCAGCAGGACGGCGGATGCCGGCAGCGCCAGCAGAATGCCGAAAAAGCCGAACACCTGGCCAAAGGCGAGGAGCGCGAATACCACGGCCAACGGATGCAGGCCGATGCGGTTGCCGACGATGCGCGGGGTCAGGTAGAAACTCTCCAGCATCTGGCCGATGCCGAACACCACTGCCACCACCACCAGACTGTGCAGTCCGTCCAGTTGCAGGGCGGCGACGATCAGCGCCAGCACCAGGCCGGCGGCGAACCCCAGGTAGGGCACGAACACCAGGCCGCCGGTGATCAAGCCGATCGGCAGGGCGAAGTCGATGCCGCCCAGCCAGAGTGCGATCATGTAGTAGCCGGCCAACAGCGCCATCACCGCCAACTGCCCGCGCAGGAATTCGGCCAGCACCGCGTCGATCTCGCCGGCGATGCCGCGCACGCTGGCATGCCAGCGCCGCGGTATCGCGCGGTCGATACGGGAAATCAGGTCTGGCCAGTCGGTCAGCAGGTAAAACAGCACCAGCGGAATCAGCAGAAGGTTGCCGAGCACACCGGCCAATGCCAGGCCGCCCAGTTTGAGGGACGCCAGCAGGCGCGGCGCCAGACCGTCCGCGCTCTCCCAGTTCTCGGCGATGAAAGCCTTGATCGAGGCGACGTCGAAATGAATGTCCCAGCCAAACCATGCGCGCAGCTTCGGAGCCATCACCTCGTCAAGTTTGGAAAGAAATCCTGGCAGGTGCAGCGATAGTTCCGCGACCTGCTTCTGGATCAATGGCGCGACGATCAGGATCAGCAGCAACATGGCGATGATCAGCAGCAGGATCATCAGCAGCGCGCCGACCGCACGCGGCACGCGCCGTTTCGCCAGCCGGTCAACCCCGGGATTGAGCATGTAGGCCAGCATCGCGCCGGCCAGGAACGGGGTCAGGATCGGGCTCAACAACGCGACCAGCCAGGCGATCGCCAGGCCAATGCCGATCCACCAGGCGGTTTGCAGTTGCTCGGGACGAATCGGATTCAAGTGGGCGCTCGCTTGGGGAACGGGTCGGAAGTCAAGGCGGTGGGCTAAAATCAGCGTCTTGCACGCAGGCGGAAACAGGCTGGGACAGCGCATGCAATGGCCTGCGATCGCCAGGCACCGGCTGCAGGCCCTGCGCGATTTGTCCAAAAACAAACGTCGATTCCGTCGATTGCGCGCCGCAGCGCGAATTCTACCTGCCGGACCCAACCCCCCACGATTCAACGCCGCCATGAGCCACCCCCCACTTTCCTACCGTGATGCCGGTGTCGATATCGATGCCGGCGACGAACTGGTCGAACGGATCAAGCCGCTGGCGAAAAGGACCATGCGCGACGGCGTGCTGGCCGGCATCGGCGGTTTCGGTGCCTTGTTTGAAGTGCCCAGGCGGTACAAGGAACCGGTGCTGGTGTCGGGTACCGATGGCGTCGGCACCAAGCTGAAACTGGCTTTTCACCTGAACCGGCATGACACCGTCGGCATTGACCTGGTGGCCATGAGCGTCAACGACATCCTGGTCCAGGGCGCCGAGCCTCTGTTCTTCCTGGACTATTTCGCCTGCGGCAAGCTGCATGTCGATACCGCCACCGCGGTGATCGCCGGAATCGCCCGCGGATGCGAGTTGGCCGGGTGTGCGCTGATCGGCGGCGAGACCGCGGAAATGCCCAGCATGTACCCGGATGGCGAATACGACCTTGCAGGTTTCGCCGTCGGTGCGGTCGAAAAGTCGGCAATCATCAATGGCAGCGCCATCACTCCGGGCGATGTGGTGTTGGGACTGGCATCGAGCGGCGCGCATTCCAATGGCTACTCCCTGGTGCGCAAGATCGTCGAGCGCGCCGCGCCCGATTTCAACGCCGATTTCCATGGACGCACCCTGGCCGATGTGTTGATGGCGCCGACCCGGATTTACGTCAAGCCCCTGCTGGCGCTGATGAAGGGGCTGGCGGTCAAGGGCATGGCGCATATCACCGGCGGCGGCCTGACCGAGAACGTGCCGCGTGTGCTGGGTGACCAGCTGACCGCCCTGCTGCATCGGGCTGCATGGCCGATGCCGCCGCTGTTCGATTGGTTGCAGCGGCATGGCGGCGTGGCCGATGCCGAAATGCATCGCGTGTTCAACTGCGGCATCGGCATGGTGGTGATCGTCGCTGCAGCCGACGCCGATCGGGCATTGGCGGAACTGGCGGCCGCCGGCGAAACCGTGTGGCGCATCGGAGCGATCGAGTCGCGCAAACCGGGGCAGCCGCAAACGGTCGTTGCATAGTCGGGAGCCGGTACCGGCAACGCATTCCCGCTGCGACCGGGATGCGGTTTAAGGCGAGCTTAAGTTTGCGGTGCCATGATCGGCACGAAAGCGCTTGCTGTCGCGCGCTGCCTGCAAGGCAGGCCTTTTTCATGCGGCGGCTGATGCCGCCTTGGACAAACGGGCTTTTGCGTCATGCGATTGCTGCTGGTTGAAGATGATCCGATGATCGGCGCCAGCGTCCAGAAGGGGCTGCGTCAGGACGGCTTTGTGGTCGACTGGGTGACCGATGGCGCTGCCGCCGAACTGGCGCTGGCGCCCGGTGACCATGACCTGATGCTGCTCGATCTCGGCTTGCCGAAAAAGAGCGGCCTTGAGGTGTTGCGCGGCCTGCGCGCACGCGGCGGTGACTTGCCGGTGCTGCTGGTGACGGCACGTGACGCGGTGCCGGACCGCATCGCCGGCCTCGATGCTGGCGCCGACGACTATGTGGTCAAGCCGTTTGACCTGGATGAACTGGCGGCACGAATCCGTGCGGTGCTGCGCCGTCGAGCGGGCCGCGCCGATCCGGTGCTGCGCCACGGGAACATCGAATTCAACCTGAGCCGGCGGGAGGTTCGTCGGGCAGGCGAGGTGGTGCGGCTGTCGGCGCGCGAACTTGCGTTGCTGGAGGCGTTTCTTGACCGGCCGGGTGCGGTGCTGTCGCGCGCGCAGCTCGAAGAGAAGCTTTACGGCTGGGCCGAAGAGGTCGAAAGCAATACGGTCGAGGTGTATATCCACGGTTTGCGCAAGAAACTTGGCGCCGACTTGATTCGCAACGTGCGCGGTGTTGGCTACATGCTGGGGGGGCCGGCATGAGATGGCGGCTGCATGGCAATGCCGGCGTGCCGCTGCGGTGCCCGCGCGGACCACGCGTTGACCGGCGATGACCTCGATCCGCCGCAATCTGCTGGGCTGGTTGCTGGCGGCGCTGGCCGCCGGCCTGCTCGCCGCCGCCGCCGCTGTCTATCTGCAGGCGCGTGCCGATGCGAATCAACTGTTCGACTACCACCTGCGGCAGGTGGTGGCGTCGCTGCCGGGGCGCAGTTTCCCGGCGATCGCCGGGCACGAAACGACAGTCCTCGAAGACGGCACCGTGATCCAGATCTGGGACCAGAGCGGCGCGCAACTGTATTTTTCGCATCCCCTGGCACGCCTGCCGGACCGGGCCCTGCTGGGGTTCTCGACCGTCAATACGCAACAGGGTCGCTGGCGGGTGTTCAGCGCGATCGTCGGCAGCAATGTCGTGCAGGCGGCGCAGCCGATGAACGTGCGCGCCGAGATGGCCGCCGCGGTCGCCCTGCGCACCACCATGCCGTTCCTGATCCTGCTGCCCCTGCTCGCCTGGGCCATCATGTTCGCGGTGCGGCGCGGACTGGCGCCGCTGGACGCGCTGGCAGCGGACGTGGCGACCCGCAGCGCGCAGTCGCTGGCGCCGGTACCCGAAGGCGAAGTACCGGAAGAGGTGCGACCGCTGGTGCAATCACTCAATGGATTGCTGGCCCGCCTTGGAAATGCAATGGCCGGCCAGCGCGCATTCGTCGCCGATGCGGCGCACGAACTGCGGACACCGCTGACGGCGCTCAGGTTGCAGATGCAACTGATGGGGCGCGCGCACGATGAAGCCGAGCGGCAGTCCGCGCTTGCCGATCTTGAAACCGGACTGGCGCGCGCGGCGCACCTGGTCGACCAGTTGCTGACCCTGGCGCGCCAGGAGCCGGCGGGCACCGAACCGGCGCCGGCACTGCCGTGCGATCTGGCGGCGCTGGCACGCGAGGTGGTGGCTGCGCGGATGCCGCTGGCGATCGAAGCCCGGATTGACCTGGGCGTCAAGGCTGGAGCGGCGCTGCAAGTGATGGGGGATCACACCTCGCTGGCGGTCCTGCTCGGCAATCTGGTCGACAACGCGCTGCGCTACACCCCGGCAGGCGGCACGGTTGATGTCGAAACCGGCGCTGACGGCGGGGTGCCGATGATTGCGGTCTGCGACAACGGGCCGGGCATTGCGGTCGAGGAAAGGGGACGGGTGTTCGACCGCTTTTACCGGGTGCCGGGCAGCCCTGGCACCGGCAGCGGCCTGGGACTGGCGATCGTCAGGCAGATTGCCGACCGCCACGGTGCCAGCGTGTCGCTCGACGATCGCAGCGGTGGCGGCCTGTGCGTGCGGGTGCGGTTTGCCGCTGCCAGCTGAGCCGCTCGGGTCGTGCCCATGGCGGCCGCGCAAATGCGCCCGGCGGACTTCATTTTCTCGTCGTCGCGGCAACAGGCGGATACAAAGCGGTAACAGTCAGATACAAATTCAACTGCGGCTTTAAGTCTGGCTTAATCCGGCGTCGCAATCATGTGCTCCATCACACGTGCCGCTTGCGGCCTCTTTGCATCCACAAATCCTGATGGAGAAAAATATGACCAGCATCAACTTGAAACGCAGCTTGCTTGCCGTCGCGGTTGCCGCGGCGCTCGGTGCCGGCTATGCCGGCAGCCGCCTGCCGGTGCTCTCCGGCGCCAATGCCGCGATGCCTGCGCTGGCACCATCGCTGCCGGTTCAGGTGGCGTCCGCCTACCCGGATTTTGCCGGCATCGTCCGCACCTACGGCCCGGCAGTGGTCAACATCGCGGTCAGCGGCAAGGCGAAGGCAGGCGCCGATGGTGAAGGCGCGGACGATCCGATGTCGGAGTTCCTGCGCCGCTTCGGGCCCGGCTTTCCGCGCATGCCGCAGGGCCCGCGCGTGCAGCGCGGCCAGGGCTCGGGGTTCATCGTGGCCAGCGACGGCGTGATCCTGACCAATGCGCACGTCGTCGATGGCGCCCAGGAAGTCACCGTGAAACTTACCGACCGGCGCGAATTCAAGGCGCGTGTGGTGGGTCTGGACAAGCGCTCGGATATCGCGGTGTTGCGCATCGAGGCCAGCAACCTGCCGGTGGTCAAGCTGGGCGACCCGGCGGCGTCGAATGTCGGTGAGTGGGTGTTGGCGATCGGTTCGCCGTTCGGTTTCGAGAACACCGCGACGGCGGGCATCGTCAGCGCCAAGTCGCGCGCCCTCGAAGGCTACGTGCCGTTCATCCAGACCGACGTGGCGGTGAACCCGGGCAATTCCGGCGGCCCGCTGTTCAACCTGAAGGGCGAGGTGATCGGCATCAATTCACAGATCTATTCGTCCAACGGCGGCTACCAGGGCTTGTCGTTCGCGATACCGATCGACGTCGCGTCACGTGTGCGCGACCAGTTGCTGGCGCATGGCAAGGTCACGCGCGGCCGGCTTGGGGTGGTGATCCAGGAAGTCAATCAGGGGCTGGCCGATTCATTCGGGTTGGCGCGACCGCAAGGTGCGCTGGTCAGCGCGGTTGAAAAGGGCGGGCCGGCCGAAAAGGCGGGGCTGCTGCCTGGCGACGTGATCCTCAAGGTCGATGGCCGCGTGATCGATCGCTCGAACGATCTGCCGGTGCTGATGGCCGATCTGAAACCCGGCACCCGTGCCAGGCTTGATGTGGTCCGCAACGGTACCGCGAAGGTGCTCGAAGCGACCATCGGCGAAATGCTGGAACCCA
Organism: Burkholderiales bacterium; assembly: GCA_031423955.1. Lineage (GTDB taxonomy): Bacteria > Pseudomonadota > Gammaproteobacteria > Burkholderiales > JAEUOS01 > JAEUOS01. Next base: position 17,758 of record JANPGJ010000698.1, read on the forward strand.
AGGTCGCTGCGAAGAACGAAGATGCGGCACAGGGTCGATTCGGCCTGGCGGTGCGCCCGCTTTCGCCGGACGAAGGCCGGTCCGCCGGCATCGGCGGCGGACTACTGGTCGAAGATGTGTCGGGGGTGGCGGCGCGTGCCGGCATCCAGGCCGGTGACGTGATCGTCGCGGTCAACGGCAGGCCGGTCAACAGTGTCAGTGAATTGCGCGAGGCGCAGGCCAAGGCAGGGCGCAAAGTGGCGCTCCTGGTGCAGCGCGAGAACGCCCGCATCTTCGTGCCGCTCGATCTGGGTTGAGCAGCAGGCGGTCCGCCGGGCGCAGCGATGCAGTCGTCGCTGTGCCCGCTTTCCTTTCGGGCTCTCGCCGCGGGCCGGGCGCGGTTAGGGAAACACTGAATAAGTGCGTAGGTTGAGAAAGTCGCTTCTCCAACCGATTGAATTCGAAAGTACTTCCGTTCCATGTCCTGCATGCCAGGGACTTATTCAGCGTTTTACTAGCGTTGACAGGCGGCGGTGGCAATGCAATCATTGATCGCTGTCATCGGCGCCGGCGATCCGCGGCGGCGCCAGTCGCCAAAGGATTGCCGCCATGAAACCCGAAGGTATCGAACGCATGCTGAAGCCGTCCGGAGTGTTTTTCCGCAGCGGGGCCTCGGTACCCGACGAGCGCATCACGGCGGTGGAAGGGGTGATCGAAGAACCCGGTCGACTCACCATCAAGCCGCTCCTGGTCGGCGACGACATGCTGTTCCTGCAGGCGTTCAAGGGCAAGGGCATGGTCGATCCGATCCACCAGCACGACGACCACGAATCGATCGCCTATCTGGTCAAGGGGCGCATGCGCCTGGTGATCGGCGGCAAGGAATTCATCGCCGAGGCCGGTGACGCGTGGATGCATCCGCGCGGGGTGCCGCATTTCAGCGAGGCGCTGGAAGACTGCATCCAGGTCGAAGTCAAGAGTCCGCCGCGCAAGACCTGGGTGTCGCAGGCGTAGCAAGCAGGGCTGCAAGACAGCCAATGCGATCACGACAAGACCGCGTCGGGCGTCACCCCGGGGTCTGGGAAGCATTCACATGCGCACACTGAAATCCATTGCCTTGCTGATGGCTCCGTTATTGGCCGCGACTTCAGCGCTTGCCCTGGCCCAATTGCCTGATCGTCCATTGCGCATGCTGGTGGGCGCTCCGGCCGGCGGGCCGACCGACATCGTTGCCCGCGTGCTTGCCGAGCGCCTGGCGCCGGCGCTCGGCCGCGCTATCGTGATCGACAATCGCGCCGGCGCCGGCGGCAATATCGCCACCCAGGCGCTGCTGCAGGCGCCGGCCGATGGCACCACCATGTTCATGGGCTCGTTCGCCAACGCGGTCAATCCGGCGATGATGAGCGTGCCCTACGACACCAGGCGTGACTTGCTTCCGGTGTCCCAGGTTACGCGGGTGCCGCTGGTGGTGGTCGTGCCTGCCGGCTTGCCGGCCGCCAATGTGGCCGATCTGCTGGCGCTGGCGCGGCGCGCGCCCGGCACCGTCAACATCGCGTCCGGCGGCATCGGTACCTCGGCGCACCTGGCGGCCGAGTTGTTCAAGCGGATGGCCGGGGTCGACATGCCGATCATCCAGTACAAGGGCGGCGGCCCGGCCCTGCAGGACGTCATGGCCGGGCGCCTGCAGGTGGCGTTCGACAACATGCAGACTTCGCTGCCCCAATTGGCGGGCGGGAAAATCCGCATGCTGGCGGTCACGACCGCGCAGCGCCTGGCAGACCTGCCGGCGCTGCCGACGGTGTCGGAAACGCCAGGGCTCAAGGACTTCGTGGTGCTGTCCTGGCACGGCGTATTCATGCGCAGCGGCACCCCGCCGGCGATGGTCGAACGCATCGCCAGGGAAATCGCCACGGCATGTGCCAGCCGCGAATTGCGCGAACGCTTCGCGCAACTGCAGATCGAAGCGATCGGCAACACGCCGGAAGAGTTCGCACGCTTCTTTTTCGGCGAAATGGATACCTGGGGCCGGGTGGTGCGCGAAGCCAATATCCGCGCCGAGTAAGGCCGGCGCGAGCCGCGCAGCGGCTGTTAGGAAAACGCTGAATAAGTCCCTGGAATGCGGACTATCGAACGGAAGCGCGTTTCAATTCAACTGGTTGCAGAATCAGCTTTCTCAACCTACGGACTTATTCAGTGTTTCGTTAACGCAGTACTTCTGTCGTGTTGCGCCTGATCAGGTCAAAATCGATCTGCGCGCCCAGGCCGGCGCCGTCGACCGCATGCACATAGCCTTCGCGATCGACTTCAATATCGTTGACGATCGCGTACTTTTGCGCCCGCTCCGGCAGCAGCACCTCGAAGTACTCGCAATTGCCGATCGCCATCATCACGTGCAGGTTGGCGAAATTGTTCAGGGAGTTGCCGCCGTGGTGGATTTCGTAGTTCATGCGGAACGCTTCGGCCAGGTGGGCACCCTTGAGGATCGCCGTCAGCCCGCCCTTGATGGCGACATCGCCGCGCAGGTAATCGGTGGCCTGTGCGGTGATCCACGGCGCGTAGGCATGGAATCCACCTGGCGAGTACTCGGTCGCCATCAGCGGGATGTCGAGCTTCTGGCGTAACTTGACGTAGTTGTAAGCATCGTCCTCGGCCAGCGGGTCTTCGTACCAGTAGAAGTCGAGTTCTTCGAGCACCCGGCCCAGGCGCAGCGCGTCGGGATAGGAAAACGCGCCGGCCGGATCGATCATCAGCCGGTAATCCGCGCCCAGCAGGTCGCGCAGTGCGCGGCACAGGCGGATGGTGGCTTCGAGGCCGGTCGGCGGGTGGATCTTGTAGGCGCGGAAGCCGCGGTCGCGCATCGCGCTTGCCTGTTCGAGATAGGCTTCGTGCGAGGCCAGCACCGATGAACTGACATACGCCGGCACCTTGCGCCGGCAGGTACCCAGCAGCTGATGGATCGGCAAATCGGCCGCCTTGCCGGCGATATCCCACAGCGCCACGTCGATGGCACCGATGGCGCGGTAAGTGGTGGCGCGGATGCGTCTTGACAACGCTTGCCAGAGGCGCTCGCGTTCCAGCGGGTCCTGCCCGATGACAGCGGACTTGAGGTGCCGCGTCAACGACAGCACGTCCAGCCGCGCGCTGCGAAACGAGGCGCCCAGGAACGCGTGGCCGATCAGGCCGGTGTCGGTTTCGATCGCCACCAGGCCGAGTTCGGGCGTAGCCGCCGCAGCCGGGTTCTTGTCACTGTAGGAGGCGGCCGCCAGGCCCTGCCATTCGAACATGGTGACGCTGAGATCGGTGATTCGCATGTCGCGCTTTCAATCGGAAAACTGCGGTTTCAAAGGTTTGACTGTCTTGTCGTTCCGTTACGCTGCGGAGTCCGGCGGTCCGCGCCGCCCTGGCACTTTCCGTCGCGTGGCCCCCTGCGGGCACCGGCAGGCGCGCAATTCCTGTTTCAGTCTACCGCGCCACATCGCGCCTTGGAGAACGCGGTTGCGGTCGAGCAGGCACCGGAAACGGAACCGGTCCAGGGTTTCCGCAAATCCCGGGTGATCGATGCCGGCAGATGAGCAAAGCGCCCTGCGCGCGCAACAGCAGGCCTGGCGACATCGCCTGCGAAGCGGCACAATTGGCGCTGACAGGCGCGGAGCGCCTGAGGACCGACATTGGGGTACCCAAATGAACAACTGGCATCTCGGAAATGTGCGCATCGATCGGATTGTCGAATTCGAGCTGCCGCTGATTTCCCCGCAGCAGATTTTTCCCGCATCCACCCCGGATGCAATCGAGCGCCACCGCCATTGGCTCGAACCAAGGCTGCTCGACCCGGCCAGCGGTCTCCTGGTGCTGGGCATGCATGGGTTCCTGATCCGCAGCCGGCACCACACCATCTTGGTCGACAGTTGCAGCGGCAACGACCGGCAGCGCCCGGGCAAGCCGCGCTACCACATGAAGAACTGGCCGTTCCTGGAGAATCTGGCCAAGGCCGGAATCACCCCCGAGGAGGTCGACTTCGTGCTGTGTACCCATCTGCATGTCGATCATGTCGGCTGGAACACGCATCGGGTCGACGGTCGCTGGGTGCCGACCTTCCCGAATGCCAGATACCTGTTCGCCCGCGCCGAGTGGGAGTACTGGCGCGAGCACTACAAGACCGAGGCGTTCCGCGACGACCCCTACTACGCCGACAGCATCCTTCCGGTGATCGAGGCCGGGCAAATGGAACTGGTCGCGGGCGACTATGTATTCGACGATGAGGTCTGGCTCGATCCGACGCCCGGCCACACGCCCGGGCATGTATGCGTGCATGTACGCTCGGGCGGCCAGGAATGCGTGATGAGCGGTGACCTGATGCATCACGCCCTGCAATGCGCCGAGCCGGACTGGAGCAGCTGCTTTTGTGTCGATCCGGCGCATTCGGCGCGCACCCGACGCGCGTTCCTCGCGCGCTACGAAGGTTCGCCGGTGCGCATCATGCCGGCGCATTTTCCGACACCTACCGCCGGCACCATCGTTCGCGCCGGCGATGCCTGGCGCTTCAAGTTCGAGACCTGAGCGTCGCCGGGTGCAGGGCGCAAGTGCCGCTCAGGCCAACGGCAGGGAGAAATGAAACGTCGCACCGCGCCCCGGACTGCCTTCGGCCCATACCTGGCCATGATGCCGTTCGACGATGCGCTTGACAATCGCCAGACCGACGCCGGTACCGTCGAAGTCAGCTTGCGCGTGCAATCGCTGGAATATTCCGAACAGTTTGGACTGATAGCGCGGATCGAAGCCGGCGCCGTTGTCCTGAATCGAGAAAATCGCAAAACCGGCGTCTCGGCGACAACTGATCTCGATGCGCGGGTTTGCCGCGTGGCTGGTGAACTTGATGGCGTTGGTGACCAGGTTGATCCACACCTGGCGCAACATCGCGGCATCGCCGCTGACAGGTGCAAGGTCACCAACGACGAATGCTGGCCGGTGCCGCGCGACCGCGGCGGTTTCGATGATGACTGCATCGACCATGGCGCGCGTTGCCACCAACTGGCGCGTTTGATCGCTGCGCGACAAGCGGGAGAATTCGAGCAGTCCGTCTATCAGTTCGGCCATGCGCCGCGTATTGACGGTGATCGTCTGCAAGTCGCGCCTGCTGTGTTCAGCAAGTTTGTCGCCGGCGTCTTCGCGCAGCATGGTGGCGAAGCCGTCAATCGCGCGCAGTGGCGCCCGCAAGTCGTGTGCGACAGTGTAGGAGAAGGCTTCGAGTTCGCGGTTTGCCGCGGTCAACTCGGTGGTTCGCGCCGCCACCCGCTGCTCCAGCGATTCATTCATGCGCTGCAACTCGCGCGCGGCGAGCTTGCGCGCCGAAATGTCGCGGATATAGGTCTGCGCCAGGCGTCGGCCGTCGATTTCGATCATCGCGCCCGAATACTCGACATCCACCACGCTGCCGTCGTGCGCAAGCAATTGCATTTCGGTCGGCGCTACGGCTTCGCCCGCCATGATGCGCGCCGCGCACGCACGCGCAAGTTCGCGCGAACCGGGCGCGATCATGTCGGGCAGCAGTCTCTTGCGCAAGGCTTCGCTGTCTGGCGCGCGCATGATGCGCGTCAACGCCGGGTTGGCGTAAACGATCAGGCCGTTGTCGTCGATCAGTACGCCCTCCTGCGTGAACTCGACCAGACTGCGGTAGCGCGCTTCGCTCGCGCGCTGCGCCGCCTCTGCGTTGAAGCGCTCAAGCAAGATGCCGGCCAAGGCGGCGGCGCCGGCGCTGAGTTCGAGGTCTTCGGGCAAGGGCTCGGCCGCGACATCGCTGTAAATGGTCAGGGTTGCGAGCACCTGGCCGGAGGCGCTGCGGACCGGGGTTGCCCATGCCGAGCGGAGGGCGGGCTCGCCGGCCGCCGACCGCCAGTCGATCCAGTGCGGGTCGCGCTCGAGTCCGGCGCAAATGACGATGTCGTTGCGCTCGACGGCAGCGGCGCAGATATCCGGCAAGGGGCCGGCGGCATGATCGCCGTGCGCCAGGTGAAGTGAGCCGGGCATGGCAGGTCCCGCCACTTGGCGCAGCACGCCATCGGCGACCACCTGGACGCTGGCGACGCCGCGCCTTGCCAGCGCTGGTTCCATGCTGGAACACAATTCCCTCAGCAGCCGTTCCAGCGCTGCTCCGGTAGTGAGCAATTCGAACATGCGGCGCTCGCCTGCACGCATCAGGTCAAGGCGGTGGCGTTGGGTGATGTCGGTTCCGATGCCGCGATAGCCGGTGAATGTCCCGGCGTCGTCGAACACCGGCTCACCGCGCAGGGACCAGTAGTTGCGTGCCGATCGCGGATCCGTGTATTGCAGTATCAGGTTGGTGAACGGCTTGCGCGCGTCAAGATCGCGCTGGTGTTGGTCCCACGTGAATCCGACCGGTTGCAGGCTGGGGCGATCCCAGCGCCGGAATCCCACCGTGGTGTTGTACGGCAGGTCCTTGCGCAACTCGCCACCAGTGACCCGGATGAAGCGGTATTCGGCATCCTGCTCCCAGTACCAGTCGGAGCCCAGTTCGGTCAATTGGCGAAAGCGCGCTTCGCTCCTGCGCAGGGCGGCTTCGGCACGATAGCGATCGGTGATGTCGGCGCCGACACCGCGATAGCCGGTGAAGCGGCCCTCGGCGTTGAAGATCGGCTCGCCGCGCACTGCGACATGTCGCTGCCCGCCATCCCGGGTTGTGAGTGTCAGCACCAGATGGGCGAACGGCCGGCGCGCCTCGAGGTCGGCGCGATGCTGTTCCCAGGTAACGCCGGCCGGTTGCGTGCCGGGACCGTCCCAGCGGGTCATGCCGATCAGTTCGCCAGGCGGTTTGTCGGTACGGGCCAGCGCCTCGGTGGCGACAAAGCGATAGTTTTCGTCCTGCTCCCAGAACCAGTCCGACGACATCGAAGCGAGTTGGCGAAAGCGCGCCTCGCTTTGGCGCAAATCGGATTCTGCTTGAAAGCGCTGCACCAGAAGCCCGACCAGGTCGGCCATGCGGCCGACCGTTGTGCGATCGCGCGCAAGCGGAGTGGCAGGCGTGTGGTGATAGACGCAGATCGTTGCAAGTACTTCGCCGTCGGCGTTGATGACTGGTGTCGACCAACTGCTGGCAAGACCGGCGGCACGCGCGATGTCGGCAAAGGCGGCCCAGCACGGGTCACCGGCAATCGCATGCACTTCCACCGTTGCACGCAGCGCCGCGGCGTTGGCGCAGCTGCCACATCCAGCCTCGATTTCGACGATGCGCAGCGCGTCGCGG
>JANPGJ010000699.1:0-6025 GCA_031423955.1 Burkholderiales bacterium
GCAAGGCCGACGAACTGCGGGTCGAGCGCATCATCATCGACGGCAAGACCACCGAACTGCGGTAGACCGCGATGGAGGTTGGCCAAGCGCTGGCGAGCCTGCCGCTGGCGGCATGGATGCGCGGTGTCACCTGGGCCTACCCGGTGGTTGAAACCGTGCATATCGTGGCGCTTGCTTGTTTGGTCGGTTCGATCGCGGTCGTTGACCTGCGCGTCCTCGGCTTTTCCAAGGCATTGCCGGCCGCCGCGCTGATGCGTCATGTCCTGCCGTTTTCGATATTGGCTTTTTGCCTGGTCGCGGCAAGCGGCCTGCTGTTGTTCCTGGCGCATGCGAACGACTTGGTCGGCAACCGGGTATTTCTGCTCAAGATGGGGCTGATCTGCGCAGCCGGCACCAATGCGGCGCTGTTCCATACCGGTTCATGGGCCCGGCCCGACACCTGGGGCGAACGCGCACCGTTGCCGGCGCGCGCGATCGCGGCCGTATCGCTGGCAATCTGGGTGTCAGTGATCACCTGTGGCCGCTGGATCGCATACGCATGAGTTCCGCCTTTGAGCGCATCGCAGAAGAGCGCATCGGTCGCGCCGCCGCCGGTGAGTTTGATCACCTGCCCGGTGCCGGGCGTCCGCTCGACCTGGGTGACGAACCGCTGGTTCCGGACGAAGTGCGGATGGTCAACCGGATTCTCAAGAACGCCGGTTGCCTGCCTCCCGAACTCGAGGCCTTGAAGGCGGCGCGCGAGGAAGCCTCGCGACCTGACAGCCTGGGCGATGATGTGGCGCAGCGCGCGGCACGGCGCCGCCTCGCCGCATTGCATGACACGCTGGCGTCGGCCGGCCGGCTGCCGCGATCGGTGTGGTGCGCCTATGGTCCGCAGTTGCTGGCGCGCTTTGCGGGGCGCAAGTGACGCCGGTGCTGCAGGTGTTTGCACGCGCCCCGGTGCCGGGGCAATGCAAGACCCGCCTGATTCCTGCGCTGGGCAGCGAAGGTGCGGCGCAACTGCAGCGTCGCCTTGCCCACCATACGCTGCAGACCGCCTGTGCGTGGCGCTCCTGTCATGCAGGCACGCGAATCGAGTTGTGGTGCACGCCGGACGCTGGACATCCGTTCTTCGCCGACTGCGCGGCGCAGTACGCGGTAGACCTGCGCGCGCAGCCGGAGGGCGATCTCGGCGCACGCATGTGGCTGGCGTTGGTCAGCGCGCTGCGCCTGCGGCAGTCACCGGTGCTCATCGGTACCGATTGTCCGTGGCTGGACGTGGCGGCGATCAGCCGATTGCGTTTGGCGCTGAAACAAAACGATTGCGCGTTCATCGCCGCCGAAGACGGCGGCTACGTCGCGGTCGGCCTGGCGCGCGCGGTGCCGGAATTGTTTGCCGGTGTGACTTGGGGCGGTGCGCAAGTCATGGCGCAGACCCGCGAGCGGGCGCGCAAGGCAGGCGCAAGTCTGGTCGAAACCGGCTGCCTGCCAGACCTTGATCTGCCGGCCGATCTGCATCGCTTGCGCAGTAGCCAGGCATTGGCGCACCTGTTGCCGAACATCGCTCAATAAGGAGGAGGGAGCAAGCAACCATGATCTTTAACCGTCCGGCGCAGTCAATGCGCGTGCAACTGGCTTCTCTTGAAACCCATTTTCTTGATTGGCCGGGCGCGGATCCGCCGATCCTGCTGCTGCACCCGAACCGCACCAGCGCGCGGGTCTGGGATTTCATGGTCGAGTACTCGACCCTCAAGAACCGTTTCCTCGCCCCCGACGCGCGCGGTCACGGCTTGTCAGCCTATCCACAACAGGGTTATGGCTACGCCGACTACCTGGGCGACTTGCGCGACCTGCTCGATTGTCTTGGCATCGCGCGCGTGCATCTGGTCGGCGCTGCCACTGGCGGCAATCTCGCTCTGCTGCTCGCTTCCGAGAGCCCAGAACGGGTTGCGAGCCTGGTGGTGGTCGACCCTGGCGTCTCGCTCGACCCGCAATTGAGCCAACGGGTGCGCGAGCAGATGGTGCGCGAATTCCGCTTTCCGTCATTGGCCGACGCGCGCGCGCGCATGCCGTTCTCAACCCTCTGGAGCGAAGCGATGAAGGATCACTACAGCAGTCACTCGTTTCGCGCTGTTGGCAACGGCGAAGTGGAGTGGCGCTATTTTCCGCCCGGCGTGGTCGAAACCGAACACCTGCTCGAAACCCCGATCTGGGACCGCATCGCCGTGCGCTGCCCGACACTCGCGATTCGCGGCGCCGGCTCGGCGGTGTTTCCGGCGACCAACATGGAACGGCTGTGCGGCCTGATTCCTGGCTCGCGGAGCGCCGAGATCGAGGCCGACCATCGGGTCAGCCAGGACAATCCGCGCGCCCTGGCCGCGCTGATCGATGCCTTCATCAGAAAGTCATGATCAAGGCCAGAGGTACCACGTTGAAGCTGATCGCCACCGCGCTCCTGCTCGCCGCGGCACAGCCGGCAGCGTCCCAGGATTCGATCGAAGCCGGCCGCTTTTCCGCGTTGAAGCCGGGCAGTGCCGGCCCGCCGCAATGGGTGCCGCTGACATTTCGCAACATCGAAACCCTGACCCGTTACACCCTGGTGACGGATGGCGGCAATACGGTTCTCAAGGCTGACAGCAGCAAGTCCGCGTCCGGGCTGATCCGTCGCTTCGATGACCGCAGAATCGAACTCAAGGACTATCCGATCCTCAAATGGCGCTGGAAGATCGCCAACCTGATCAAGAATGCCGATATCGCCACCAGGGAAGGCGACGATTATCCGGCGCGCGTCTACGTCACTTTTCGCTATGACCCTGAACGCGCCGGCGCCGGCATGCGCATGCAGTACGGGCTGGCGAAGTCGCTGTATGGCGAGTATCCGCCGCATGCCGGGCTCAACTATGTATGGGATGGCAAGGCCGCGGTCGGCACCATGCTGCCGAACGCATATACGGCCCGCGCGATGATGTTCGTGGTCGAATCCGGTGCCCGGCGCGTCGGTGAGTGGGTCGAGGTCGAGCGCAACGTGTACGAGGATTACAAGCGTGCGTTCAAGGAAGAACCACCGCCGGTTTCGGGGATCGCGGTGATGACCGACACCGACCAGACCGGCGAATCGGCGACGGCATGGTACGGGGATATTGAATTGCGCAAGCCGCGCTGAAGCCGGCGATGAAGCAAGCGGGTGGCCAGAAAGCAGTGCTTGACGCGAGGCCGGGGCGGGCCGCCATTGCGGGGCGGCACACTGGATATACTCTACCCTTCGCCCTTCAATCCGCTGCCACTTCGAACGAGGCCCACCATGTCCGTCCATCCGCTGAAATCCTCCCGCACCGCCGGCGTCGTCGATGCGGTCCGTCAGGCCAAGATCCAGCTCGCTGCCGCCCACCGGCTGGCGGTGCTCGACGATCTTGAAGAAGGCATCGACAACCATTTCACGGTCACCGTGCCGGGTTTCGACGATCGTTTTCTGATCCTGCCATTCGGCCTGCACTGGTCGGAGGCGAGGGCCAGCGACTTGATAGTCTTCAACGAAAAGGGTGAAACGCTCGAAGGCGAAGGCGTGGTCGAGCTTTCGGCGCAATGCATCCATGCGCCGATCCACCGCATCACCGGCGCGAAGGTGGTGCTGCACACTCACCAGACCTGGGCGGTGGCGCTCAACATGCTCAAGGACAACCGCCTGCTGCCGGCAAGTCAGACCGCCGCTTTCTACCACGGTCACGTCGCCTACGATGATGTCTATTCCGGCACCGCCGACTTTCTCGAGGAGGGTGAGCGCCTGGCGCGGGTGATCGGCAACAAGAAAGTGCTGTTCATGAAGAACCACGGTGTGCTGGTGGTCGGCGACACGGTTGCGCAGGCCTATCGACGGCTCTACAAGCTGGAACGCGTCTGCCGCGCCCAGGTGCTGGCAATGGGTACCGGCCAGCCGATCTCGATCCTGTCGGACGAAATCGTCGCGCAGGTGCAGTCACCGCCGGCAGACGATCGGCATACCCGTGCCGAGCGCGAGCAACTCTATTTCGACGCGATGATGCGAGTGCTCGACCGCGAATTGCCGGGCTACGCCGACTGAGTTCCGCAACGCAACCCGTATTCAATCCTGCAGGGGAATGCAATGAGCGAACCGCGCCTGGTCGATCCCGGTGAAGTTGTCATGACAGGGGAAAACTCGTTTATCCGCCTGTCCAACGATGGCGGCAAGACCCTTGTTGATCGCGTCAGTCACTGGCGGGTGTTGTGGTCGCCGGCCGGGCAGGGGCATGCGTTGTTCATCGACAGTCCGCTGACCGGCAGCGGTCCGCGGGTGTATTCCGACAATATCGGCATGACGCGTTACCTGCAGCGGCGCATCGAAACGCTGCTGCACGCGCCGTTTGGCGACCCGTCGCTGGCGGTGATCGATGCCGAGTTCACGCGCAGCGGCAATTCCCTGGCGACGGTGGAGGAACGCGTCTCGTCGGACGACAGCGAGATCGTTATGGCATGGTGGGACCTGCTTCCGGCGTTCGTGATCACCGTGCCGCCGGGACAGATGAATCGGCCGATCGGTGTCTACAGCACCTTCCTGCCGGCGCGCGGCGCGCAGTTGTCGGTCAATGGGGAAGCGGCCGTCGGCAAGCCATTCGCGCAGGACCGGTCGGGCAAGGCGTCGTCAAGTTGCGTGCTTGCGTGGTCGGAAACCTGGGTCGGCGCTGCCTGAACGGGCGGCGCTGCCCGCACGGTCACAAGGTCAGGCATGGCGAGGCGGATCTGTCGATCAGCGCAGTCGGCTGATTCCGGTCAATACAGCGTTGCCTTGACCCGTTCGTCCTGGGTGGCGTCGTAAGCCGCACCATCGATCGAGGCATTCGACAGGCTGGCCAGGATGGTGCCGGTGCTGGGCAGGCGGCTACGCTCGATGCGGGTCGCCGGATCCCAGAGTTTGGAGCGTGCGATCGCGCGCGAACACTGGAAGTACACGGTCTCGACATGCACCACCAGCACACTGCGCGGCTCCTTGCCGTCTACCGCGAGTCGCTGCAGCAGCGCGGGTTCGATCGAAATGCCGGCGTGGCCATTGACGCGCAGGGTCTCGCCGACGCCCGGAACCAGGAACAGCAGCGCCACCCGCGGGTCGGAGACGATATTGGCCAGGCTGTCGACCCGGTTGTTGCCACGCCGGTCGGGGAGCAGCAGGGTCTTCGGGTTTTCCACCACCACGAAACCGGCGGGGTCGCCGCGCGGCGAGGCGTCCAGTCCGCCTGGACCGGAAGTCGCGAGCACGGCGAATGGTGCGGCTTCGATGAATGCCAGGTAATGGGGATGGATATGGTCGATTTCCTTCTTGATCGAGGCTTCGGGTGGCGTGCCGTACAGCTTTGCCAGGGAGGCATGATCAAGAATCAGATGCGGAATTCTGGCGGCTGTTGTCATCGCGGCGTCGGGCAATGTTGGGCGAAAGCGTTCGGGAAGAGGTCGGCACTCAAGGTGTATTTCTGACCAGGGCGATGCGACGGCCGGCAACCAGTACCGCTGGCTTCAGGGCGTCATGCCCCTGGCTACCGGACGTGCCGGGTCGGCACACCATTCACTCCACGAGCCCACATAGAGCCGGGCGCCGCCAAGCCCGGCCAGTTCCATGGCGATCAGGTTGTTGCACGCAGATACACCAGAGCCGCACTGATGCACCACCTGCGCGGACGGCGTGTCACCGAGCAGTTGCGTGAATTCAGACTTCAAGGTGGCGGCACTCTTGTAGGTGCCGTCGGGGTTGACGTTTTCCTTCCAGAAGCGCAGCAGCGCACCTGGAATGTGGCCTGCCACCGGGTCGATCGTTTCGGTCGCACCGCTGTAGCGTTCGGCGGCGCGCGCGTCGACCACCTTCATGCCGGGCTTGCCAATGTTCGCCAGGATCGTCGCGGCATCGACCATGCGCGAATCATCGGGCCTGCCGCTGAAAACAGCCGGGCGCGCGGCTGGCACCGCGGCAGTCAGGGCATGGCCATCGGCCTTCCATTTGCCAAGACCGCCATCGAGCACCGCGACGCCCATGTGCCCGAGC
>JANPGJ010000700.1:0-29140 GCA_031423955.1 Burkholderiales bacterium
GGGGCCACTGTGGCGGCGCAGCGGTTCCGGCCCTGGGCTGATCCCCCGCCGGGGGCGGCGGGTAGGGGCGGCACCCGCCAGTCCCAAGCCATCATCGGCGATCCGTCCTGGCGCGCGGTCACATTGATATGACCACCCTCGACTTTCGGCTCGAGGCCATGGCGGATCGCGTTTTCCATCAGCGGCTGCAACAGCATCGGCGGCAAGGTCCTTTCTGCAAGCTGTTCGGGCAGGTCGAGCGTGAATGCCAGGCGCGGGCCCATGCGGATGGCGATGATTTCGAGATAGTCCGCGAGCAGGCGGAATTCCTGCCCCAGGGTTGCCGATTCGTTGCGGGTGGCGGTGAGGCTGGCCCGCAAATACTGGTCGAGATGGGTGAGCATGGTCTGCGCACGTGCCGGGTCGGTGGCGATCAGGGCCTGCAGGTTGGCCAGCGTGTTGAACAGGAAATGCGGTTCGATCTGCGCGGTGAGAAGCTTCAGGCGCGCTTCGGTGGCGAGTCGCTCGATTGCGGCCAGCCGTTCGCGGGTCGAGAAATACAGGGTGGCGCCAAGGCCGGCAGCAATGGTCAGCGTCAAAAAGCCGATTGCCGTATTGATGCCGATGGAAGTCGGCTGGCCGGGAATGCCCAGAATCCGGCCGCCCAACAGGCTGCCGCCATACCAGCCGATACTCGCGGCCACTACAACCAGCGCGATCATCGGCACCAGGGGCGATGGTCCGTCAGGCCACAGGCGACGACGCGGCAGATCAATCAGTAGGTAGGTGATCAGCCCGATCGACTGGCTGAACACGAAATTGACGGCAAAGCCGTGGCTGTGCTTGTCGCTGCCGAACACCGTGACCGCCACCGCAATCACGGTGTTGAGCACAAACGTGCCGGCCAGCATATGCGCGATCGAAACGCGGGAGGGGTTGCCCATCATTTGCAACAGCTTTCCGGAAAGCGCCAGGCTCAGGGATTGCGCGGGTTCTGCCGATCGAGCCGCCGCAGTTCGCTTGCGACCAGTTTTTCACGCAGACCAAACCCGGGCCAGAATACTAGAAGCCCGTGGATCGCAAGCCCGAGTGCCCAGCCACCCAACGGGAACGGAAACCAGCGATGCTGCGGGGTGATGCTGAAGTTGATCAGCATCAAACCGGTGTTGACGGCGACAAATACCGTCAGATGGATCAGGAAGCCGATCTTCGCACCGGCGCGGCGGCGTGCCAACCGCAGGCGTTGTTCTTCGTTCATTGCGAACCTTTCGTGGTGTCGTTCAGCCATGGTCGATGGTGATCAGGCGGCTGCTGATCCCGATTGCGGTGGCGATCAGGGTCGTTAGTGCGGCAACCGGAACCGCAAGCAGCGGGGGCAGGCTGGCGCCGGCAAGTACGACGGCGCCGGCGGCAGCTGACAACAGCAGCATGCGCTTGCGCCCGCGGCCGGCTATGCCCTTTGCTGTCGGGGCGGGGTGATCAAAAGGGTTGGGCTGCATGTGCTGTCACGCCACACCGAGTGTCGACCACAGCATGCGGCCGAGCAGGCGCTGCGGCAGCAGCGTGAAAGCCCGGGCAATCACCAAGGCCCCAGCGAACAATCCCTTCATGATGCGCTGATGGCGCGCGATGTTACCGTTGATCGCGAAATAGACCGCGCAGCCAAGCAAGAAAATAATCAATAGCGACAGGCCATGGATCCACGAAAAGTGGCCGTGAATCTGAATCCAGAAGCTCGAGATTGCGGTGGCAAGCATCAGGGCAACCCATGCGCGTCCGAGCATGCGATGGCAGGTGGTGCCCTTGCGACGCAGGAATACCAGGGAACCCAGCGCCAATGCTGCCAGCGCGGCCGCGGCATGGATCAGGATGACAGTGGTGAATCCGGCGAGCATGGCGGGTCTTTCGTAGGAACCGTTGGTGCCTTCAGTGTCCGACGTGCGCCGGTTGGCGCAAAGCGGGATGCGACGAAACGACGAATTCAGGTAGCCAAATGCAATCCGCGGCGACCGACAGGCGTGCCCGGACTGGACTAACGTCGTGGCACAGCGGCCGGCTATCCGGGCGTTCCCAGATTGGCGACGCGATGAAATCGATGCGCCATTTGCTGCTGCTGGCTACCGCGGTGGCCACTCCGCCGCAGGCAGCGATCCGCTTTTATGCCTTGATCCGTACCTTCCATGGGCGCTTTGTCCTTGCCAGCAATCGCAGTACGGTCGCGATCGTCGCTCGCATGCGTAGGCGCCTGACCATCCCCAACGCCATGGTCAGAACCGGAAAATGACGGGACGACTACGTCCCGTCATATCGCTTGGCTTCGAAGACAGTTGCTCCATTAGAATCCTTGTGTTTCCGCCTCCTTCGACTGTTAGTCGCCATGCATTCTCCGATCACAGATTCGCCCACCAAGGCAGCCTCACGGGGATGGCCATGGTTCAAGGCAGTGGGGATCGCGCTGGCCGCCGTGGCGTGGGCGGTGGGAGCGCACATCGTCAGCGCCCAGGACAGGCCCTCGGACTGGGGTGCGGCTTTGGCCGTGGCGCCCGTCGTGACGGCAGTCGCACTGGCGCTGTGGAGCGTGCCAGTTGGTTGGCTGGGCGCGACCGGTGCGTTGGCTGCGGTTGGACTGCTGGTGATGTCCTGGCCCTGGTTGTCCGCCCGCGTGGCGCTGCTCTTCTTATTCGAACAGATCGGTGTGTATCTGCTATTGGCAGTCGTGTTCGGGCGCACGATGCTCGGGCCGCAAGAGTCATTGGTGACCCAGATGGCGCGGCGGGTTCATGGTGGTGTGTTGACACCTCGCCAACAGGTTTACACGCGAAGGGTGACGCTGGCATGGACGCTGTTTTTCTGTACCCTGGCATCGGGGTCGGCAATTCTGTTCTTGCTGGCGCCCAGGGTGGTTTGGTCCACCTTTGCCAATCTGCTCGGAGGGCCGCTGATCGGGCTCATGTTCATCGGCGAATTTGCCTGGCGCCGTTTCGCGTTGGCAGGAGAAGAACGGTCCTCTATAGCTGATGCCATCCGCGCCTGGAAAGGGTACAACGCCGAGAAGGCTCCTTGAATCTGGGCGTCCGGGCGCGATCCGGGCTCTTAGGATCCGCTGTTCATCCAACTTTGACAAAACAGCGAGCTTTCCGTGGGCGACGGCGCCAACAGGCTCGACTACATCGTCGGCGCCGCAATCGCTGACCAGTAGCCGGCTCTCGCCATCACCGACCTAAACAACTTGATTGGCGCGGTCAAGTTCAATCAGACTCGGGTCGCAGCCGAGGTAGGCGCCGCCGCAGAGACCCTCAGCGGTGGCTTGCGCGCCTACAGCTTCTCCATTGCAGCGCCGGCCAGGTTCATCTTGCCGCCGGACGTGGTGATCGGTATGCTGGTTGTGGTGACCATTCTCTACAGCCGAGAGTCCCATCCGGAAGTACTCAAGGTGCGGCGCGACTGTTCGCCGCGGACCCGGTGTTGCGGATGTGCGCCAGCGATGCCGCGGCAAATACCAGCCCCAGAGCGGCGCCACTGAAGACATCGAGCGCAACGTGCTGCAAGGTGGCCATGGTTGACCAAGCGATCGCCAGACAGTGCAGCCAGTTGGCGAGGTACGCCCAAGCCGGGGATGCCAACTGTCGCAGGATGCGGTGCAGCCAGCATGCGCTGAACATCGCCGAGGCCACATGCAGTGATGGGAAGGCGTTGCCGGACGCATCTATTCTCTTTAGCTCGGATAGAACGGGGAACTGACCCCAATCGATGTTGAAGGCCGGCGTCCGGGTTGGCCAGAACCAGAAAACACCCAGACCCACCAGGCACATTGCACCGATCCAAACGCCGAACCAAATCAATGCGCGAAGGTTTCCAAGCAAGGCCGGAGAAAGTGAGACATACACCCAGAGGGATAGGTAGACCGGGAAGGCCGCCGGCGTGAAATGAATCCAATTATCCAGCCAGATTTCCGGCACGGTAGTCGGTGCCTTTTGGGGGAACTCCAGCAGCACGAAGTAGGCGTGAAAGAAGATCAGCATGAAGGTTGCCGTACCAACACCTTTCAAGAGCGCGTGGAAACGCATGCGCTGCCCGAGCCGACCCCACCATCCAGACGTGTGAATGGCTGACGCGGCAGGAGAACGCGCCTTCGGATGGGAGGTCATAACCAGGTCCGGGAGACTGAACCGGCGCCCGTTTGACGCAACCCACGAAGTGCTGAACGTAACGCGACATCCAGTGTCCCTGGCTGTAGACGAATTGCCGGATGCCGGCTCCCTTCCTGAAGCAACTTGGCCACGGCCGCGCAGCGCCCGATGGGTATTTCGCGAGGTGCAACACCGATCATATCGCGGCGGACTCCGTTCTTCGCTGCTATGCCAGCCAAGCCTGCTCGAACGCCGCCGGCGTTTGGCAGTCCAACGTGAATGCTTGCGTTTGTTGTTGTAGAGTGTAGCAAGACGGATCGCAAGGCACGGATCGCAAGGCATATCGGTTACCTGCGCCCGCGTGACACGGCCACTCCGAACAGCGACATGGCCGAGGCACGATTGCTGGTACGGTGGTTTGGTCGCGGAAATTCGGCGAGATCTACCAAAGCCATGATCGGCCACATTTCGCGAGCGGCTGGCGCCGTGGGCGCCGACCGCGCCCGAAATGCCCGACCGCAGAGGCGCTGAACCTCAACGCGATGGCAGCCACGCTGCCGCTGTTCGAAGCCTTAGCCGCGGATGCGCGACTCAGCTGGCCGCTGTCACGCCGCCGGTCGATCCGGCTTGACATCGCCAGTGCTCCTCGCTCGCGCCGCGGCGGCCAGCCTGCGACAGATTTGCTGCGATACTTCCATTGATGGAAACCCAAGCACCCCCACGGGACATCGTGATTCTGGGCGGCGGGCTCGCCGGCCTGACCCTGGCGATGCAGCTCAAGCAGCGGGAGCCTGACATCGACATCCTCGTGCTGGAGCGCCGAACCGGGCTGGCACCCGAAGCCACTCACAAAGTGGGCGAGTCCACGGTCGAGGTAGGCGCGCACTACTTCGACAAAGTGCTTGGCCTGGGCGAGCACCTCCGCACGCGGCAACTGCGCAAGTTCGGCTTCCGTTTCTTTTTCTCCGAAGGCCGGCGTGATCTGGACCAGGTGACTGAGATCGGAGCCAGCCGTCATCTCTCGGTGCCCAGTTACCAGATCGATCGCGGCATCTTCGAAAACTTTCTGATGGAAGATGCGCGGCGGCGCGGCATTGAAGTGATCGAAGGATCCATGGTGCGGCAAATCGATCTGGTCGATGCAGCCGCCAACCCGCCCGCCCTGCACCGCGTCGGCTTCACGATCCGGAGCGAGGCCCGTAGTGTGATGGCCCGCTGGGTGGTCGACGCCTGTGGTCGCGCCGGCCTGATCAAGCGCAAGCTCGACCTGGCCGAACTGAACGACCATCCGGCGCACGCGATCTGGTTCCGCATCAAGGATCGCATCGAGATCGACCGCTGGACCGACAACACCGTGTGGCGCGAGCGCTGCCACCCGCCCGCCCGCTGGCTCTCGACCAACCACCTTGTCGGCAAGGGCTACTGGGTCTGGCTGATCCCGCTGTCCTCGGGCTCACATTCGGTGGGCATCGTCGCCGACCCGGCGATCCATCCGATCGATACCATGGACACGTTCGACAAAGCCATGGACTGGTTCAAGACCTACCAGCCGCTGCTGTTCGACGACCTCGACACCAAACGCCATCTATTGCAGGACTTCACCTTCTTCAAGCGCTTCTCCTACGGCTGCAAGCAGGTGTACTCGGCCGACCGCTGGGCCCTGACTGGCGAAGCGGGCATGTTCCTCGACCCCTTCTATTCGCCCGGCAGCGACTTCATCGCCATCAGCAATACCTACATCACCGAGCTGGTCAGCTTGGATCGCCGCGGCGAGCGGCTGGGCGCGCGCGCGCAGGTGTTCGACCAACTGATGCACTCGTTCTATGAGAGCACGATGGTGCTCTACCAGGACCAGTACCCGATCTTCGGCGACCCCGAGGTGCTGCCGATCAAGGTCATTTGGGACTACACCTACTACTGGGGCGTGCTGGCGCAGTTCTTCTTCCACAATCGCCTGACCGACCTGTCCTCTTTGGCCGCCCTGCGCACCGAGTTGGCACAGTGTCAGGCGCTTAATGTTGCCGTGCAGGGATTCTTGCGCGACTGGTCGGCCCAAAGCCGCCAACGCAACGCGGCAATAATGCTGGACCAGGCAGAAATGCCCTGGTTCGCCGAACTTAACCGCAGCCTCAATGACACGCTGGACAAACCGGCCTTCGCTGAACGCATCCGCGGTTCCCACGCGCGCCTGCACGCTCTCGCAACCGAAATCCTGGCGCGCGCGCGTGCCGAGTACCCGGACCTGGACATGGGCGAATTGGGCCGGCTGGCGAGTCAGCGCGAACAGTCCGGCGGCTCGCCCAAACCTGTGATAGCACCGATGCTGCCGGCTCCGGTCTGCGCCGGCGGACTGACTTTGATGGAGGATGGCCGTTGGCGCCCGCCGCTCATTCCATGAATCCGACGGCCCAGGGGGACGCAGGCCTTTCCTGCGACGTGCTTGTCATCGGTGGCGGCCCGGCCGGTTCCACGGCGGCCAGTCTGCTGGCCGCCAAAGGCCATCATGTGGTGCTGCTTGAAAAAGCACACCACCCGCGCTTTCACATCGGCGAATCGCTGCTGCCGGCGAACCTGCCGCTGTTCGAGCAAATGGGCATCGCCAACGAGATCGCGGCAATCGGCATGTACAAGCCCGGCGCCGAGTTCGTGTCCATGGAACACGGGCGCTCCGAGACCTTCTATTTCGCCGATGCCTGGGACAAATCCATGCCCACCGCCTACCAGGTGCGGCGCGCCGACTTTGACGAAATCCTGTTCCGCCATGCGCGCGACAAGGGTGCACAGACGATGGAGGGCATCAAGGTCACAGGGGTCGACTTCCTCGGCGCCGGCGGCGCAGATGTGCGGGCGCAGGGCGAAGGCGGCGACGCTTTGTGCTGGCGGGCTCGATACGTGGTCGATGCCTCAGGTCGTGACACCTTCCTGGCCAAGCGCTTCAGGATCAAGCAGCGCGACCCGCACCACAACAGCTCAGCCATTTACGCCCATTTTGACGGCGCCACGCGCGGCCAAGGCGTCGACGAGGGCAATATCCGCGTTTTCTGGTTCGCACACGGCTGGTTCTGGTTCATTCCGCTGACCAACGGCACCACCAGCATCGGCATGGTCACCTGGCCGTACCACATGAAGACCAAGGGCTCGCGCAGCCTGCAGCAGTTCTTGATGGACAGCATCGGAACCTGCCCGCCGCTGGCCGAGCGACTGGCGATGGCGACCCTCGTCAGTCCGGTCGAGGCCACCGGCAATTTCTCCTACGTCTCCGAACGCAGCCACGGCCACGGCTACCTGATGTTGGGTGACGCTTACGCCTTCATTGACCCGGTTTTCTCGTCGGGCGTCTGGTTGGCGATGCACAGCGCTGTGGTCGGCGCGGAGACCATCGACACCTGTCTTCGCGAGCCGCGCCGTGCCGGCGCCGCGCTCAAACGGTTTGACCGCGTCATGCGCCACGGGCCCAAGGAGTTTTCGTGGTTCATCTACCGCATGACCAATCCCATAATGCGCGACTTCCTGATGGGTCCAAGGAACGTGCTGCGGGTCAAGGAAGCTATTCTGTCGGTGCTGGCGGGTGACGTGTTCGGCAAGACCCCGATCTGGCGCTCCATCCTGCTGTTCAAGACGATGTACTACATCGCCAACATCGCGCAGCCCAAGCGCGCCTTCATGGCCTGGCAGCGACGCCGCTTCAATATCCGCAAGGTGGATGACCCTGCCATGTACAACGCATGAGCACCTACACTTGCTTTCGCGTCCCGCGCAGCACCCTTTCAATCGCCGCGCGGGTATCCTGCTGCCGGCCGGCCAGGCCTTGCCGGCTGCGGTCATCGAAGAAAATCCACTTTGGGAAGCAGGTGTGGGCATGGCGATGTTGAGTTTCCCGACCTACCGTGGATCGAACCGGAATCAGGTCATTGCACTGCCTGCGCCCGATTGCCGCAACCGGGGCCTGTACCTCAAAGCCGCGAGTGAGGGCGTGTGCAAGCGCTGCGGCAAGCACTGGATCGGCGCATTCCTGCGCGGCGCGGCGTTCGAGCACAGCCCACTGGTGAGCACCCGCAACTACGCCGCCGGTGGCGTTGCGGTCTGCTGGATTCCGGGCGAATCGTGTGAGCGCGAGCTGGTCGATGAGTGAAACGTTTCGCAAGCGCGGATCGCTGTGGGCCTTGTATGAACGCGTGGCTATGCACTTCGGTCTGGGCAGTCTGGCGTTGCTGTGCCTGTTCTGGTTACCTTTTGCCCTACTACTGCTGCCCTTGCTGCCGCGTTCAACAGGTCAGCGGCTGGGCCGCCAGGCGATCAGTTTCGGTTTCCGCCTGTATCTGCGGCTGTTGAAAACGCTATGTGCGTGTCGCTTCGATCTTTCCGAGATCGACGGCCTGCGCGATGAGGGACCGATGATCGTCGCGGCCAACCACCCTTCCCTGCTCGATGCGGTGATCCTCATCTCGCGTCTACCCAATGCGATCTGTGTGATGAAGGCCGACCTGATGGACAACCTGCTGTTCGGTACAGCTGCGCGGCTGGCGCGTTACATCCGCAACGACGGCATTCTGCAGATCATCGGCCAAAGCCGCGACTCTCTACGCGAGGGCGGGCATCTGGTGCTGTTTCCCGAAGGCAGCCGCACCACCGACTTCCCGATCGACGCGCTGCCGCCGACACTGGGCATGGTCGCGCGGCGTGCCGGCGTGCCGGTGCAGACTGTGCTGCTGGATTTTTCCACCGCCTACCTGGGCAAGGCCTGGCCGCTCTTTCGCCCGCCGGTGCTGCCGCTGGTGTGCCGCGCACGACTAGGCAAGCGCTTCGACGCACCGACCGAGCACACCGCATTCACCGCTGAGCTGGAAGCCTATTTCCGTCGCGAGGTTCACTCGCCCGCCGACCCTGATCGTCATGACTGACGCTTCGCCCGGCGCTTCGACCACCCACCTGGTCCTGATCCCGAGCTACAACCCCGGTCCCGGTGTGCTGGACACTGTCCGCCAGGCACGAGCGCGATGGACACCGGTTTGGGTTGTCGTCGACGGCAGTACTGACGGCACTGACCGGCTGCTGCAGGCCGAGGCCGCCAACGACCCCGGCCTGCGCGTGATCGTGCTGCCGGAGAACCGCGGCAAAGGCTCGGCGGTGCTCGAAGGTATCGAGCAGGCGACAAGCGCCGGCTTCACCCACGCGCTGACCATGGACTCCGACGGTCAGCACCCGGCCGATCTGATCCGGACGTTTATGGCAGCGTCGCAGCGCGCGCCTTCTGCGATGGTGCTGGGCAAGCCGGTGTTCGGTCCCGACGCCCCGGCGTTGCGCGTAAATGGCCGCAAAGTTTCCAACTGCTGGGCGAATCTGGAGACCCTCTGGATGGGGATTGGCGACTCGCTGTACGGGTTTCGCGTCTACCCGATTGGACCGCTGAGAAAAATCATGCGCGCCAACCGCTTCATGCGCCGATTCGACTTCGACCCCGAAGCCGTGGTCCGACTTTGCTGGTCCGGCGTGCGGCCGATCAACATCAACGCCCCGGTGCGCTATCTCAGCGCGGAAGAAGGTGGAATTTCCCACTTTAAATACCTGCGGGACAACACACTGCTGACCTGGATGCACACGCGTCTGTTCATTGGTTTCGTGCTTCGTCTGCCGCTTTTGATCTCGCGACGCATGTTAGGGCGGGAGAAATGAACGACCAAGTCCGCCACAAGGGGGCGATGAACGACGATCCGCGCCTGCGCCCCTACTTCCAAAGCGACGACGAGCGTCGCCGTATGACGCAGGCGATGTGGCTCGTCGCTCGGATCATTCCTCAGATCATGGCGCCGTTGATCGAAATCACCTGTCCCGAAATGTAGCCCGCTTGTTCCGAGGCGAGAAACGCCACGAGGTGCGCGACCTCCGCCGGCTGTCCGACGCGCTGCATCGGGACCATGCGCTTGACCGCGTCGGCGTCGAAGCTGCCTTTGATCATGCCGGTCGCGATCAGGCCGGGGGCCACCACGTTGACCGTGACGCCACGACTGGCCAACTCAAGCGCCAGTGACTTGCTGGCCGCATGCAACGCTCCCTTGGCCGCCGAATAGTTGACCTGTCCTCGATTGCCTGCCACGGCGGCGACCGAGGAGACGCTGACAATCCGGCCCCAGCGGGTGCGCATCATCGGCATGGTCAGCGGCTGGGTGACGTTGAAGAATCCGTTGAGGGACACGTCAAGCACGCGGTCCCACTGCTCGCCGCTCATGCCGGGAAATACGGCGTCGTCGTGGATGCCGGCGTTGTTGACCAGGACCTGGATCGCGCCGCCCTCGCCCAATGCTTGCAGAGCGGCGGCAGTGGCCGCGCGATCTGTGATGTCAAAGGTCGCGACCTCGGCGCTGCCGCCGGCCGCGACAATCTGTTCGACTACTGACTGTGCCTTCTCGATGCCGCGATTGGCGTGCACGATGACGTGGTGGCCGTCAGCGGCGAGGCGTTCACAGATTGCGGCGCCAATGCCTCCGCTGCCACCGGTGACAAGCGCGCGGCGTTGAATATTTTTGATCATTGGATCTCTGCGTCAAGCATCACGGACGCACGGCCTTCGAGCAGGCAGCGTTCGGCGCAGTGGATGGAGAAGTGGTAGAGGATCAGACGCGCGTCGCCCGACTGGCGTTCGACCGTCACGCGCAGGGGACCCTGCTGGTCGTCCAGTCGGTCGACGTGGAGGCTCAAGCCGCGTACGCTGGTGAGATAGCCTATGGCGGGCGCCGCGGCGCTCTGCGCGAGCAGCGCGCCGTGCACCGCCATGGCCTGCGCCGCGAATTCGACACCGATCGCGGCGCCCAGCCGGCCGGCATCGCGCAGCGGATTCTCCGCGTCGGCATGGCTGATGGCTTCGCAGACGATGCGTTGCGCATCCCATGCCAGCACGCGGTCCAGCAGGCACATTCTGCCTTGGTGCGGGATGTGGGCGGCGATCCAAGCGTGGTTCAGCTCGGGCGACATCATGGCGCACGCCAGTCCACGGTCAGTTGCATAGGCGCCAGGTAGTCGAGCACGACCGCGCCAGGTTCGTTGCGCGCGATATGGCGCAGCAATGGCAATGCGCGCATCGCCGGGATCGACCGGCGTAGCGACTCCAGCGAGACATTGATCAGGTGCTTTGGAGCCTGGTTGGTCGGGGCCACGGCGATGGCCCCCAGCGCCCCCGCGGCCGACGGTGACAGCAGCAGCGCGACGCCGGCACAGTCGGGCGTGTCGCGTTTGGCGTGCAAGGGAGCGGGGTATTCGCTGTCGTATGCGATCAGCAGTACCGGCTGGCTATCGATCGCGACCTGGGCCAGCGCATCGAGCAGGCCGGCGCCAAAGCTGGCGTCGTAGGCACCGATCACCTGGCACGGCGCCATGGCTCGTGTGGCAATGCCCCAGTAGCCAGCGGCTGCGTTGTGCACCGAGTTGTGGAAACGGGTGGGCGAGATCTGGCGGTCTTCGCCAGCGAGCTGTTCGCACAGTGCGTGGCAGTTGTGGCCGTCGGCACCGGAGGCGGAAAAGACAGTGGCCAGCGTCGAGGCATCGGCACCCGCCTGCTTCACGGCTTCCAAACCAACGCCCAGCGCAAGCCTGATGACGCGGCTGGCGCGGCGGCGTTCGGCGCCCGCCAGCAACGCGGGCACCGGCAGCACCGTTGGCACCCGTACATGGGCCTGTTCGCCACGCAGCACGGCAGCGGCGGTGGTCCAGTCAGGCAGGCCGGGAGCGATCAGGCCGATGCCGGTGACGAAGGCGCTCAGCGATGTCTGCGGCGCATTCATTGCGCCACCCCCAAAACCAGCGAACAGTTGCTGCCGCCGAAGCCGAACGAATTGCTCAGCGCATAACGCAGCCGCGCGTCTTCACCGTGCAACTGGTAGTGGATCGGTATCGAGGGATCGAGCGAACCGGTCCCCGGGCTACCCGGCAGTCGCCCATCGGTCAGCGCCATGGCGCAGAGCAACGCTTCAATCGCGCCGGCAGCGCCCAAGGTGTGACCGGTGGCGCCCTTGGTCGAATTGGCCGGGACCGTGTCGCCGAACAGCGACGCCACGGCTCTACCCTCGGCGGCGTCGTTGCTTGGTGTGGCGGTTCCGTGCAGGTTGATGTAGTCCACTTGGTCGAAATCGAGTCCGGCCGAACGCAGTGCCGCCTCCATCGCCATTCGAGCACCCAGGCCCTCGGGGTGCGGCGCGGACATATGGTAAGCGTCGCTCGACTCACCCGCACCCAGCAGCATCACCGTGCCCGGTGCCGGCGATGCGTTGCGCTCGAGCAGGGCAAAGGCAGCGCCCTCGCCGATCGATATGCCGTCACGATCCGCGTCGTAGGGGTGGCAGGGGTTCCGCGATGTCAGCTGCAGCGAGGCGAAGCCGTACAGTGTGGTCAGACACAGTGTGTCCACGCCGCCAACGATGGCCGCGTCGATGGTGCCTAGCGTGAGTTGGCGCGCGGCGGCGGCGAATACCTTGGCGCTGGACGAACAGGCGGTGGAAATTGCCATTGCCATGCCGCGCAGGCCAAAGTAGTCGCGCGTGAACTCGGCCAGCGAAAACGCGTTGTGCGTCGTGCGGTAGTGGAAGTCGGCCGGCAGGGCGCCGGTCGCCGGATCGCGGCGGCGATAGGCCAGCTCGGTCTGCAGGATGCCGGCGGTGCTGGTGCCCAGAAACACGCCGACGCGGTCGGCTCCAAACCGGGCCACGGCCTCGCGGACTTGATCGCCGAAACCGTCTGTCTCCAGCCCCATCATCGTCAGGCGGTTGCTGCGGCAGTCGTAGCGTGACAGCGCTTCGGGCAGGCATTGGTGATCGACATCGACGACCTCGCCGACCCAAGTGTCGAGCTGAACCGTCTCGAAGGCGCAGGGCGCGAGCGCCGAGCGCTCGGTACGCAGCGCCGCGCGGGTTTTCGTGATGCCGCGACCGAGGCAGGTCGTGAGGGTGTAGGCAGACAGTGCAAGCGGGGTCAAAGTATCGGGTCCAGCGGCCGTCGGGATTCAGTGTAGGAGATGGTGTTGGCGCCGGGCGCGGCCCGGCAGCATGACGTTGGCGAAGGGTATACCTTCGCTCATCGGATCGGACTCGATGGCGAAGAAGGGATGGTTCATTGCAGCGACTGTTGCAGGGTCACGGGTTGCAGCGCTTCGTCGCGCAGCGTCCGCAGCAGGATCGGCAAGGTGACGAGGATCACCGGTTGCCCGTCGGGCGTGAGCGCGGCGTGGCCGTCGTGCATCAACAGGATGTCGCCGGGGCCGAGGCCGCGCGTGAGCCGTTCCAGCACCTGCACCGGCCGGCCATCGCGGGTGTCGTATGGCCTTCGGGTCCAGGTCGCCAGTTGCAGATCCAGCTGCCCAAGCAAGGGTTCGAGAAAGGGATTGCGCAAGCCGGCCGTGGGCCGGAAGAAGCGCGGCGTCTGACCAGTGATGTCGGAAAGCGTGGCCTGCGCCGCCACGATATCGGCTCGCATACGACGCGGGCCGAAGAGGGAAAACGCATTGGAGTGCGCGTCGCCGTGGTTCTCGACCCGGTGACCGCGTGCCACGATTTCATGGCACAGCGCCGGATGCTGGCGCGCCCGCCAGCCGATGCAGAAGAAGGTGGCTTGCGCCTGCGCCGCATCCAGCAGGTCGAGCACGGCAGGCGTGACCTGCGGGTCCGGCCCGTCGTCGATGGTCAGCGCGATCTCGTTCCGTGCCTGCGAGGCCGGAGGCAGCCGGGTGAGGTTGGGGCCAAGCAAGGTGGAGCGCGGCAGCAAGCCGGCGGTAGCGATCAGCGCATGGTTGGCCACCACGGCCCCCAGGGCCCAAGGCCAAAGTGACGGCGCCGCCAGTACGCCGACGGCGGTGCCCGCATGCAGCGCGGCCGAGGCCTTGAGGAACGGCGATGGCAACCAGTTGCCGCTCACCCGATCACCTTGAAATGGCCGGCATCGAGAAAGGATTGCCACAGTGGCAGCCAGGCCGACCAGTCGTGGTCGCCGGGTACCACCACATGACGCGGCTGTGGCAAGTGCTGCGCCAGCAGACCCATGCCATCGGCAAAGCGGTCGTGGTCGCCATAGCCCATGAACATCGGCACCGCTGGCGGGGGCGATTGCAGCCATTTCCACAGGCGCACGTCCGGATCGCTCATTTGTTCGTCGGTCGCGACCCAGCGCGCAAGGCCGCCGGCGCGCACGATGGCGTTGGTGGTCAGGCGCCCGCCCGCATAGGGGGCCAGCAGGCACAGGCCATCGACCGCACCGACCTGACTTGCCCAACAGGACAGCGCGAGCTGTCCGCCGCGCGAGATGCCACCCAGCCAGATCCGGCGGTAGGTCTTGCGCGCGGGAACCAGCCAGTCATCCTCCAGTCGCCGCAGCGCGAGCCGGTTGTCCACGCCTTCAGCATGCAGGTCGGGGGCCACCAGGTCCAGCGCCAATCGCCGCTGTGCAAGTTGATCGAACAGGCCCGCCTGTACCATGTGTTGCGGCGTCATCAGCGCACCGGGCAACATCAGCATCAGGCTGTCCGCCCCCTGGAGAAGGCGCTCGGTCCGGCTCACGGCATGGCCTTCCGCGAGTCGACGCTGGGCTTGGGATACACCAGCACAGCCGACAGCACCAGCGCCAGCAGCGCCCCCGGCCCGACCGTGATGCCGACTGCGCGCAGCACCGGCACACTGGAACTCGCCAGGGTACCGAAACCGATTACCGTCGTGAGCACCGCCACCGTCATCGACAGCAAGGTCCCCGGTTCGAGCGGCACGCCGTCTTCGGTATGGTCCAGGAATAGCGCGTAATTGGAACCGATCGCCACGATCAGCAGGAGTCCCACCAGGTGCAGCAGATGCAGCTTCACGCCGCCCAGTTTCAACATAACCATCACCAGGCCCACCGTCAGTGCAAGTGCGAAAAGCACCCGCACCAACCGTCGGACCGAGCGCAACGAGGTCGCGAGAAGCACCGCGATTGCAAGCACCCCCATCAGGGAGAGTTCGACCGCTTCGGACATGTAGGTCGAATACAGCCCCTCGAACCCGGTCTTGAGGTCGACGAATACCGCGCCGCTGCCGACCAGCGCCTGCTCCAGCTTCGTTGCGGGCAAGCCCGCGTCGGGCGCGTCAGGTGCGGGCCGCAGCGGCAACATCGCGGTCCAGCGACCGTCCGTGCCCGGCAGCAGCATCGAGTCAACCACCAGTGACAGCATGCTGCCGTCAAGGTCGGCGCGCTTCATCGGCCCCGCCGCACGCGCGGCCTGCACTCCGGCGATAAACGGTTCGAGCTTCCCGGCCGCCAGCGGCGAGTCCACCAGCGCACGCTGCAGCCGCTCGCGCAGCGGCTCCGCGGTTGGCAGGCTGGATAGGCGCTGCCGCTGCAGTTCCGCACTAGGCAGAAAACGCGCCGGCGAGTCGTAGCCGCCGATCACGCCGCTCTCCACCAGGGCGTCGAGCCGGTGGCCCGCCTTCTCGGCAGCCTGCAACGCGCCTTCGGCGTCGCTGGCGCTGACCGTCACGAAGTAGCGCGCATCCGGGGCCACCAGGTCTGCGCGCATGTGCGCGTCGGACTCAGCTTGCTCGGAGGTCACCGAAGACAAGGCCGAAAGGTTCGAACTCCAGAGGCTGTCGCGTTGGTGCCAAAGGTAGCCCGAGACCGCGGCCGCCAGAACAAGCGTCATCCAGCGCAGGCGGTGGGCCTGTTCGAGCAGTGCCATCATGCGACGCACCCAAACGTGGTGGGTCGGCACCCGCAGCTCGGGCCCGGTCAGCAAAGGCAGCACGAAGCGTGTCACCAGCGCCGCCGTGACCACACCGGAGAGCGCGTACAGGCCGAGCTGGGCCAGCCCGGGGAAGCCGGAAAACAGCAGCGCGCCAAAGCCGATGGCTGTGGTCATGACGCCCAGACGGATCGTCGGCCAGAACACGCGGCGCCACTGGTTCACACCCTGGTGACCGGCCTGCACGAAGTAATAGATGGCGTAGTCAACCGCCTCGCCGATGAGCGCCGAGCCAAAACCTACCGTAACGCCAAAAACCGCGCCATGTACCAGGCTGACCATCACAATGCCCGCCAGCGTGCCGCTGAGCACCGGGATCAGGCCCAGCGCCAGCAATTTGAACGAGCGGTAGACCCAGAACAGCACCAGCCAGATGGCGATCGAACTGATCAGCGAGAGGCGCGTCGCATCCTTCCTGATGGTCTCGCGCGATTGCAGCGCGAACTGGCCTGGCCCCGACAGCGCCATGGACAGTGCCGCATGGCCTGTCGCCTGGAGTGTCTGCGCGAACGCGGCATGCACCTTGTCGATGGCCGCCGCCTGCCCGTCGATGTCCGAGCCAGGCATTCTGGTCTGCAGCAGCAGCATGGCCCGCCCGCCGTCGCGCGAGGCCCAGACCCCGCCCCGCTTCTCCGGTTGCGCACCCAGGTTGAGCTGCCCCAGAATGGACGACATCTCTCCTGTCGGATCCTGCAGCAGATAGGGCTTGAGCAACGCGCCCGCCGGCGAAGACAGCAGATCGATGGTGTCGGCCACGGATGAGCGCAGGCCATCCTCGGAAAAGCGTGCCGGCGAAACCGAGGGACTCAGTGCATAGCGGTGCTTGAGCAGCAGGTCACGCTCGGCTTCCAGGCCACCAGTCTCACCGTTCTGCACTGAAACGAAATCGGGGTCCGCCGCCAGCCTCTTGCGCAGATCGCGCGAGACCGCCGAGCGCTGGCCCTCATCGCCACCATCGATGGCCACCATCAACAGCCGCGAGACGGTGCCATTTTGCAGCTGACCCACCAGCACACGCTGCTCCGCGCTCGGATTCGAAGGCATAAAGAAAGACATGTCGGCGGTGAACCGGCTGTTCCAGACCACGACCAGACCGGCCAGCATCGCCGCCAGCCAGATCAGGAAAGCACGGACCGCCGACGACTTCATTGGGCCTCGATCGGTTCGATGCTGATCTCCGAACGGTCGCCGTCGGCCTGCAGGTACTCGATGTGGCGCACCTGATTCCTGCTGCCGTTGATCGTGATGCGCGTGAGCAACGCGGCGATCGTGGTGTCGTTGGGCAGCAACGTCAGCACCCAGCGCTGGCGCTCACCTTCGAGCCTGAGCGCGTAGGCCTGCTCCAGCGCCTTGCGGTTGCCCGAGAGTGTGCTTCGGATGCTTTCGACAAAGGCCTGCGCCTCGGGGCGATTGGCCAGATGTACGATGAACTTGCGCTTGTCGCGCTCCAGACTGAGGGTGTTCTTGTCCAGAATCATGGTCTCGGGCTTGGGCAGCAGGGTGCGCTTTTCCAGCCGGTCCGGCGGCGTGAAGATCATCTCGCCGCTGGCCTGCACCGGCTTGTCCAGCAATGCCATGTGGCGCTTTTCGACGAAACGCGCGCGCCCACCCTTCTGGGTCGCCAGATCGCTCATCAGTTGATCGATGTCGTAGGCGGCCTGGGCGCCGGTCAAGCATCCCAGACTCAACAAGGCCGCCGCGATGCGTCGCATTATTGTTTCTGCCAGAAGTCGAAGAAGTTGAACCAGTTGTACGGCGCCCTGCGGCATAGACGGGCCAGGCTGTCGGCATACCGCTGAACGGCATCGCGGATCGCCGCGTCCCGCTCACTGCGCTCGACCTGTGAAAAATCGGTCAATGGCTCGAAGTGCAACTGGTAGCGATTGCCTCCCATATACAGCCCGGTCATCAGAAACACCGGCCGCTTGAGCATCGCGGCCATGCGCCAGGGGCCGAGCGGGAACGCGGCGGGGGCACCGAGAAAGTCGACCTCGTAGGTCGCATCGTCACTCAGCGAACGATCCGCCAGCATGCCCACCAGGTAACCTTGGTCGAGCTTATCGCGGACTTCCAGCATCGACTCCGGTCTTCCCAGGGAAATGATATCTTGCATCGCCTTGGGGTTGATCGCTGCCAGTGTCGAGTTGAGCTTGCGCGCGTTCTGATCGTACATCAGCATCGCCACGCGCAAACCGACCTTCCTGCGCCCCATCGCGCGCAGCACTTCGAAGCTGCCCAGATGTGCCCCGACCAGCAGCGCGCCATGCCGGCTTTTCAGCGACTCCAACAGCGCGTGGTCGCCGCTGACCTCGATGTCGAACACGTCGAAGCGGTCATTGAGCAGGTAGATTCGGTCATGGATGGTGCTGGCGAAGCTGAACACATGGCAGTAGCCGTCACGCCAACCCGCCCAGCGCCCCAGCACCCGGTGCAGATAGGCCCGGCTGGCACGCCGCGCGGCCGGCGCAAACAGCACGAAGTAGGCGGCGATGCCGTGCAACACAAACCGGCCGATGCTTCGGCCGAAAGTCTTCGAGATCCAGACCATCACGCGCAAGATCGCAAGATTGCTGCGCTCCTGGCGCCGCATCCATTCGGGCTGGACCTCGGGCGTGCGTTCTTGGTGGTTCATCGATTTGGGGCTTGTAGCCGCCCGGCCGCCACCTCGCGATCGCCGCAGCGCACCGAAAACGCCAGCCCGCCGCGCGCGTTGTCGCGCACGGCGAAATCGAGCAGATCATCGGGACCGCAGGGACTGAGGAATTTGACCTGCGACACCCTCCAGCCGGCCACCGGGCCACCCAGGGCCGCCTGCGCCAGCTGCATCACGCGGTCGAGCAACAACACACCCGGGACGATGGGATGGCCCGGGAAATGTCCCGCAAAGACCGGGTGGTCCGCGGTAACCCGCCAGGAGAGATCAAGCGCGGCCATGCCCTACGTTCTCGCGGTACAGTTCCTGCAGCGTCATGCGCAGCAGCTTGCCGGTGCTGTTGCGTGGCAAGGCGTCGACGAAAACCAGCGGGCGCGGCAAGAAGACCCGGTCGATGCGCTGGCACAGCGCCGCCTTCAGGGTCTGTACCGCCAAACCGGGCGCCACGACGAAGGCGGTCAGACGGGTGATGCGGTCCTGATCGTCGTCGGGTAGGAAGAAGGTCCCGTCCTGCACGCCGTCGATGGCGCAAAGCTGGCGATTCAGATAGGCCAGCGAGCTGCGCTTGCCGGCGATGTTGACCAGGTCGGCGTGGCGACCGTGCAGCAGGAACCGGCCTTCGCCCTGCAACTCGATGATGTCCGACAGCGGCACGCGGCCTTCGACGTGGCCCGCGCTGGCATAGGTGGTGTCATTCTCTTGGCTCAGCCGCACGTCCGGCAGCAGTTGCCAGGCCGGACCGTCGGTGGTGCGGCGGCAGGCTAGCTGACCGGACTCTGTCGAACCGTAGATCTCGTGCACCGGCGCGCCGCTGCGCGCTTCGATCCTGCTGGCGAGCTCGGTACCCAGCGGCGCGGTCGCGGACAGGCATGTGTCCAGTGCCGGCCAGGCCAGCTCCGAACGCAGCAGGGCCGAGAGATGGTAGGGCGTTGTTACAAGCATGCGTGGACGCGGCACGGCGTTGAGCGCCTCGATCACGTCCTGCGGATAGAAGGGTTTGCCGCTCCAGAAACTGCAACCCCCGTGCAGGGCCATCAGGAAGATTGACTCAAAGCCGTAGCTATGCTGCACCGGCACCGTACCGACCAGCACATGCGGTCGCTTGTCAAGCCCGAGCGCCAGGGCCTCGGCCCGGCCGTTTTGTATCAGTCGGCCCCAGGTCTTGGCGTGCGGTTGCGGTGCGCCGGTCGAGCCCGAGGAAAACAGGATCGCGACGACCCGGCTTTCATCGATGTCAGGGATCTCGTCCGCTGGCTGAAGGGCCAATGAGTCCAGGTCGGGAAATACGACGCTGGGCAGTCCCGCCACATCGAACGGCCGATCCACCATCGCGAAGCAACCGGGGTGTTCCAGGGCCAGCCGCTGAAGCGTTTCGGCCGAATGTGAGGACGGTTGCAGGCTGATCTTGCCGGTCAGCAGGCAGGCGGCGAACAGCACCGCGAAGTGGTAGCGGTCTTCGCACAGGTTGAGTACCCCGTCGCCGGGCGGAAGTGCGGCGGCCAAGGCCCGGGCATCGGCAAGGTACTCGCGCACGCGCACCGGCCCGGTCGGGCGCCAGGCCAGGACATCGCCCTGTTCGCGGCTGCTGATCAGATTCACTTGGTGCGCTGGCCGGCGATGTGTTCCGACAGGGAACGCAGCGAGGCAAAGATCTTGACGTTGTCGTCGTTGTCCGACTTCAGCTGGAAGCCGTACTGCTTGGAGATCACCAGCGAGATCTCCAGCATGTCGATCGAATCCAGGCCCAAGCCTTCGCCATACAGTGGATCGTCGGCCACGATCTCCTCTGGTTTGACGTCGAGGTTGAGCGCCTCGACGATCAAGGCCGCGACCTCGGCCATCAGGTCATCCAGGGATGTTCGTGGCGCTTGGGACATGGTCAGTTTCCGGAAATCAAGAAGCGTATGCTGCGCGGAATGCCAGCACAGCATTGCTGCCGCCGAAGGCAAATGAACTGGACAACGCGACCTTGAGCGGCACGCCCGCGCGGCCTTCGAACACGTGGTCGACCCCTTCGCAGGCGGGGTCCAGGTTGCCCTGGAGGTGAGCGGTCGGCGGAATCGCGCCTTCGCGCAAAGCCAGCACCGTAGCCAGCGCCTCGACAGCGCCCGCAGCCCCCAGCAGGTGTCCGTGCATGGATTTGGTCGCGCTGACGGCCAGACCGGCTGCGCGGCTCCCAAAGACCTTGCGTAGGGCCGCAATCTCGACCGGGTCGCCCTCAACGGTGGCCGTGCCGTGGGCATTGACATAGTCGATCACGTTTGGGCTCAGCTCAGCATCGGCCAGTACCGCGTGCAAGGCGCGTGCCTGACCATCGGCCTCAGGGCGCACCAAGTGGCTTCGGTCGCAGCTAGTGCCGTAGCCGACGATCTCGGCGTGGATGCGGGCACCGCGCGCCAAAGCGTGATCCCAGTCTTCAAGCACCATGGCCGCACCGCCCTCGCCCAGCACCAGACCAGCACGGTTGGCGGCAAACGGGCGGCAAGCCATGAAAGCGGTCTCACAGGTGCCCGGGGCGATCAACCCCATCGCTTCCCATGCCTTCGCCACTCCGTAAGCATGAGTCGCGTCCGATCCACCGGTGATCGCCACCGGGGCCTTGGCATCGCGCACGTGGTGAAAAGCCTCGCCGATCGCGATGGTCGATGACGCGCAGGCGGCCGTGTGGCTCATGCTGACGCCGCCCAACCCAAGTTGGATCGACAGGTGTGCATTGACGGCGTTGTTCATACCCAGTAACACCGAAAGCGGTGACAGACGCTCGCGCCCGTTTTGCCACATGTCACGGTAGCCCTTCTCGAACGCCAGGATGCCGCCCAGCGCCGTGCCCCAGATGCAGGCCCATTGTTCGCGTTCGGCGGGATCGGGAGCCAGGCGCGCCAGACCGGCGTCGTCCCAGGCGTCGAAAGCGGCCGCTACGCCCAGATGCCCGAAGCGCCCCATCATACCGGCCAGCGGCTTGCCCAGCATGGCCGCCGCGTCAAAAGCCGTGCAACTCACGAACGGCATGGACAAAGGGCGTGGACGGTCTTCGGTTTGCAAGAGTCGTACCGCCGAGCGTCCCGCCATCAGATGCTCGAAGAAGGCGTCAACGCCGCCTCCATACGGGCTGACGATGCCGAGGCCCGTGATGGCAACTCGACGGCGGGTCATGCTCGCGCGACTTTGGCGGCCTGCAATGTGTCGATAAGCGCCACCAAGTCGCCCACGGTCTTGGGGGCTGTCACGCCGGATTCGATTGCGACTCCCAGTCGTTCGTCGACCTCAAACATCAGTTCGGCCAGCATCAAGGAGTCAATGCCCAGATCGGCCAGATGGGCACTGCTGACCGCCCGCTGCGGATCGACGCCCAGCCGCTCGTGGAGGAATTGACGGATCAGTTCGGTCGATTGCATGGCATACATGTGATGAACTTCACGGTATCGAGCGGGCAATTTTGGGGCGTTGGAGCGCAGGAAGCATGCACGAGAGCACCTTCAATCGCGAATATTCCTCATTGCGCTGAACCCGCCGGACCTCGATCTCCAGGTGCATGTGCCGGTCGCCGCACCACCGATCGCGAACCCGTCGGGTGCGACGGCCGTACCAACCGGCATGGACCCGAACGCAGCAGCCGCAGGCTGTTTGTTTGAGCGCCGCACCAGGTTGACGATGCAGGCTTTTGGATTGCCGAAGATGCCACGGAATGTCGGCTGTGAACGAACGCCTGGGAAAGCGTACGCGTCGGTAACACGTCGCTTATGGGTTGAAGAGGTAGCCAGCTGAACATGATGCCCATTGCACGCAATGTACGAAACTCCTGAAATCCAGTCAGCACGCGGGTCCCCGGCAGTCTAACACCCAAAAAGTGCCCACTCGATTCCGTGAAAAACGGAAATAATCAAAATCGACAGGCCAGGAATCCATGTGAAATGGCCGTGGCCCTGAATCCAGAAGCTCGAGGTCGCAGTGGCAAGCATCGGGGCGACGCACGCGCGTCAGAGCAGGGATCGCCGGTGGTGCCCTTGCGGCTCAGGAATACCAGGGAACCCGGCGCCAGCGCTGCCATCGCGGCTGCGGGATGAGTCAGGACGACGCAGGTGAATCTGGCGTGCATGGTGGGCCTTTCGTCGCATCCCTAGATGCGTTCAGTGTCCGACGCGCGCCGCTTGCCGCAAAGCGGGACCCAACGAAACGAAGAAATCGGGCAGTCAAATGCGATCAGCGGCGACCGATGGGCGCGCCCAAGCTGGTCTAACATCGTTGTATCGCAGCCGAATGTCGGGTTGCGTTCGACACGGAGGCAAGATGAAATCGATTCGCCGTTGGCTGCTGCTGTTTGTCACCGTCGTGGCCGCCCCGACCCTGGCGCAAATGCCGCTGAAACTGATTGTCGGTTTTCCGCCCGGCGCCACCTCCGATACGCTCACCCGCGCGATCGCCGAAGGCATGCGCGGCCAAGTCGACCGCCCGGTCATCGTCGAGAGCCGGCCGGGCGGCGGCGGGCTGGCCGCCGCCAAACTGGTGCGCGCGGCGCCGCCGGACGGCAACACTCTCCTGATGACGCCCCTGGGCACCATGCTGCAGCCGCACTCGGTCAAGGCGGCGGATTTCAATCCGCTCATCGACTTCGTGGCCATCACCCAGATCAGCACCTTCGACATCGCCTTCGCAGTCGCCCCCGAGTTGCCGGTGCGCAGCCTGCAGGACTATGTGGCGCTGGTGAAGAAGGAGCCCAAACGCGGCGACTTCGCTTCCGCCGCGGCCGGGTCACTGCCGCATTTCTTCACCCTGATGTTCGCGCGCAGCGCCAACATCGAGATGCTGCACATCCCGTACAAGGGCACGGCGCCGGCGATTACTGCGGCGATCGCCGGCGAAGTGAGCCTGCTGTCGACCACCTCGGCCGATATTGCCAACCAGGTCAGGGCCGGCAAACTGCGTGCACTCGCAGTCTCCAGCGCCAGGCGCTCGCCGGTGCTGCCCGAGGTGCCGACCCTGCGCGAGCAGGGTTACAACATCGAAGGCAGCGCCTGGTATGCATTTGTGGCGCCGCCCGGCATGTCGGCGGAAATCGTCAGGAAACTCAATGCCGCGATCGTGGCGGCGATCAAGAGCCCGGTGACCGCCGAACGCATGCGCGCCATGGGGGTGGAGCCGACCGGGACCACGCCGGAGGCATTGGCGGCGATTCTCAAGGCCGACTATGAACGCTGGGGTGCGGTCATCAAGGCCTCCGGATTCAAGGCAGACGACTAAGGTCGAGCCTGCAGCGCGCTCCCCCCCTGCGGTTTTACCGCCGGCCCGGCCGGCTAGCTCATCTGTCCATCGCCGCGTCGATGAAAAAAGGGGCGCCTGCAGCGCCCCTTTGCCCGGCAAGACAGCAAGCCTTACTTGACCAGGCCTTCGGCCTTCAGTGCTTCCTGCACCTTCGGTCGCGCCGCGACACGTGCATGGTGCGCCTTCAGCGCCGGCCACTGACCAATATCGAAGCCCACGAACTGGCCCCAATTCGATACCGTGAACAGATAGGCATCGGCCACCGTGAACATATCGCCCATCAGGTACTGCTTGCCTTCAAGATGTTTGCCGACCAGTTCGAAGCGCTTGGTCAGGTTTGCCTTGGCCGCATCCTTCATTTCCGCGCTCGACGCCGGGTTGAACAGGGGCGAGAAGCTCTTGTGGATTTCCGAGGTGATGTAGTTGAGCCATTCCTGCACCCGGTAACGTTCGAGCGAGCCCGCGGCCGGGATCAGGCCGGCAGCCGGTTTCAGGTCGGCCAAATATTGCACGATGACCGGGCCTTCGGTCAGCAACTGGCCGTTGTCGAGCTGCAGTGCCGGCACATAGCCCTTTGGGTTGACCAGCCAATAGTCGCCACCATCGGCCATCTTCTTGGTCTTGGTGTCGGCCTTGATCAGTTCGATATCGATGCCTGCTTCGCGCGCGACGATGTGTGGCGAAAGTGAGCAGGCGGCGGGGGCATAAAACAGTTTCATGGTGTGGGTTCCTTGGAAAGTAGAAAGACTGACGCCGACCGAGATGGTCTGGCGAGATGGAGCATTATCACTGTTGCGAAATACGTTATAAATATGGCTTTATGGAATATATAATTGCGTAAATCAGGATAATAAGCGGCCAGAATGAATCGCTGTCCAGTCCTGTCCTGCTCTGTCCTGCTATGCGGGCATCGGTCAAGGGTGTGGAACCGGGGGGCTCGCGTTTGCCGCTGATTGACTGGACTCGCTGGAGCTGTTTGCATGAGCCAAGACGCAAACAAGGCGCCAGCGCGCTGAAATGTCCCTGCGATGCCGGGGTCGGTGGCAACCAAAAGGGTTTTTGTTTTCGGCCGTGCCTCGAACCAATCCAATCATGAAAACGGATTCACCAGCGAAACCCCGGTGGGTTTGAGATGCCGCAGATTGCGCGTCGCCACCGTCAGACCATGTTCAAGCGCAGTTGCTGCGATCAGCAAGTCGGCGCCTTCATGCCCCAACTCCGCGCTCAAGCGCCCCCAGCGTCTTGCAATGGGCGCTGTGACCGGGAGAACATGGTCGCTGTACAGCAGCATCGTATCCGCAAGCCAGGTGGTCAGTCGTTCGGCGAACGCAGCGTCGGTTCGTCGCGCCTCGACGATACCGCGTTCAATTTCACCCAAGCTGACCACACTGACGAAAAGCTGCTTGGCCTGCTGCGTTTTCAGCCATGCCAAAACCTTTGGCGCGGGGCGGCTTTTGCGCAACTCGGAGAGGACAACGGTGTCCAGCAGCATCATGCCAGGTCAACGTCCCGCAGGACGATGCGCGCACTGGTGGCGGCGCCCCGACGGGTCGCGCGGCCTCTGGTGGCCGTTGCATTTGACGCGGCTTGCTTGGGCATTCCCAGCAGGTGGTCGATAAAACTCGCGGGCGCGGTGACCCGGCCGCTTTTCAATGCTGCGAATTCAGCGGCTGAAACAACCACCACGGCCTCCTTGCCGTGCTTGGTCACCCGCTGCGCCTGGCCACGCACAGCCGCGGCGACTACCCGGCTGAATTGTGCTTTGGCATCCTGCAAGGTCCACGAAGCGGAATCGGTCATGCGGCAATCCTTTCTGGTCAATGAACTGGTCAGACTATCTGGTCAGAATTTTCCTGGCTGCGAGAATAGCATGGCGCAACGGTTTCAATCCCGGTCCGGACGGGCAAGCCCGGCGCTGGACTTGCTGTTCGGGGTGGTAGCGGACTGCAGGGCGCGTGCCCAGGGTTCACTCGTCCCGGAATTCCAGGTGCAATGGAAGAAATGAAATAGTTGGCTGAAACATTGCGAGGGCAGGATGGATCGCTTCAGCGCCATGCAGGTATTCGCGAAGGTCGTGGAACTTGGCGGTTTCGCGCGTGCCGCCGAGCGCCTCGATATCTCCGCGTCGGCCTGCTCGCGCCACGTCGCCGATCTAGAAGCGCACCTTGACGTGCGGCTTCTCAACCGCACCACCCGCTCGATCTCGCTGACCGAAGCCGGGCGCGCCTTCAACGAGCGCTGCCTGCAACTGCTGGCCGATCTCGATGAAGCCGAGTCGGCCGCGCACGCCGGGCGCGGGCGTGCGCGCGGCACCCTGCGGGTCACCTGTTCGGTCAATTTCGGCTTGCGCTACCTGGCCGCCCTGATCGCCCCGTTCCAGCAGAAGCATCCGGATGTGCGTCTCGACGTATCCCTGTCCGATCGCATGGTCGATATCGTCGAGGAAGGCTTCGACCTGGCGATCCGCATTGGCGAATCGCGCTCCACCAGCGTGATCGCCAGACGGCTCGGCGAGACGCGGATGGTCACCTGTGCCGCGCCGGATTACCTCAAGCGCTGCGGTACGCCGGTAACCCCCGGGCAACTGGCGGCACACAATTGCCTGATCTACGAATACCTGAGCAACCGCAATGAGTGGCGCTATGTCGACAGTGCCGGGCGCGACCTGCGGGTGCGCGTCAACGGCAGCCTGCAAACCAACAACGGCGACATGCTGGCGATCGCCGCCGTCCTCGGCCTGGGCATTTGCTGCGAGCCCGACTTCATCGTCGATGCCGACCTGCGCGCCGGCCGCCTGATCCGCGTACTTGCCGGGTTCGAACCCCCCGCTTCGGTGATTCATGCGGTCTATCCGAGCCGGCGCCACTTGTCAGGCAAGGTACGTGCGTTTGTCGATTTCCTGGCCGAGGCCAGCGCGGCGCGCGGTCTGCCGCCGGCCGCCACCCTGCTTTCTCGGGTATAAAGCGGCATCCCGTCACATTCGCGGACACATGAACGACATTGACGGCCGCACCGGCCTGCCGGATTCGGCGCCCCTGACCATCACCCATGTGATTTATGGCCTGCATGCGTGGAGCGCGGTCATTGGGCTGACGACCGCTGCATTCGTGGTCACGGCGTTTCTTGCCGGCTGGCCCTCGATCATCGGCGTGATCCTGAGTTACGTGTATCGCGGCGAGGCCGCCGGCACCTATCTTGAGAGCCATTTCCGCTGGCAGATCCGCACCTTCTGGCTGGCGCTGCTGTGGGCAGTGATCGGCGGCATCGCTTTCATCTCGCTGATCGGCATTCCGTTCGCGTTCGTGATCTGGATCGTCACCGGCCTGTGGGTGCTGTATCGCATCGCGCGCGGCTGGATCGCGCTGTCGAAAGCGCAACCGATGCCGGCGCCGGCGAAGTCCTGGATGTAGCCGCGCGACTGGCCGGCGGCCTGATTTCTTCCGCGCCGGGCGTGCAACGATCCTGTCAACCGGCGGCAGCCATCGCCAGGCCGAAACCATTGCCATGACCACTTCCCGCAGAACCCTCTTGAAGCTTGCCGCGCTGGGCGGCATCGCCGGTACGGCAGGGGCGCAAACCCAGTTTCCACGCGGTCCGGTGCGCCTGATCGTGCCGTTTCCGCCCGGCGGCCCGGTCGATGTGACGGCGCGCGCCCTGGCGCAGCGCCTGACCGAACTGTGGAACCAGCAGGTGGCCGTGGAGAACCGCAGCGGCGGCAACAGCGTGATCGGCGCCGAGGCGGCGGCACGCGCGGCGCCCGACGGGCAGACCATTTTCGTCGGCGCGATTCACCAGTCGGTATTGCCGGGCTTCGGCAACAGGTTGCCCTATGACCTGGAAAAGGACTTCACGCCGGTGATGTTCGGCGCGCAGTTTCCGATCATCCTGTGTGCCCACCCGTCGGTGCCGGCGGCCAACGTGCGCGAACTCATCAAGTATGCCAAGAGCAATCCCGGGCGCCTGGCCTACAGTTCGGCCGGCAATGGCGGCGGCACCCATCTGGCGGGCGAATTGTTCAAGGAAAAGGCCGGCGTTTTCATGCTGCACATTCCGTATCGCGGCAGCGCGCCGGCGATGACCGATCTGCTGGCCGGCCAGGTACAGCTGATGTTCTCGGACGGCCCGACCGCGCTGCCGCATTTGAAGAGCGGCCGGGTCAAGGCGCTGGCAGTCGGCAGCCCGAAGCGCTCGGCGCTGGTGCCCGAATTGCCCACCATGATCGAAGCCGGCGTGCCCGGCTACGAAGCCTACTCCTGGGCCGGGATCTGGGTGCCGGCGGCGACGCCACGCGAGATTGTGGCCAGGATCAATGCCGATACGGTGCGGGCGTTTGCCGATGCCGCAACGCGTGAACGGCTGCTGGGTCAGGGTGCCGAAGTCGCGCCGGGCACGCCGGAGCAATTCGGATCCTTCGTCAAAAGCGAAATGACCAAATGGGCAGCGGTGATCAAGCGCGCAGGCATCAAGCCTGATTGAGGCCGGACGCGCATGCAATACAACGAGAATGACCGGATGCGTGCGAGCGTGCTGGCCGGCATGGCACGCGACCGCATCCCGGGTTTCAGCTTCACCGGCTTTTTTCTTGATACCACCTGGCCGCGCATCGGCAAGGGCAGCGCCCGCATTGCCATTCCGGCGGCGCCGCACTGCACCGACCGCAATGGCCATCTGGAACTGACCGCGCTCCTGATGACCCTCGATGCCGCTCTGGCGACGCCGACCCGGATGTTCATCCAGCCCGGCGAGCGTATTGCCACCACCCACCTGCACGCGCAATTCACCGGCGCCACCTTGCGCGGGGACCTGCAAATCGATGCGATGTACGAGGGCGCCACCCAGGGCGATGCGGCGGGCCAGTTGCTCTCGCGCGGCAGCGCGCAGGTGGCCGGGGTCCCGGTGTGCCACGGCAGCGCCTCGTTCGTGCGCCTGCCGCCACCACCCGGGGGCCGCGTGCTGGCACCCCTGCCCTGGCAAGACCCCAATCGCGCGCCGCCAATCCCGCTCGCCGAGGCCGACCTAGATGCGCGCGAGCGCGCCATCCTCGCCGCCTGTGACGCCGCACTGGCCGATCAGGCGCATGCCGAAGCGTCGTTCCTGCGACGCTTCTGGGGGCTGCTGCCACAGGTAGACGGCGACGGCGCACTGTGCCGGGTCGCCACCGGCGCGCACACGGCCAATCGTGTCGGCCATGTGCAAGGCGGCATCCTGCTTGGCCTGGCCGCGCACACCGCGATGGCGGCGGTGCCGCAGCACGCCATCCTTGCCAATCTGTCGGCATGGTTCCTGAGCCCCGGCAAGGGCGCAACCCTGGAATGCCGCTCGACCCCGATTCACACCGGCCGCAGCTTTGCAGTCGTCAAAAGCGAAATCATC
>JANPGJ010000701.1:0-5528 GCA_031423955.1 Burkholderiales bacterium
GATGTGTCGCGTGCCGGCTTTTCCGCGGTGCGGATCGCGCTGGTCTACGATCCGCTGCAAGGCATCGTGAGCAACAACAACCCCTATGCCGATGGCCGCATGTGGCAATTGTTCATCGCCGCCACCCGCTGATCCCGCCGAACCCTGCGGGTCACTCGCTCACAATTCTGCGAGCAGTTTCGCTACTTCGGCTTGCGAAACGTATTTGTCACCCAGTTTCGCGAGCGCCTCGAGTTCCTTGCGTGCTTCAGGCTTCTTTCCAGCTTGCATCAGCACGCGGGCATAGTTGAGGCGGATCGTCGGATCCGGTGGCAGTGCGCTCGCCGCCTTGGACAGCAAGTCGAGCGCACGGACAGTGTCGCCGCTTTCGGCCAGCAGCATCGCCAGCGTATCCATGAATTGCGCCTGCCCGGGCGCCACCTTGTTGGCCTTTTCCGCGAGCGCAATCGCATCCGGCTGCTTCAGCTTGCCCGCGACAATGGCCATGTTGTTGAGCAACAGCGGTTCGTCCGGTCGCAGCAACAAGGCAGCGCGAAACTGCTTGCCGGCTTCACGCCAATCACCCTTGACCAGCGCATCCTCTCCAAGATAGCCGAGAAACGCCGCATCACGCGGGTGGTCGGCCAGCCAGCGTGAACTCACCCGCTCCGCGTCCACCTTGTCGCCCGCCAGCACCAGTGACGCATGCAGCTTCATGGTAAGGTCCCGATTCGGCTCGAACTTCAGGGCGGTGCGAAACGCATCCGCCGCCGCGCCCCATGCCTTGACCGCCAACTCAACGTCCCCGAGCAGCACCGATCCCGCCGGGTCGTTGGGCAGCGCCTTTTGCAACTCGCGCGCGGTGGCGCGCGCATCCTTGTCGCGGCCCAGGGCAAGCTGGAGTTTCACCAGCCCCTTGTAGCTCATGACATGCCCGGGGTTGACCTCGATCGCCTTGCGCAGGCTGCGCATCGCATTATCGAAGTCCCTGTTCCTGGCATGAATCTCGGCGATCTGCAGGTGGGGAACGACGGAATTGGGTTGAATCGCCGCCAGTTTCCCGAAGGTTGCGAGCGCCTGATCGAGTTCACCGGCCGCCTGTTGCGCGGTGCCCAGCGCTGCAAGGACATCTGCGCGCCCGGGCAGCACCGCCAGGGCCTCCTGCCCTGTGGCGACCGCCTTTTTCGGGTCCTTGTGGGTCAGGTACATGTCGACCAGCGCCACGCGCGCGGATGCGTCGGCGGGATCGGCGGCGATGGCCTTCTGCAGAACAGCGCTGATCTCATTCAACGGCGCCCTGACCAACATCTTGACCTTGGCCAGCGCGACATACGCGGCCACGTTCTTCGGGTCGGCGGCAAGCACCGCCTCGAAACGCTTGATCGCAGCCTCGGGCTTGCCGTCGGCCTGATCCATCGCCGCAAGTGCGGAAGATGCCGAATAAAATCCCGGATTGATCTGCAGTGCCTGTTCAAAATTCTTGCGCGCAGATGCGATATCGAATTTCGCCAAATATATGCGCCCGCGCAAATTGAACGTCAGCATGCTGTTGGGCGTTTTTTT
Source organism: Burkholderiales bacterium (assembly GCA_031423955.1). Taxonomy (GTDB): domain Bacteria; phylum Pseudomonadota; class Gammaproteobacteria; order Burkholderiales; family JAEUOS01; genus JAEUOS01. Next base: position 1,543 of record JANPGJ010000701.1, read on the forward strand.
CTCGAGTCTGTCAACCGCCTCGAGAGCCTTGTCGAGCCTTGACCTGTGCAGCAAACTGGCGATCAGCGCCATATCAGCGGTGATGCTCTTGTCGGTGGCTGCAATCTGCTCGAGTTCGGCATACACCGTTTCGCTTTCACCCTTGGCCAGGCGCACCAGCGCCAGGGCCGTGCGTTTGCCCGCATCGGGTTGTAGTTTGGATGCCTTCAAGAGTGCATCTTCAGCCTTGCGCGGGTCACCTGCCTGCAAATAGACATTGCCCGCCAGTTGCAGCAGGTCCGCATCGGTATCGATTTTGGCCACGACCGGCTCAAGGATGTTGAGTGCCTTGGCATGTTGGCCAGCGTTCAGATAGGTGAGGATCAACAGCCGCCGCGTATTGAGCGACTGCGGGTCGCCCTGGAGCGCCTTGAGCAAAAGGGATTCCGCCTGCGCCAGCGCATTGAGGTTGTATTCGACGGCCCCTGCCAGTTGCAATGCCGGCGCAGAATCGGGATAAAAATTCAACAATCGCGACACCGCTTCCTTGGCCGTCGCAAAGTCACGCTTGGCGAACGCGACCCTGGCGCGCAGCATCAAGGTGTAGTAGTAGTCGGGTATGGCTTTCCTGAGGACTTCAACCTCCTTTTCAGCCTCGCCAAATCTGGGCGATGCCGGGTCGAATCGGGCTTGCGTAAGAAGCGCCAACGCATATGGCGCGCGCAAGCCCGGCAAATCCGGACGAGCCTCGATTGCCTTGCGATAGCTTGCGGCCCCATCTTCGACACGGTCGGTGGCCAACAGAAAATCACCCTTCAACTTGAGGGCATCGGGATTGGCAGGGTCAGCCGCAAGCGCCTGATCGAGCGCCGTCAGCGCGGCCGTCACGTTGCCACCGAAGGCCTTGATCCGCGCGCGCGCCATCAGCCCGGGAACATGCCCGGGCTTCATGCGCAAGGCCTCGTCAGCCGCGGTCAGCGCGGCAGCCCCATCGCCCGCCACCAGTTGTGCCAACGCCGTCATCGCCATTACATCGGCTTTGGCGGCGACCGATACGGCCGGCGACAGCCGCGCGAGTTCGATTGCCTTGGCGGCCTGATTGGCCGCGATCAGCGCACGCATGAGCAGCGGCGTGACTTCATCGGTCGGATATCTGGCGTCGCCGGCCCTGCGCAATTCAACCACCGCTGCGGCAACATCGCCATTCTCGAACAAGGCTTTGCCGAGCAGAAAGCGGGCCTCGGCCGAATCCGGCAGCTTCTGCAGGGCGCTCTTGGTCTGGATGATCGCTGTCTTGTAGTCGCGCTTGGCGATATGTTGCTTGGCAGACTCGAGCAAGACAGCAGGCTTTTCGCCGGTGCAACCGGCACTTGCCAGCAGAACAGCCGTTGCAAGGGTAGCCGCGGTCAAGCGAATATAGAAGAAATGCTTGTTCAATCGCGATGTCATTTTTCGTCAGATCCCGATACTGGTGAATACTGCCGGCATTCTTTCGCCACACTTGGGCAAGGGCAACTCCACAGCGTACGCCAGCCATGACTTAGCGTCATGATTCTACCGCTGCACCAGCCATCCGGGTCAGCCATTGCGCCGCGCCCCGGACAACACAGGCCTCGCCGCGTCTGTGCAAGGGAGTCCGTCTGCCGCGATAAGTTGCGGGTTGGCAACCACGACACCGATGCGCCGATTGCTTTCGTCGCCGGTGATTGCCGTCCGCCGGTCGCACCGGATGGCGCGGGCAATTTTGCAGGCTCCGTCAGTGCGGCGCTGATCGGGCGTGTCAACCATGCCAGGCAGGACACCCGCGACCCATCCGTCATTTTGCTGACGATTGCAATTATTGACCAGCCGGCGATCATGGCCGCAGCGAGCGGCTCACGGCGGCGGGCCAAGGCTTTGAAGCGCGCCCGGCACAAGTTTCGTGCCCCGTCCAAGCACTTGCGACTGCCTCGGATGCAGATATTCGCGCTGCGCCACATGCAACACGCCGGCGGTTTGCTGCGCCAGGAGCGATCGACCGACCACCGGCGAATTCGCCCGCAAGCGATAGTCGCCACGATCGGGATCGACGAAATCATCGCGCTGCGCAGTGAAATTGTTGCGGTACTCGCCTACGCCCGCAGTTTCGAGCGAACCAGCGCCGATCAACAGGTTGTTCACCGCGAGCAACCGCCGATTCTCCGGATTGACTACCAGAAACACGCCGCCACTGGCACGATTGTCGATCAGGGTGTTGTTGATCAGGTGCAACTCGTTGCGCGGCCAGTGATAGCCCTCGGCGCCAAACGACAGCAGCGTCGGATTGCTGGTGAGCGCGCCTTGCTCGATGATGTTGCCCACGACATGGGCAACGCCGCCGCTCGGAAATTCAAGTTCATAGCTCGCGGCGCCGCCGGTCTCGTCAGTCAGGCGGTTGTAGAGAATCCGGCTTTCGGCGGCCCGGCTCTTGAGCAGATGACCGACGCGCGCATGATGGAAATAGCTGGACGTCACCGTCAGCCGCGCAATGGTGCCGACGTAGAGGTTGTGGCTGTAGCCATCGCCGTGGCCGTTGTTGCCAAACTCGCTGCCTTCGATCTCGAGTTGGGTATCGGCTTCATTGCCGGTCAGGATGCCGTTCTCGTTGTCGAGGAAGGCGCAATTGCGGACCACGAGGTGCCCGCGTTCAAAGCGGATGCCGGCGCCATTGCGGCTGGGCACACGCGCGCCGATGAAATCGATGTTTTCAACCACCAGATGCCTGCTGCGGACTACCCAGATCGCCTTGCTCTCCGCACTGGCCCCCGCAGCCACCAGCCGCGCCCGGCCACCGACGGCGCGAATGACGATCCCGTCGCGGTCCCATACCGCTACATCGCCGCGGTACTCCTCGGCATCGATTTCGATGGTGTCGCCGGAACGGGCGATGGCGGCAGCGGCCGACGGGCTGCGCAGCACGCGGGTTGCGCCAACCTGCAGGACCCGGCCCCGCGCGACGCCTGCGCGCGCGGCGTCACTCATGTCGGCGGCGCATACGGTGAGCGAAAATAGGCAGCTTGCGAGTGCCGCGGCGACCAGCAGCGGGCTGGCAATCTCGGATATTTGGCGTGTGGTCATTGTCTGGCGCACTTCATTGACCCGTACTGTACTAGCTCCGCGCGGCGGGCGAATGCCCGGATGGCCGAGGGCATCCATGTTCGGCGCAAAAGTGCCAGCCATGAATTTATTTCGACGGACAGCTAGCAGGATGCCCGGGCAAGTGCGCGTATGGCGATCGAAATTCCGAACCGGCTCTAGTCCATCGCGGCGCGATCACTGTCAATGAAAAGCCCGATGATTACTGGCAACGCTGAAGCATTAGCGGGGTAATCATGCTTTCTTCAACGATCAATGGCAGTTGGGTGGGTGATATCATTCATTGGTTCGAACGCAGAATTACTCTCCGTCTGCGCCGATCGACTCAGCTGCGCAAGAAGCCTTTCTGCGACAGATTCGCTCGCGCTACCATCTGGAAGGATCGCTGTGAAGATTTCGGTATTCGGCTTGGGTTACGTGGGTGCCGTATCCTGCGGTTGCCTTTCGGCGATCGGGCATCAGGTGATCGGTGTCGATACGAACGCGCTCAAGGTTCGTATGATCAACGACGGCGAATCGCCGGTGGTCGAGGACGGCATCAACGAGTTGATCGCCGCGGCTGTCAAGGCCGGAAACCTGCGGGCCACCGCGGATGTCGAAGACGCTGTTCTCAATTCGGAGATTTCGCTGATATCGGTTGCGACACCGTCGAACCCGAATTACACACCAAACTTGACGGCGATTGATGCCGTGATTCGCTCGATCGGCGCCGTGATACGCAAGAAGACCGGCGCGCACACCGTCGTCATCCGCAGTACGGTGCAGCCAGGCACTACTGAAGACCGTATCCTTCCGCTATTGCTCGAAAGCTCGGGGCGCAACATCGGCGACGGGCTTTCCCTGGTGTTCAATCCCGAATTCCTGCGTGAAGGTACTTCAGTCAAGGATTTTCA
>JANPGJ010000702.1:0-20747 GCA_031423955.1 Burkholderiales bacterium
CGACAAGCGTGCGGCCTTGTTGCATCACGGCAGCTACACCTTCAGTTCGGCCCTGCTGGGTCTGACCGTCTCCTCGGTGTTCGCGATCTCGCTTGCGGTGCTGTTCGTCAGCTTCCGCCTTCTCGCGCAAGCCTCGATGCCGCTGGTGATCGGCTTTCGCTCGATGCCGGCGGCGGCGATCGCGCCGTTGATCACCCTGATGGTCGGGCGCGGCGTCGGCACCAACATCGTGGTGGTGGTGCTGGTATCGTTTTTCCCGATCCTGGTGAACCTGATGCGCGGCCTGCAGGCGCCCGATCGCTCCACCCTCGAACTGATGCATGTGTACGGCGCCTCGCGCTGGCAGCAGATCCGCATGCTGCGCGCGCCGTTTTCGCTGCCGTATTTTTTCACCGGCCTGCGCATCGCCGGCGCCAACGCGATCCTGGGCGCAATGCTGGCCGAATGGCTAACCGGTTCGCGCGGCCTGGGCTTCCTGATCCTGGAGTCGGGCGAACTACGCGAAATCGAATTGCTGTGGGCAGCGATCTTGTCTTCGGTCACGGTGGCACTGCTGGTATTCGCCGCCACCTCGGCGGCGGAACGTTCGGTGCTGCATTGGCGCGAAGCATGAGAGCATGTGAGCATACCCGCCGCGCGCACCTTATCTGAAGGGCATTCTCCGATGACCACGATTGAAGCCGACTGGCTGCTGGCGCTACCCGGAAACACCGAACAACGCGGTGCGACTGTCAGTTTTGACGCCTCCGGCATCACCGCGATCACTCCTGCTACGGCCACCGGCAACGGCCTGATCGCCCTGCCGGGCCTCGCCAATGCCCACGACCACGCACGCGCCTTTCGCACCACAGCCTTCGGCGGCTTTGACAAGCCGCTCGAAGGCTGGATCTTCTATCTGGGCGTGGTACCCGGCGTCGATCCTTACCTGACGGCTGCGACGTCGCTGGCACGCTCGGCGATGCGCGGCGTCGGCCGCGTGATGGTTCACTACACCAGGATGCAAGGTTTGACCGACCCGGTCACCGAAGCCCGTGCGGTGGCGCGCGCGGCACGCGATGTCGGCACCCATGTCGGCTTCGCGGTGGCGATGCGCGATCGCCAGCCGCTGGCCTATGCCGAAAGCGCGCAGGTGTTGCTGCATCTGCCGGCATCGATCCGCAAGGCGGTGGCGGCGCGGCTTGACGGCCCGATGGCGTCGGTGGCCACGCAAATGGCCCTGGCCGACGAGATTGCGGAAGCCTGCCACGGCCCGGGGTTCAATGTGCAATACGGCCCCAACGGCGTGCAGTGGTGTTCGGATGAACTGCTGGGCCGGGTTGCTGAGGCCTCCGCGCTCAAACAGCGCCAGGTACACATGCACCTGCTGGAAACCCGCTACCAGCGCGAGTGGGCCGACCATGCCTACCCCGGCGGCATCGTCAATCATATAAAGGCGCTGGGCCTGTTGTCGCCGCGCCTGACCTTGGCGCACTGCGCCCATGCGCGCCCCGATGAACTCGACACCATCGCCGCGGGAGGCGCGGTAATCGCGGTCAACACCAGCTCGAACCTGAGCCTGCGCTCCGGCATCGCGCCGGTGGCCGAAATGTTGAAACGCGGCTGCAAGGTGGCAATGGGACTGGACGGCAGCGCCTTCGATGAAGACGACGACGCCTTGCGCGAGATGCGCCTGCTCTACCACTTGCACAAAGGCTGGGGCTATGAGATGGCGGTGACGCCGGCCCAGGGCTTCGCCATGGCCTGCCGCCACGGCAAGCAGGCGGTCAGCGGCATTGCGGCCAGCGGCGCCATCGCGGTGGGGGAGCCGGCCGACCTGTTGCTGCTCGACGGCCGTGCGCTGATGGAAGACCGCATCTTCGACGATGTGCCGGTGCTCGATTTCGTGCTGGCGCGCGCAAATGCCGGCCACGTCAAGCGGGTGATCGTCGGCGGCAAGACAATCGTGGCCGATGGCATGGCCACCGGCATCGACTATCCGGTGCTGATGGCGGAGGCGCTGGCGCAACTCAAGTCAAAACTCGACCCCGCCGACAGCTGGCGCGCCACGGTGCAAGCGCTGGACGCGGCGCTCAAGCCGTTTTACCTGCAGGGCCGGCATTTCGGTTGCGGTTGATCGGCGCCAGTGATGGCGCCGGCAGCTGCGGCCTTCTCAGCCGATCGCCGCCGTCGCGCGCATCGCGGCGATGTCTTCTTCGGCGTAGCCCAAGCCGCGCAACACCGCATCGGTATCCGCGCCCAGCGGGCGCGGCGCGCTGTCGATGCGCGGGCCGTCGTGCGCGAAGCGAAACGGCGCCAGCAGCAGGCCGGCCTCGCGCGCCACGCCTGGCCGCAGATCGACTGTCTGCAGCACGCCGCGCGAGCGCGTTTGCCCCTCGGCAAGGGCCTCGGGAACGGTGCGCACCCGCGCCGCCGGCACACCGGCCTGATTGAGCACGCGCTCCCAATGGGTCGCGTCGCGGGCAGCAAACCGCTGCGACATCGCGGCGCGCAACCCCTCGCGATGTGCGCGCCGACCACCGGCATCGCAAAAGCGCGGGTCCGCAAGCAGACGCGGCTCACCCAGCGCCTCGATCAGGTGAATGACCTGATGCTCTTCGAGCGCCGCCACCGACAATTGCCCGCTTAGCGTCGGATACACCGCCATCACCGGGTTGCCATGCACCGAATCGTCGCCGCCATGGCCGGCGTCGGCGGTGCAGTTCAGCGTTTCTGTCACCACGTTGGTCATCAGGCCCAGTGCCACCTCGTGCATCGACACGTCGATGTTTTGCCCGCCGCCACCGGCGCTGCGCTGATGCAGCGCCGCGGCGATCGCGAATGCAGCCGCCATGCCGGTCGCATAGTCGATCACCGGCGCGCCGGTCTTGAGCGGCCCGGTCTGCGCGGTGCCGGTCAGGCTCATCAGTCCGGCCGCCGCCTGGATCACCGGGTCGTAGGCCGGGTCGCCGGCGCGCGGGCCGCCCGCACCGTAGCCGGTGATCGAGCAGTGAATCAGGCGTGCATTGGTCGCGCTCAATACTTCGGGTCCAAGGCCGCGTCGCGCAAGCGCGCCGCCACGCAGGTTCTCGATCAGGACATCGGCACCCGCCACCAGGCGCAGAAATACCGCGCGCCCGGCAGCCTGGTCCAGATCGATTGCAATGCAGCGCTTGTTCGCCCCCTGGCCGAGAAAGTAGGTGGCAAGGCCGGCGCCCGCGAGCGCCGCATCGGTGCCGCGAAAGCGCACGCTGTCGCCGGCGCCAGGCTTTTCGATCTTCAGCACCTCCGCCCCGAGCAAGCCCAGCTGATACGCCGCATAGGGGCCGGCCAACACGCGCGTGGCGTCGAGCACCTTGATGCCGGCGAATGGCCGGCGGTCGGCGCTATCCATCGCTCATCGGCAACACGGCAAGCGCCGCAGTGCTAGGAAAATGCGAAGCCGGCATAGCCCTTAGCCACCACTGCCTCGCACTTCTGCACGTAACCCGGATAGCCCACCAAAGGCATGAACACGCGTGTCTTGCCCGGCACGTTGGCGCCCAGGTACCAGGAGTTGCAGCTGGGAAAAATCGTGTGATTGGCCACCGTGTTGACATGGTCGACCCAGTCGCGCTCGGCAGCGGCGTCAGCCTCGATGCGAGCATGCCCGCGGTCGCGCATCCACCCCAGGCAGTCGCCGATGAAACGCACATGCTGTTCGATGGAGACGATCATGTTGGTCAGCACCGAGGGGCTGCCGGGCCCGTTGACGATGAAAAGGTTGGGGAAACCGGCAACGGTCAGGCCCAGGTTGTTGAGCGGACCGGCATGCCATTTTTCACCCAGGGTGACGCCGCCGCGGCCGCGAATATCCATGCGCAGCAGGGTGCCGGTCATGGCGTCGAAGCCGGTGGCGAACACCAGCGCATCGAGCTCGAATTCGCGGCCGGCCGCGCTCAAGCCGCGCGGCGTGATTCTCTCGATACCGCCGGCGCTGATATCGACCAGATGCACATGCGGCAGGTTGAAGGTCTGGTAGTAGCCGGTATCGACACACATGCGCTTGCAGGCCACCGGTTGCGCCGGCGACAGCAGCGCGGCGGTGGCCGGGTCGGCGACCAGCTCACGGATCTTGCCGCGCACGAATTCCGCGGCGAACTCGTTGGCGCGCGTATCGAGGATGATGTCGCCAAAGGCGCGCGTGAAACCCAGTCCGCCCGAGCGCCAGCGTTGCTCGAATTCGACCTCGCGCTGCGCGGCGCTGGCCGCCAGGGCGGACTGTTCGTTGGCGCGCAGGTTCGAGCCGAAGCCGGCCGGCATCAGTTCGTTGCGGCGACGGAATTCGCGGTAATCGGCCTTGACCTGCGCTTCATAGTCTGCGTCCAGCGACGCGTTGTGCGCGGGCACGGAATAGGCGGCGGTGCGCTGGAAAACATGGAGTTCAGCCGCTTCGGCCGCGATGACCGGGATCGACTGCACCGCTGACGAGCCGGTGCCGATCACGCCCACCCGTTTGCCGGTGAAATCCACCGGCTCATGCGGCCATGCGCCGGTGTGGTGCGAGGGCCCCGCGAAGCTGTCGCGCCCGGCAATGGCCGGCAGGTTGGTTGAAGACAGAGAGCCGGTGGCCATCACCACAAAGCGTGATCGAAGTTCCAGCCCGGTATCCGTGCCCACGCTCCACTGGCCGGCAGCATCGTCAAACCAGGCGCGTGTAACGCGTGTGCCGAAGCGGATGTCGCGCGCAAGGTCGAAGCGCTCCGCCACGTGGCGCGCATAGGCAAGTATTTCCGGCTGCGGGGCAAAGCGCTCCGACCATTTCCATTCCTGCTGCAGCGCCTCGTCGAAGCCGTAGGAGTATTCGAGGCTCTCGATGTCGCAGCGCGCCCCCGGATAGCGATTCCAGTACCAGGTGCCGCCGACGTCATGGCCCGCCTCGATCACGCATGCGGAGAACCCCAGTTCGCGCGCGCGCACCAGCATGTACATGCCGGCAAAGCCGGCGCCGACGATCACCAGATCGAGGTACTCCGACGCGCCTGCGGCGCCATGAGCTTGCATATCGGACATCGCCTCCATCGCCGCACTTTCCTCTGGAATTTTTTCAGTCGCCGGCCCAAGCCGGGCCGGCCTGGCCAGACTGCGCCGACATCACGCTTGCATTTTCAGGCTATCAGGCGCGCCTTGCGCGTGCTCTCGATCAGTGAGGCCCGCAACAGGAACTGGTGGCAGGCCACCGGATCAATGGATATCCGCTTCAATTCATCATGATTGCGGCGCCGCACCTGCGGATCGGATTCCTCCATGCGCCGTTTGTTGATCACCGTATCCTGCTGCACGAACTCGATATTCAAGCTGCGGCGCCGACGCTGATAGCGGTCGAGCATGTTTTCGTCAATGCCGTGGTGCATGCAGTGCTCCAGGATCTCCGCCAGTTCCAGGCCATCATGGATGCCGCTGTTGAGCCCCAGGCCACCGGCCGGGTTGTTGATGTGGGCGGCGTCGCCGGCCAGGAATACGCGGCCGACGCGAAACGACTCGGCCACCCGCTGATGAAAGCGATAGGCACCGCGATACTCGATGGTGTAGGGCTCGGCGCGCGGGAAAAAACGCTGCAGGCGCTGCTGCAATGCCTCCTCCGACAGCACCACCTCATCGGGCTCGGCCGTGGTGGCCGGCGAGATTACCCGCCACAGCCCCTTGAGGTCGTTGCCCGCCACCTTGAACACCGCGCACCAGCGCTCAGGGTCGGAAAAATAATTGCGATTGGAGTAGCCATAGTGCTCTTCGAAATCGAAGCGGGTGGTCATGCCGATGAAGCGCTCGTCGAAGGTGTAGCCGGCGAAATCGGCGCCGATGGCGCTGCGCACCACGCTGCGCGCGCCGTCGGTGCCGACCACGAAATCGGCGCTCAGGCGCAGCGACCCGTGCGGCGCTTCGCAGGTGACTTCGACGCTGTCGTCATACTGCCGCAGCGCGGTGGCGGTGTGCAGGCGCAGTATCCGCACGTGGGGCAGCAGACGCAGACGGGCCTCGGCGATCGCCACCAGCTTGTGCGACTCGCATTGCACGACATACGGGTAGGGCGTGTCGTCCTTGAGCCGCGCATAGTCGAACTCGGCGACCAGTTCCCCCGACACCCGGTCCCAGTGCTGGAAGCGCGGCGAGACCAGGCCCTGGCGCAGTACCTCGTCGATCAGGCCCAGCCCGGCGAGCATTTCGAGGGTCGAGGCATGGGTCGAGGCGGCGCGCGGCCGGTCGTCGTACGACGCCTCGGTCTCCAGCACGGTCACCTGCAGGCCGCGCTGCGCCATCGCCAGCGCGGTGACCATGCCTACCGGTCCGCCGCCGACGACGATCACCCTGATCGCGCCGCTCATCGCGCGCACCGCGCCGCGGGTCCGGCGCGCCGCACCGTACACCAATCGGCTCGCGCCGCCATCATCGGGAGTCGCATCATCATTGTTTCGACTATAGCAACATTCACCGGCAAGGCCACGACGAGTCTGCGTGGCGGCTGCGCACGGATCGCCCGCTACACCAGTGCCGCGGCGCGCCAGGTCCGTACAATCGCGCATCCGCAAACGCGCCACCGCCGACATGAACAGCTCGAATGAACTATGGCGCCTTTCAGCCACCGAACTTGCGGCCGGCTTTCGCGCCTTGCACTTCACCCCGGAGATGGCGCTGGAACAGGTGCTGGCACGGATTGCTGCGCACAATGCAACGCTGAACGCGATCGTCACCCATGACGCCACCGGCGCGCGCGCAGCCGCCCGGGCCAGCACCTTGCGCCATGCGGCAGGCCGGCCGCTGGGCGGCCTTGATGGCGTGCCGCTCAGCATCAAGGACAACATCGCGGTGGCGGCGCTGCGCACCACCTGGGGCAGCCGGCTGTTCGCCGATCACGTCCCGGTGATTGATGAACTGCCGGTCGCGCGACTGCGTGCCGCCGGCGCCGTGATTCTGGGCAAGACCAACTCGCCCGAGTTCGCGATGCAGGGCCACACCGACAATCCGCTGTTCGGCCCGACCCGCAATCCATGGAACACCGCCTTGACACCCGGCGGCTCGAGCGGTGGCGCGGTGGCGGCCGTGGCGGCCGGTTTCGGCCCGCTTGCACTCGGCACCGACGGCGGCGGATCGATTCGCCGACCTGCTTCACACACCGGCCTGGTGGGCCTCAAGCCCTCGCGCGGCCGGGTGCCGCGCAGCGATGGACTGCCAGCGATCTTTCTCGACTACGAGGTGGCCGGCCCGATCACGCGCACGGTCGATGACGCGGTGCTGCTGCTGGCGGCGATCAGCGCCCCGGACGCGCGTGACGCGCAATCGATGCTGTTCGCGCACCTGCCGTTCGAGTTGCCGCCGAGCTTGCCGCGCCTGCGCATCCTGCATATCCCGACCTTCGGCGATGCGCCGGTCGATCCGGTAATCGCAGCCAGCGTCGCCCTTGCCGCCGGACACCTGCGCCACCGCGGGCATGTGGTCGACACCGCCACCCGCTTTGACGAAGCCAACGAAGTGACGGCGCACTGGATGCAGCTGTCGCAGGCAGGGCTGGCGCGGATGCTGCAACAGCACCCTGGCTGGCGCGAACTGCTGACGCCGGCGGCACTCGCCAATGCCGAGGCCGGCCTGGCCATGCCGGCCACCATCCTGTTTGACCTGCTGTGGCAGGTGGACACGCTGCGCGCCGCGCTGGAACGGTTATTCCTGCAGCACGACCTGCTGCTGATGCCCGCCGCCGCCGCCCTGCCGTGGCCGATCGGCATAACCCACCCGAGCCGTATCGACAACCGCGAGGTCGGTCCGCGCGGTCATGCGCTGTTTACCGGCTTTGCCAATGCCGCCGGATTGCCGGCCATCAGCCTGCCATGCACGCCGGCGCCGGATGGCTTGCCGATCGGCATGCAGTTGGTCGGCCGTTTCGGCGAGGACGGCCTGCTGTGCGCCCTGGCGCGCGAATACGAAGGCGCGCAACCCTGGCGGAAGCGCTGGCCGCCGCTTTGATTCGGGATTGCGGCAAGGCGCGTCGCCGGAATTGACGCCCTTCGGCGGCGATTTTCGCGCGATCGCGCTGGCGGTGCCGGGCTAAAGTTGTGCTTGCTTCGCCCGCCGGTCACCGCATGTTGCACACCATCTCCATCGACCAACTGCAGGTCGGTCTGTATATCCAGCTGGATTTGCACTGGATGGAGCATCCGTTCGGCCTCGGCAGCTTCAAGATCAAGTCCGAAGACCAGATCAGCACGCTGCGTTCGCTCGGCTTGCAGCAGATCCGTTTCGACCCCGCCAGGAGTGACGTCAGGCCAGCGCCGCCGATCGCCGCCGCCCTACCTGCGGCCGCGCCGGCGCCAGGCGCGCTGCGCGCCGATGATCCCGCGCTGGTCGCCAAACGCGAGCGCCAGCAGCACCTGCGGGTGCAGCGCGAGACCATGACCCGGGTGGAGAAAAATTATCTGCGCGCGGCCAACAGCGTGCGCAACCTGCAGCAGGGCCTCGAGGCGCATCCGGCGCAAACCGTGGTCGATGCCGCCCATCTGGTCGAGCAGATGGTCACCGAGTTCCTCGACGCCCCCGAGGTGACCATTCACGCGCTCGGATCGCGGCCCGGCGTGCCCGACGTTTTCGTCCACACGCTCAATGTCGCGGTCCTCGGCCTGCTGCTGGCCCGCCAGCTTGGCCTGTCGGCCGATGAAGCGAAAGCGCTCGGCCAGGGCGCGCTGTTCCACGACATCGGCCTGGCCGAAGTGCCATCGCGCATCCTGCGCAATACCGATCCCCTGAGTGCGGTGGAACGGGCCGCGCGCGAGCTGCATTGCGAGTACGGCGTACGGCGCACGCAGGCACTCGACCTGCCTGCCGAAGTGCGGGCGATCATCGGCCAGCACCACGAACTGGCCGACGGCAGCGGCTATCCGAACCGCCTGCGGGGCGACGCGATCGCACCGCTCGCCCGCATCGTGGCGATGGTGAACCACTATGACAACCTGTGCAATCCGGTCAACCCGGCGCTGTCGTTGACGCCTCACGAGGCGCTGTCGCGCATCTTCAGGCAGCAGAAGGCCTGGTTCGACGCCGGCCTGCTGCAGGTGCTGATCCGCAGTCTCGGGGTGTACCCGCCGGGCACCCTGGTATCGCTGTCCAATGAAGCCATCTGCATCGTGACATCAGTCAATCCGGCGCGGCCGCTCAAGCCCACGGTGGTGGTCTATGAGCCGCGCATGAGCGCAGATCTGCCGATGATCATCGATCTGGCGGAACAACCCGAAGTGAACATCAGCGGCGCGCTGCGGCCCGCCGCGGTCACCCGCGAGGTGCGCGAATATCTGCGCGTGCGCAGCCGGGTCTCGTATTACTTCGACAGCGCGGCAAAGTGAGTACACAACCCGTCATGCAGCCCGATTCGCACTTCGATTCGATCCTGCTGGCGCATGCCGGCGAGATCCTGCTGGTGGTTGATCCGCTCAACCTGACGGTGCGCGCGGCCAACCGGCATGCCCATGCCAGGCTTGGCTATCCGCCTGCGCAACTGCTGGGCATGCCGATCACGCAACTCGAAATCGCGCTCGCCGATGCCAGCTACTGGGAAGCGGTCAGCCGCGGCCATCGCGATCCGGCAGAGGACGTCGCAAGCGATTACCAGTGCGCCGACGGCAGCGTGCTCGCGCTGACCCGCTCGGTGACGCCCGACGACCGCTCCGGCACCATCTGGATGGTGGTTCGCGCCCGCGACCCGCACCCGGATCCGCGCGCGCGCGAACAAGCCACGCGCGATGCGGCGCAGCTGCGAACGACCCTGGAGGCGACCGCCGACGGCATTCTTGTGCTCGACCGCCAGGGTCATTTGGTGAACCTGAATCACCGCATGACGCAACTCTGGTCCCTGCCGGAGGAGCTTGCCAACCACAGCGCCGGTCATGAAATCCGCAGCTTCATGGCCGCCATGCTGCCCGACCCGGCGGCCTACAAGCGATTGATCGAGTCGATCCTGGCTGACGGCAGGCACGAGACCTGTCACGTTCTCGAACTCGCCGGCGGCACCTTGCTGGAGCAGCGCTCAAGACCTCAGCACATGGCCGGGCGCCTGGTCGGCCACGTCTTTACCTTCGCCGACGTGACCCAGCGCATGCGCGCAGCCGACGATCTGCTGCGTCACCGCAATCATCTGCAGTCGTTGGTCAATCTGCAACTGGCCGACCTCAAGCGAGCCAAGGAGAGCGCGGAGCATGCGAATCGCTCGAAATCGGACTTCCTGGCCCGGATGTCGCACGAAATGCGTACGCCGATGCATGCAATCCTGACCTATTCCTCCCTCGGCGAGGGTCGTGCCGGCGGCGCCGCACCGGACCGGCTGCGCGGCTATTTCGAACGCATCAATCGTTCCGGCCAGCGCCTGCTCGGCCTGCTCGATGACCTGCTCGACCTGTCCAAGGCCGAGGCCGGCCTGCTGAGCTTGCAGAAGGCGCCGCATGACCTGCATGCCCTGATCGCCGAAGCGATTGAAGAGTTTGCACCGCTGGCGACCGCAAAGGGCCAGACCGTGACTCTCGACGTTGCCGCCAGGAGCGCGATCGCCGAAGTCGATGGGCGGCGTTTCGGTCAGGTGGTACGCAATCTGCTGGGCAATGCCATCAAGTTCACGCCACGCGCCGGCCGCATCACCCTGCGCCTTGAAGACGCGATGGCCTCGTTTGATCGCACAGCCGGAGCGGTGACGCCGGAACCGGCCCTGCTGCTGACGATCACCGATTCCGGCATCGGCATCCCGGGTGATCAGCTCGAGGCCGTGTTCGACGCGTTCGCCGGCAGAAGCGCAGCGAGCATGCCGGATGCGGCGGGCAGCGGCCTGGGGCTGGCAATTTGCCGGGAAATTGTCGGCGCGCATCATGGCACCATCAGCGCCGGCAACAATGCCGACGGCGGCGCCACCTTCACGCTATGCCTGCCGCGCAGCGCGGCTGCGGGTTGAGGCCTGCGCCGGCTACCGCATCAAAGACGCCAGCCAAGCCCGGCGTACGCGATCGCGGCATTGCGCACCTCGACAATCGGGCTGGCCGCCGCACCGGCGCCGAGTCGCGTGGCTTGCACGCCGAACAACACGGCATGACGTTCACTGAAGCGGTAGGCCGCCGATACACCGGCTGTCAGGTGAGTGGTCGCTCCGGGCTGGTAGAACGGCCGCACCAGCGTGGCCTCGTCGCCGCGGACGCCGAAATAATAGTTCGCCACCTTGGCGTTGGCGCGATCAATCGCGCCATACAAACCCAGGTCCCAGCGACCGCTGTCGATCAACTGATGATAGGCGCCGGCGCGCAGCGAAGCGCCGCCGCTGGCGCCGTTCACGTCGCGGAACAGCGCCACGTTGGCCGACAGCGCCGGGCTCTCCCATTCGAGATTGGGGCCGATTTCGATGCTGTCGCGCCGCGTCGCCATGCCCGCAAGCCGGGCACCGTCAGCGGCGCGAAAACCGAAGCGCGGCTCGGCCGCGATCCCGAAGGCCAGGCTGCGATCGGCGTTTGACCAGAGGCGGATGCCGGCACGCACCAGGTCGACGTAAACCGTTTCCTTGTACTCGAACATGAGAAGCGGGGCTGCGATGGTTTCGCTGGCGCGGCTGCCGGTATATTTTGGAAACGTGATGGCGCCGCCGCCGGCATACCCTTTCCATTGCGCCAACGGCCGCATCTGCGCGGCAGCCGGGACCATGACACCCAGCAGCGCCGCACTGATGGCCGCAGCCAGGAGGCACTGGGACCGGAACCAACAGCGGAGGTGCAGCGCGGCTCGCATGGCGCCATTGTGCGCGCCGCCAGCCTGGTTGCGCAAGTTGCGCCCGCGACCCATCACATGGCAGGCCGAGCGCCGCCATGTGCTTGCCGCGCGTCAGGCGATCCCGGGCCTCACCAGCTACTGTCGTCTGAGCCGCCGTCGTCCGAGCCGCTGTCGGCCGACTCCCAGGAGTCGCCGCTCCCGGCGTCAAAGTTGCGCGCGTCTGCCGACGGCGCGGTATCGATCGGCGTATATCCGTTGCTGCCCGCATTGTTCGAGCGAGCGCTGTCACTGCCATGCTCCAGCACCTTGGCCAGCCCGTATCCGGCGGCCAGGCCGGCGACCCCGCCCAGAACCGCACCGCCGATGCCCAGGCCGCCAGCTTGCGCCGGCGCGCCATAGCCGGGCGGGTACGCGCCACCGGCACCAGCGACGCCGCTCACGCCTGCCGCAGCGCCGGCTGTCGCCAGCCCGTTGCCGCCAAACGCCGGCGCGGCGCGGCGCCGCAGGAAGAACCATGCAGCCGCCGCGGCCGCACCACCCAACATCACCATGGTCCATGGAAACGGCGGACTGGCAGGCGCCTGCGATTGCACCGGCGCCTTGACCGGTTGGTCCGCAATGCGGGCCGGCGCGCTTGACAAGGCCGCACCCGCGGTCTTGTTCAGAAGGTCACGAAAATGCTGCGGGTCGCGCGCGAACTTGAGCGTCGGGTCCAGTCGTTGCGCGTCACGCAATGCCTCTCCGGCTTCGATGTTGCGGCCGCCGCGCGCCAGCACCTGCCCCAGTTCGTAATGCGCCCGGGCACTTGCCGGCTTGTCGCGAATGACTTCGCGCAACATCGCCTCGGCCTGGGTCAACTGACCGGCATTGACCGCCGTTTCGATCTCTTTGGGTGAGGGTAGCGCCAGGGCAAGCGCGGAAAACAGGCCCAGGATCAGTGCGAAAACAAGACGCTTCATGATGTTCCTCCGATGGTACCCGCAGGTTGGTGACCATGCCCGTCCGCCGCCGCGGAAACACTTGTTGGAAGGCAGCGCGTTGGCCGCATCCGGGCCGTTTACCGCGCGAGTAACGGGCAAGCACCCGGATCGAACTTGATCCGGGTGGCTTCCCGCATGCGGCCAAAGATGGCGTTCGATGCTGCCGATTTCAAGCACGCAATTGCAACAAGGGGTGTCAGTGCCCGCCACCCCACAAGATCGGGCAGCAACAAGCGATAAGCACTACACTGACCGCCGCCATCGCCTTCACAAATCCACGACGGGGACACACATGAAACAGTTTCTCTTGCCGATCATCGCGGCGGCATGCATTCTCAATACTGCCGGGAGTCTCGCGCAGACCTACCCCGGCAAGCCGGTCACCATCATCGTGCCGTTCACGCCTGGCAGCGCGACCGACATTTCGGCGCGGGCCGTGCAGCAGAAGTTGTCGGAATTCTGGGGCCAGCCGGTGATCATCGAAAACCGGCCCGGTGCTGGCGGCACCATCGGGGCAGGCATGGTGGCCAAGGCCGCGCCCGATGGCTACACGCTCCTGGTGCATTCCTCCGGCCACGCCGCCAATCCGGCGATCTACGCCAAGCTCAGCTACGACACTTTCAAGGATTTCGCCGAGGTCACGCCGGTTGCCGGGCAAGCCACCGTGGTTGTGGTGGCGCCCTCCACTGGCTTCAAGACCCTGGGCGACCTGATGTCGGCTGCGCGCGCCAAGCCTGGCGCGCTCAACTTCGGGTCCGCAGGCAATGGCAGCGGCACCCATCTGGCTGGCGAAAAGTTCAAAGGCATGTCGAAACTCGACCTGGTGCACATTCCCTACAAGGGCACGCCGGAAGCGGTGACCGACACCATCGGCGGGCGCCTTACCTACTATTTCGCGCCGATTGCAGCGGCACTGCCGCATGTCCGCGACGGCAAGCTGATCGCGCTGGCGGTTTCCACCGCGCAACGTTCCACACTGTTGCCGGAAGTGCCGACAGTGGCGCAAGCAGGGCTGCCAGGCTTCAACTTCAACCTCTGGACCGGCATGTTCGCGCCGGCCGGCACGCCGCCGGCCATCGTGGAAAAGATTGCCGCTGACGTGCAGCGCGCCTGGGCCGCACCGGAGGTGAAGGAGCGCCTGGGCAAGATGGGACTGGAGCCGATGCCGATGACGCCGACCGAATTCAAGACCTTTGTGAAGAGCGAGGTCGAGGATGCCTCGCGTGTTTTGCAGGCGGCTGGAGTCAAGCCGCAATAGCCTGACGGGCAGCCGGCCTTGCCGGTTTCCGGTCGCCGGGGAGCTCCCAACATCGGCAGCCAGGCCCGCTGTCGCCGCGCGCTTCCTACCCGCGCGGCAGGTAGGCGGTGGCTTCCACCTCGACCAGAACGTCGGCTGACGGCATCAAGCCCGACACGCCGACAACGGTGGACACCGGTGGCTCGCCGGGAAAGAAACTGCCGCGCACCCGGCTATAGAGCGGAAAGTGATCGAGATTGGTGAAGTACTGCACCAGCTTGACCACATCACCCATGCTGCCGCCCGCCGCTTCGATGGTCTGGCGTACCCGGTCGAGCACATACCAGCTTTGCGCCAGGATCGGCCCCTGCTTGAAATCGGTGGAGAACTCGCCGGTGGCGCCGACCAAAGCGGCAGCCGCGGGCGGGATGTCGTCGAAGCCGCGCACGATCAGCTTTTTCACCGGGTCCACCGCGATGATGCCGGAAAGAAAAATGTAGTCGCCGGCACGACGATACGCGGCATAACGGGCCAGCGGTTTTGCGATTTCCGTGCTCATATTAATTCCCGATGATCGTTTTCTCTCAGCGACCACCGCGGCGCGGCTTGACGCGGCGCTGCCGGCCGGCGCCTGGTCTGCCCGACCGCGCGGCGTCACTCATTGCTGTATGAACTGTAGTTGCTCGGTCGCGCCAGGTTTTCGAACTTGGTGTATTGCCCAAGGAACGCCAGTTCGACCTTGCCGATCGGGCCGTTACGCTGCTTGCCGATGATCACCTCGGCGATCCCCTTGTTGTTTTCGTTGTCGGGGTTGTAGACCTCGTCGCGATAGATGAACAGGATCACGTCGGCATCCTGCTCGATGGCGCCGGATTCGCGCAGGTCGCTCATCATCGGGCGCTTGTCGGTGCGTTGCTCGAGGCCGCGGTTCAACTGCGACAACGCCACCACCGGCACATTGAGCTCCTTGGCCAGCGCCTTGAGCGAGCGCGAGATTTCGGAGATTTCGGTGGCGCGGTTCTCGCCGCCCGAGCCGGAGGCCGACATCAGCTGCAGGTAGTCGATCACGATCAGGTCGATCTTGCCGTAGACCCGGTGCAGCCGCCTCGCGCGGGCGCGCAGTTCGAGCGCGGTCAGGGCCGGGGTTTCGTCGATGTGCAGCTTGACGTCCTGCAGGCGCTCAAGCGCGGTGGCGAACTTGCCGAACTCTTCATCGTCGAGCTTGCCGGTACGCAGGCGGTGCAGGTCGAGGCGGCCGATCGAACCGAGCATGCGCATCGCCAGTTGGGTGCCGCCCATCTCCATCGAAAACACACCGACGATGCCGCCTTCGAGCGCCACATGCTCCGCGATATTGAGCGAGAACGCGGTCTTGCCCATCGATGGGCGCCCGGCGACGATCACCAGATCGCCCTTTTGCAGCCCCGAGGTCTTGCGGTCGAGATCGAGAAACCCGGTCGAGACACCGGTCACATCGGGGCTGTTGAGGTCGTGCAGTTCCTGCACCCGGTCACGCACTTGGGTGAGCAGCGGGCCGAGTTCGACGAAGCCCTGGCGACCGCGCGCACCGTCTTCGGCGATCTGGAAAACCCGCGACTCGGCTTCATCGAGAATCTGCCGAACTTCGCGACCCTGGCGGTTGTAGACCAGGCCGCCGATTTCGTCGGTGGCGATCAATAGCTGGCGCAGGATCGAACGGTCGCGCACGATCTGCGCATAGCCGCGAATGTTGGCCGCCGAGGGCGTGTTTTGTGCGAGCGCATTCAGGTAAGACAGGCCGCCGGCATCCTCGGCCTTTTTTTCCGCGTCGAGCGACTCGTAGACCGTGATCACGTCAGCCGGCCGCCCTTTTTCGACCAGCCTGGAAATGTGCTTCCAGATCAGGCGATGGTCGGTGCGATAGAAATCATCCTCGCGCAGGACGTCACCGATCTTGTCCCAGGCCTGGTTGTCGAGCAACAGCCCGCCCAGGGTCGACTGTTCGGCCTCAATCGAATGCGGCGGTATCTTGAGCGCCTCGACCTGCGAATCGTTGTTCGAATTCTGGCGCGGCATTACTGCGGACATGGCACTGGCAACTCCGGTGAATTGGCAAAACTATAAACAAAAAGGCCGCCCTTCAGGCGGCCTTTTTTTACTGCTCGGTTGATCACTGCTCGAATCGTACTGATCTGGGCCTTGAGACGCCGGCTTTCGAACAAAGAGTCATTTCAATTCAATATGTTGCGCAAAACCACTCTGAGCCCGCCCGGCCACTCGATATCCGCCCGGCCAGTCAATCAGGCAGCCTCGCCGAGCACCGAAACCTTGATCGTGACCACCACATCGGAGTGCAACTGCACCGCGATGTCGTTGTCGCCCACCATCTTGATCGGCCCCGCCGGCATGCGGATCTGCGAACGCTCGATCTCGAATCCCTGCTTGACCAACGCGTCCGAGATATTGAAGTTGGTGACCGAACCGAACAGGCGCCCATCGACCCCGGCCTTTTCGGTGATCTGCAGCATCAGGCCGTCAAGCTTGCCGGCGGCGGCTTGCGCCTGCGCCAGACGCTCGGCGGCGACTTTCTCCAGTTCGACCCGGCGCGCTTCGAACTCGGCGCGATTGGCGTCGGTTGCCCGCTTGGCCTTGCGCTGCGGAATCAGGAAGTTGCGTGCGAAACCGTCCTTGACCTTGACGATGTCGCCAAGATTGCCCAGGTTGGCCACTTTGTCCATGAGGATTACTTGCATGTCGTGATCCCCTTAGCGCACAAGGTGCAGGTCGGTGTACGGCACCAGGGCCAGGTAGCGCGCGCGCTTGATGGCTTCGGTGAGTTGGCGCTGATAGCGCGCCTTGGTCCCGGTGACCCGGGCCGGCATGATCTTGCCGTTTTCCTGGATGAAGTCTTTCAAGACTTCAATGTCCTTGTAGTCGATCTGCTCGACCTTGGCGACGGTGAAGCGACAGAATTTCTTGCGCTTGAACAGCCCCTTGTTGGGGTTGTCGCGCTTCTTGAAAGCGGGTTTGCCGAAGCGTCCGCCGGTGCGTCCTGGTGGCATTTGAATAGTCCTTAAATGAATTCGAAATCGTTGATATGCAGTACCAGTTGAACCCGACTCTTGCCACGGTGGGCCAGAAATCCCGTGAGCCTGACGCGCGCACCGAGCGGGCTTTTCGCCAGCTTGCCTGCCGCTTCGCCCGCCGCCATCGCCATCACCTCGATCGAAACCTGCCGGCTGCGGCGCGCTTCGATCTGGCTCGACTCATGCGCGAGCTTGAACTCGATGATCGGAATTCCCGCCGGCGTGTAGCGCACCGCGTCGATCGCGGTCAGCGTGCCGGTGAGTTCAACCCGGTTCTGCTCCTCCAAATGATTGCCTTGAAAACCTATTGCGCGGCCACCGGCGCTTCAGCGGCGGCCGGTGCCTCAACCTTGGGCGCGGCTTCAACCGGTGCCGGGCCCGAGGTCAAGTTGCGCGACTTCTCTTCCTTCATCATTGGTGAAGGCGTGGTCTGGGCCTTTTTCATGCGTACGACCAGGTGGCGCAGCACCGCGTCGTTGAACTTGAAGCCATGCTCGAGCTCGTCAAGCATTTTCTGGTCGCACTCGATGTTCATGAGCACGTAGTGGGCCTTGAAGATCTTGTTGATCGGATAGGCCAGCTGACGCCGCCCCCAATCCTCGATCCGGTGAATGATGCCGCCGCCGCCCTGGACCAGGCCGCGATAGCGCTCGACCATCGCCGGCACCTGCTCGCTCTGGTCCGGATGGACGATAAAAATGATTTCGTAATGACGCATCGATAGAACTCCTTGTGGACTAGATGAACTAGGCCGCCCGACAATCCCCGCCTTTCAGGCATGCGCCATCAAGGTGTGGTGAAGCGGTGCGGCAGGATTCGCGCAACCCGGCTTGCTGGCGGTTGACCAGGTGGAACGCTGACCGGCAACACAAACAACAGTGCCGAGCCGAATTACACGCCCAACCGGAGACCGCCGGCAGCCAGGGGAAATGTCGGCTTTTTTGCCTGCATTTTTTGGCGAAGCCTTGGATTATAGCGCGCTTTCCCCCCAAAAATCAATCCCTTAGGAAGAATCCATCGAGCCACGCACGCGGGGCTTGAAAACCGCAATAGCGCCCCCACCATGCTGCCCATCAGGTTTTCTTGGCCCTATTTTGAGTGGAGTTTTTCGTCACATGACCGAAGATTCAAAAGCCCCGGAATCCGCTGCGGCGCCGGGCGATGGCGGCAGCGCCGAGGCCGGTTCGCCACCGCAAACCAGCGAAGAGCGGATTGCCGACCTTGAGGCTCAATTGGCGGAAGCGCGCGAGAATTTCCTGCGCGCCAAGGCGGAAACCGAAAACACCCGCCGTCGCGCGCAGGCCGACATCACCAACGCGCACAAGTACGCGGCGGAGAATTTCGCCGAAAGTCTGGTGCCGGTAAAAGACAGCCTGGAAGCCGCATTGCAGGATCAAAGCGCCTCGCCTGAAACCTTGCGCAACGGTGTGGAGCTGACCTTGAAACAATTGGTGACCGCGTTCGAGCGCGCCAAGATCACCGAAGTCAGCCCGTTGGGGGCGAAGTTCGATCCCAACCGCCACCAGGCGATCTCGATGGTCGATGCCGACATTGAAGCCAATCACGTGGTGACGGTGCTGCAAAAGGGCTACCAGATCAATGACCGCATGCTGCGGCCGGCGCTGGTCACCGTGGCCAAGCCAAAAAGCAACTGAGCGGCACTTGGCCGCTCCCGGAAACCACTTGAAATGCCGGGTTATTGGCGGCATATCCAGCGCATCTAGCATTCATCGCATTCACGGAGACTGACATGGCAAGAATCATCGGCATCGACCTGGGCACGACCAACTCGTGTGTCGCCATTCTCGAGGGCGACACCCCGAAAGTGATCGAAAACGCGGAAGGCGCGCGCACCACACCTTCGATCATCGCCTACATGGAAGACGGTGAAATCACCGTCGGCGCCTCGGCCAAGCGCCAGGCCGTGACCAACCCGAAAAACACGCTTTACGCGGTCAAGCGACTGATCGGTCGTCGCTTCGAGGAGAAGGAAGTCCAGAAGGACATCGGCCTGATGCCCTATGGCATCGTCAAGGCCGACAACGGCGACGCCTGGGTCGAGGTGCGCGGCAAAAAGCTGGCGCCGCCGCAGATCTCCGCCGAAGTACTGCGCAAGATGAAGAAGACCGCAGAGGATTATCTGGGCGAGGAGGTCACCGAGGCGGTGATCACCGTGCCGGCCTACTTCAACGACAGCCAGCGCCAGGCCACCAAGGACGCCGGCAAGATCGCCGGTCTCGACGTCAAGCGCATCATCAACGAGCCGACCGCGGCGGCGCTGGCGTTCGGCCTCGACAAGCACGGCAAGGGCGATTCGAAGATCGCCGTCTATGACCTCGGTGGCGGTACCTTCGACGTCTCGATCATCGAAATCGCCGATGTCGACGGCGAAAAGCAGTTCGAGGTGCTGTCGACCAACGGCGACACCTTCCTCGGCGGCGAGGACTTCGACCAGCGCGTCATGGACTACCTGTGCGACGAATTCAAGAAAGACCAGGGCATCGACCTGAAGAAGGACGTGCTGGCGCTGCAGCGCCTTAAAGAGGCGGCGGAAAAAGCCAAGATCGAGCTTTCTTCCTCGCAGCAAACCGAGATCAACCTGCCGTACATCACCGCTGACGCCGCCGGGCCGAAGCACATGTCGATCAAGCTGACCCGGGCCAAGCTCGAAAGCCTGGTCGAGGAGCTGATCGAGCGCACCGCCGGCCCGTGCCTGATGGCGATCAAGGATTCCGGCGTCAAGCTGAACGATATTTCAGACGTGATCCTGGTCGGCGGGATGACCCGCATGCCCAAGGTGCAGGACAAGGTCAAGGAGATCTTCGGCCGCGAACCGCGCAAGGACGTCAATCCCGATGAAGCGGTGGCGGTGGGTGCCGCGATCCAGGGCGCCGTGCTTTCCGGCGACCGCAAGGATGTGCTGCTGCTCGACGTGACTCCGCTGTCGCTGGGCATCGAGACCCTGGGCGGCGTGATGACCAAGCTGATCACCAAGAACACCACCATCCCGACCAAGACCAGCCAGGTGTTTTCGACCGCTGACGACAATCAGGGCGCGGTGACGATCCATGTGCTGCAGGGCGAGCGCGAGGTCGCCAGCGGCAACAAGAGTCTCGGCCAGTTCAACCTCGAGGGCATTCCGCCAAGCCCGCGCGGCATGCCGCAGATCGAGGTGAGCTTCGACATCGACGCCAATGGCATCCTGCACGTGAACGCGCGCGACAAGGCCACCGGCAAGGAAAACAAGATCACCATCAAGGCGAATTCGGGGCTGTCGGAAGAAGAAGTGCAGCGCATGGTCAAGGATGCCGAAGCGAATGCCGCCGACGACAAGAAAAAGCTTGAACTGGTGCAGGCGAAGAACCAGGCCGATACCCTGGTGCACTCGATGAAAAAGGCGCTGGCCGAGCATGGCGACAAGGTGGCCGACGAAAAACCGAAGATCGAAGCGGCGATCAAGGATCTCGAAGAGGCGATCAAGACCGACGACAAGGATGCGATCGAGGCCAAGACCCAGACCCTGATGACGGTATCGCAAAAGCTGGGCGAGAAAATGTATGCCGATGCGCAGGCGGCGGAAGCCGGTGCGCAGGCCGGGCCGGCAGCGGGTGGCGGTATGGGCGGTGGCGCAGGTGGCGGTGCCAAGGCGGAGAAGAAAGACGACAGCAATGTGGTCGACGCCGAGTTCACTGAAGTGAAGGACAAGAAGGCGTAAACCGGACAGCTGGC
>JANPGJ010000703.1:0-2188 GCA_031423955.1 Burkholderiales bacterium
CCACCTGGCTTGCAAGTTGCCCGGTGAGCGCCTGTTCATGGTTCGCAGCACCGACGCCGGCGACCGTGGATTCACCAAACGCCAGCAGGCGCAGCGGCGGCGATCGCGAAGTGCCGGCGCAGGTGCCGCTGGTCGGCCCGGCGGCCGCGTCCAGGCGCGGCGTGTCGCGCCGCACGCGCATGCCTTGCAGCAGCAGCCATGGAGACAACGGTGCAAAGGCCAGCGACAGTACAAGGCCGCGCATAGGTTCGTGCTCAGGAAAACCTCGAGAAATCCGCTTTGCGCCGCTCGAAAAACGCGGTGAATGCCTCTTTGGCCTCGGGCGACGCGAGAAGCTTGCGGAAATGCGTACCCTCTTCGGCCATCTGCGCTTCGACTGCCTGCAAGTGTGCGCCACGCATCAGGGCCTTGGTGGTACGCAGGGCGCCAGCAGGCAAGGCCACCAGCTTGCGTGCGCGCTCGCGCGCGAACGAGGCAAGTTCCGCTGCCGGCAGAATCTGGTTGACCAGGCCCATCTCGCGCGCCTCGACGGCGCCGAAGCTTTCGCCGAACATCAGCTTCTCCGCCGCCCGCTGATAACCCGCGAGCGCCGGCAACAACAGGCTAGACGCGGCTTCCGGACACAAACCGAGGCTGGCGAACGGCATGCTGAATTTGGCGTTGTCGCCCGCGTACACCGCGTCGCAATGCAGCAGCATGGTGGTGCCGATGCCGACTGCAGCCCCGGCCACCGCCGCGATCAGCGGCTTCTTCGCGTGCGAAATCGCATGCAGGAAGCGGAACACCGGGCTCTCGCCGCCGGATGGCGGATTCTTCATGAAGTCCTCGAGGTCGTTGCCGGCGGTGAAGATCGTCGGGCTGCCCTCGAACAGTACCACCCGCACCGCGGCATCCGCTTCGGCCGCGAGCAGCGCATCGGCCATGGTCTGGTACATGGCCGCGGTGATCGCATTCTTTTTCTCCACCCGGTCAAAGCGGATGGTCATGATCGAATCGGCGAGATTGACATCGATACTCATCAGGCATTCCTTTGTGCGCCCGTGGCGGGCAGTTCGTCGAGCATTTGCGTGATGCGCGGCCAGAGGCCGGCCATCTCCTTGCGGAACAGGCCGAAGTGGCCGATGCGCTGCGCGCCCCAGTCGGCGGGCATGACCCGGGTGTGCCGGCGTGGCGCAGCGGTGTAACAGGCGAGCATCGCTTCGGTGCCTTCGCGGGTCATGAACTCGTCGTCGGTGAACGAAAGATAGTGCACCGGGAAGCGGGCTCGTGCAAATGCCGGTCTGGCGCCCGGTTCAACCCCGGCACAGTATTCCGGATGGTGGCACCAGCCAGTCCATTGGCGCATCGCGCCGGCGGGCACATCATCGAAGATGCCCAGTTTGCGACCCGGAAAATAGCCGGCGATCGCCATCGCGACCGGTCCGACCGCGTAGGCCAGGAGCGGAAACTTGCGGCGTATCGCCGGCCGGGTGGTGCGCCAGTAGCCGCTGCCGGTGGCAATGCCCAGGAGCCCGTCGATCGCACCCAGATCGGGCATCAGGCCGGGAATCTGCGCGCCCAGGCTGTGCCCGAGCAGATAAAGCGGCACATCCGGCGTAGCTGCCCTGGCATGTGCGATCGCCGCCGGGTAATCCTCCGAAAACCAGTGCGAGACTGTCGCCGGGTGGCCGCGCAAAGGGCGATCGAGCGAGGCGCCGATGCCTTGATAGTCGAAGGTCGTGACCGCATGCCCGGATTGCGCGAGATACGCGGCGAAGGCGTGGTAGATGCGCGCCGGCACACCCATTGCCGGGCCGACCACCACACTGGCGCGCGGCGCGCCGGAGGGCTCGAAGTGGTGCGCCGATAGCCTGGCGCCGTCGCGAGTAGTCAAGGTCAGGGCTTGCGGCTGATTCACTTCGGCCACAACACCATCTGCGTACAACGAAATAGCGCGATCGTCTTCGCCGTTTCACGGTGCGTGACCGTGGCGTCCCACACCTGGGTGGTGCGGCCCAGATGCGCGGCACGGGCCAGGACTTCGATTGTGCCGTCGCGCGCGGTGCCAAGATGATTGCTTTTCAGCTCCACCGTGGTGAACCCGGACGCACCCTCGGGCAGGTGGGCGCCACAGGCATAGCCGCAGGCGGTGTCGGCCAGGGTCACGACGCTGCCTGCATGCAGGAACCCGTTCGGGGCGAACAGTTCG
>JANPGJ010000704.1:0-1957 GCA_031423955.1 Burkholderiales bacterium
GCCAGCCGCCGCGCCGCCTGGAAAGCGCCGCCACAACGCTACGGGCGCAGCTACGCGCTCCTGTATCAGCACCATGTTTCGCAAGCCAACCGCGGCTGCGACTTCGATTTTCTCGAAGGCCGCGGCGCCCCCGAACCCCACATCTTCTAAAAACCCACCATGGAATTGCCCATCAATCAATTCAAACGCAATGCGCTGGCCGCCGCGTTGAAGGCCTGACGCGATGGCGCTCTTCGATCGGTACGGCTTGTCCCTCGCCACCGCCGCGCCGGCGGCGGCGGCGGCCTACATCAAGGCGGTCGACCATTTTTTCGCCGCCGGCGACAACCTGACTGCCGGTTTCGACGCAGCACTGGCGATCGACCCCGGCTTTGCCTTGGCCGAGATCGGTCGCGCGCGCTGCCTGGCGACCTACGGCCGTGGCGCCGAAGCGCGTGCGGCAGCAACCCGCGCACAGGGCTTGACCGCAGGCGTCAGCGCGCGCGAAAAAGCCCATGTCGAAGCGCTGGCACTGGTGATCGAAGGCCGCGGCGCCGAGGGCCTGGCCGCGATCAAGGAACACCTGAACGAGTTTCCGCGTGACGCGATGGTGCTGCAGCCGGCCACCGGCATCTTCGGCCTGATCGGCTTTTCCGGGCGGCTGGAACGCGAGACCGAATTGCTCGCCCTGCTTGATGACCTCGCGCCGCACTACGGCGACGACTGGTGGTTCATGGCCAACCGCGCCTTCGCCGAATGCGAGGCCGGGCGGGTGAAGGAAGCCGAAGCGCGGGTGGAACAAGCGCTCAAAGCCGCGCCGCACAATGCCAATGCCGCGCATGTGCGAGCCCATGTGCACTATGAGCTCGACCAGGGCCGCGACGGTGCCGCATTTCTGCAAGGCTGGCTGGAACGGCACAGCGCGCGCGGCATTTTGCGCGGGCACCTGTGCTGGCATCTGGCGCTGTGGGAACTCGGTGCCGGCAATGCTGCAGAGGCGTGGCGTTTGTACGAGCAGGAGATGCGGCCCGCGCTTGCGGGTGAGGGCGCAGCGATCCCGCCGCTCAACGTGTTGACCGACATTGCTTCGTGGCTGTGGCGCGCCGAACTGCATGGCCAGCCGCGCCGCGACGACGACTGGCGCGCAGTGGCCGGCTACAGCGCTGGACGCTTCCCGCAAGCCGGTGTTCCGTTCGCCGACATCCATGCGGCAATGGCCACTCTGCGCAGCGGCGATGCGGCTGCATTCGAGCGCCTGCGTGTGGACCTTGAACGACTGGGCGGCGAGCGCCCGGCCAGCGCGATCGCCGCGCGCATCGCCGCCGGCTTTGCCGCCAGCACGCGCGGCGACTGGGCGCTGGCGGCGGCGCATCTGGGCGAGGCGAGGCTTGAGGCCGTGCGTGTGGGCGGCAGCCGTGCGCAGCGTGAACTGGTCGATCGCAGCTTGCTGCAGGCGTTCAGGCAGGCGGGGTTGGCGGAGCAGGCAGCGGAATTGTGCGCAGAGCGGCCACAGGTCAATGCCGGTGCTTGACGATTGAAACCAAAGTTGCGGCGCGAAGCGCTTAAATAGAGGCAAGTAGATCGTCACGTCGCAATCAAGATGCGCACGCACCAACGCTCATCGTGAATCAACCAGTGCAAAAAGCCCGTCCAGGACCGCGTGCCCGTGCTAGCATCGTCCGACACCTGCAAAAGCGCAGCGAAAGCGCAATCGTTGCGCAACAGTCGGAAACGAACCCAGAAATTCGCTGCGCATGCAACTCACCGACTACCACGCAAAATACTTTGCCTACGAACTGACGCGCCGCTGCCCGCCCGAAAGCGTGGACAAGTTCGCCGCGGCCCTGGCAGGCGCCAAGGTCGATCTCAATCCGCATCAAGTCGACGCGGCCCTGTTCGCCTTCCGCTCTCCGCTTTCCAAAGGCGCGCTGCTGGCCGACGAAGTCGGCCTCGGCAAAACCATTGAAGCGGGCTTAGT
>JANPGJ010000705.1:0-18173 GCA_031423955.1 Burkholderiales bacterium
CGGCGAATTCAAGCACGCGGTACAGAACATCGGCAAGGTGGGCGATGAGGCCAAGGACATGGGCGACTATTTTCCGCGCGGGCGCTACATCAGCACCACCGCGTTTGAAATCGCGGCGCCGTGCCAGATCGAGAAGCGCTAGCCCATCTTTCTCAACTGACGGGTAACGCGAAGTCTAAGTACCTGATTTGATTCAGGCGGGAAGGCGAAGGTCTCCACTACAAAGCAGGTGCTGTGGGGATGGTTGAGGGAACTTGACTGGCGGTGATTTTGGGTGGCGGTTGCCCTGGCAGGCGCAAGCGCAGGCACTCAAGCAGCATGCGATGGTCGGCCTCAGGTTGGGTGTAGCGTGGCAGGAGTAGTTGGCGTCCGTCGGTAGTTGGAATGCGGACATCGACCATTTGCATTGTCTTGAACTTGGTGAGTACCTCGCGCGGCGTGATACCACCGGCGCGTGAGCGCAGCTTGCCTTTGAGGGTGACCTGCAGGCAGTAGGCCAGGAAGGCAACGAAGATGTGGGCCTCGATGCGATCTTCGTTCTGGTGATAGATCGGCCGCACCGCCAGGTCGTGCTTGAGTTCCTTGAACGCCTGCTCGACCTCGGTGAGCTGGATGTAGAACGTCCACAACTGCTCGGGTTGATTCGCGCCGAGGTTGGTACGCAGCAGGTAGCGCCCTTCGCGCCGTCGCACCTGGCGCAGCTTGTCGCGATCGAGCCTGAATTCGAGGCTGGCTGTGGTGGCGCTGCTTTCGGGGAGGGTCACCTTGACCAGATGTGCCGCACGTCCGGCCTCGTGTTTGGCCGCACCCAGTTTCATCAGCAACTGATCGCGCGTCAGTGCCTGCCGTTGGAGAGCCTGCAGCCGATCGACGTAGCGACGCAGCCGGCGGCGGCGCATGCCGCGTTCCTTGTCGATGCGGGCGTCGCTTTGCGCGAGCACGTAAATGTCTTCCTCGGTGGCTAGGCGTTTGACTTGCACACCGTCACGCACCTTCGCCCAGGGCTGCCCCAGGAAGCCCTGTTCGAGCTTGCTCAGCCGGCCCTTGGGCGTACCCACCAGATACGACGCGCCGATGCGTCGCATCTTGGCCAGACTCTCTTCGGTGGGAATGCCGCGGTCCATCACCCAGATGCGATTGGCCTTTCCGTAACGCTTCTCGACGCGATCCAGGAAATCGCTCAGGGTCGTCGAGTCGGCGGTGTTGCCGGCAAGCACCTCATAGCTCAGCGGAAAGCCCTCGGGGGTGACGATCAGGGCGATGACGATCTGGCGGCAGTCGCCGCGTTTGTCACGGCTGTAGCCGTACTGGCGCAGATCCTCGGGACCGCGCTCGGTGTCGGTCTCGAAATACGTGCTGGTCAGGTCGTAGAGCAGCACGTCGAACTTGGCGCCGAACAGTTCGCCCCAGCGTCGGCACAGGAACTTGAACAACTCGTCCTTGTGTTCGACCAGCTTGTCCAGGCAGCGGTACAGCGTGTTCTTCTCGGCCAGTGCGAAGTCGGCATCGAGCAGGTCTGCCATCGCGCTGGCGTCATACCACTGGCGGTGCAGGCGCCATTCCGATCCCGGATCGATGAGACGGTATGCCACCAGAGTCTTGAGCACTTTGAGCCACGGCGTGCCTTCGCGCGATGGTGCCAGATGGCTCCGCCAGAAGCTGTCCAGATCAAGTTGCTGCCACAGCTCCATCGCCAGCCAGCACGCGCCCCATTGGCGCGGCCTCTCCAGCCGCAGTTCGCTCAAGCACACGCCGATTGCGTCGACGTTGTCCACCGGCATTGAGCCGGCCGGAAACAGCGCCACCTGGCGTCGCTGACCCTCGTCTTCTACTTCGACGGTCTTGCGCCACGCCTCTCGTTGGCTGGCGTTGATCTCACCCAGGTACAGTACCTGCCGCTGTGCGATCCGCCCGTCATTCAGGCGTCGGTTCTCGACCACGTTCCAGTATTCGTGGACCTTGCCGTCTTTCTTACGTCGATTGCAGCGCAGGAACATGCACCAAGTCTACGAACCCCTTTCGCACTTGCCAAGGACCAAGGTCTTCACTACAAACGTTTCGACAATTCGCCCCTTTATCGATCAATCACTTGCATCTCGCAAATGACCGGATTCCCATGAATACAACGCTGAGTTGAGAAAGATGGGCTAAAGCCCATTGGATTTCCTATCCTTCGGTGGTCGATGCGCAACCGGGTGTGCGTGGTATCGAACGCCTGCGGGTGGTCGATGCCTCCGTCATGCCGGGTATGGTTGGCGGCAATATCAACGCGGCGGTGACCATGATCGCCGAACGCGCCGCTGACCTGATTCGCGGTCGACCGACCTTGGCGCCTGCATGACCGCCGCCTTCGCTCACCGACCCGTGTGGATTGACCAAGCGCGCAAGACGCCGGCGTCCGCCGCGCCTGCGCCGCGCCACCGTCGCCATCGTCGTATTGACACGCGGTAAGCATCGCGTCGATACTCACCACTCTTGGCTGGCGCATCCGCAGCCTGACTTCAGGAGCTTCGCAATGGGTTCTCGTCCCGCCGAGCCGGCGCCATCCACCGAACGTGCCGCCGCCCTCGACGCGCTGCATGAGGAAATCGCACGGCGCAACATGTTTCCGTTCTGGGCGGCGACACCGGGCGCCCAGACCAATGCGGTGCAACGCCTGATGGGCGAGTCGCGAAGTGCCGCACCCTTCCTTTGGTCGTACAAGGACGAGATCGAGCCCCTGCTGATCGAGTCGGCGCGGCTGGTCAACACAATCGAATCGGAGCGGCGTTCGCTGATCCTGGTGAATCCGGCGTTGGCGCCGCGGCGCGCCACCGTGACCACCATGTACACCGCCTACCGATTGAACGACCCGAATGAAGTGATGCCACCGCACCGGCATTCGCCCTCGGCGATCCGCTTCGGCCTGACCGGCACGCGGAATTTCACCGGCGTCGAGGGCGAAGACATGGTGTTTGGCCCCGGCGACCTGGTGCTGACGCCGCACGATACCTGGCACAACCATGGCAATGTCGGCAGCGAACCGGCGGTCAATCTTTCGGTGCTGGACCTGCCGCTGGTGGAAACCCTGAACGCGGTCTATTTCGAACACGACTACAAGGAAATGGAAAACGGGCGCGAGGTCAGGAAGGGCAAGCAGACCGCGCGCTTTCCGGCCGACTATTCGCAGCGCATCTACGGCCAGGGCGGCTACCTGCCGCGTTTCGTATCCCACAAGCGCGGCGCCGGCGGTACCTCGCCGATGTATTGCTATCGCTGGGAACCCTTGCGCGAGCTGCTCGAAAAGCACAAGTCCTGGGACGGCGACCCCTATGAAGCGCTGATGGTCGAATATGTCGATCCGACCAGCGGCGCGCCGATGTTCAAGACCATGACGTTCTTTGCGCAGATGCTGCGCCCCGGTGAGCGCACGCGCCCCGTGAAGCAGACCGCGAGCCTGTTGGTCACGCCATTTGAAGGCGGCGGCCTGGGACACAGCATGGTGGGCGGCAAGCGCTTCGACTGGAACCGGTTCGACACCTTGGCGGTGCCAGGTGGGGAGTGGTTGGAGCACATCAACGAATCGAAAACCAGCCCGGTGGTCCTGTTCGTCGCCAGCGACGAACCGGCATTGCGTGCACTCGACCTGCACAAGAAGTGGGGCCGTGCGGCCGACGGCGAAATCGAGCAGTTGGTGTAGCGCAGGCGAAGTCAAAACCATGGCATCGGGAATCAACACCGAACTGGTCGGCAGCATCGATTGCGCCGGCGGCGGACAGGTGTGGGTCGAGGGCAACACCCTCTTCGTGGGCCACATGCGCAATCCCTTCGGCACTTCGATCTATGACGTGTCCGATCCGGCGCGTGCGCGCCAGATCGCGCAAATCGACATGCCGGTCGGCTGGCATTCGCACAAGGTGCGGGCGGCGGGCGACATCATGATCGTCAATCATGAACGCTTCGGCCAGGGTTCGCCGGAATTCGGCGGCGGACTCGGCATCTACGATGTGTCGCGCCCAGACAAGCCGCGCATGATTTCCAAATGGACCACCGCCGGCAAGGGTGTTCATCGCTACTCGTTCGACGGGCGCTATGCCTACATTTCGCCAACTTCCGAGGGTTATGCCGGCAATATCGTGATGATCCTCGACCTGGCCGATCCAGCGAAACCGACCGAAGTCGGGCGCTGGTGGATTCCGGGGCAATGGACCGCGGGCGGCGAGGAGTATCCCTGGCACGACTACACAGAGCCACGCTGCCACCATCCCCTGCGCCTGGGCGACCGGCTGTACGTGAGCTACTGGCACCATGGTTTGTTCATTCTCGACATTTCGGACATGGCGCGTCCCAGGCTGGTCGCCGAAGGGGTGAAGAGCCGCGCGTTTCCGCATCCGACTCACACCTGCCTGCCGGTGCCACAAAAACTCAAGGGCCGCAGCGTCATGATCGTGGCCGACGAGGATGTCGCCAAACTCGAACCTGCGGCGCCGGCGTTCACCTGGGTGTATGACATCACGGACGAGAAAAACCCGATCCCGATCAGCAGCTTTCAAGTCGATGGAGTTGACGTCGACGGCGCGCCGCAAGCTGCAATGACCGGCTGTCACCAGCCGTCGGAGCGTTTCAGCGGCAATATCATTCCCTTCGCCTGGTTCGCGCAGGGCTTGCGGCTGGTCGATTTTTCAGATCCGTTCCGCCCGCGCGAAGTCGGGCACTATCTGCCGGATGTGCCGCAAGGCTTCGAGCGCGTATCGTCGAATGATGTCACCATCGACCAGCGCGGCCTGGTGTATTTGCTCGATCGGCAGCGCGGCATTTCGATCGTTCGCACCAGCGTACTCTAGGAAAGAATCCGATATGAGCGCCAACAAGGGGGTGCGCCAGACCTACGGCAAGAAGAATCCCAACCTGCCGTTTCATCCGGCGGTCAGGGCCGGCGATTTCATCTTCGTCTCCGGGCAGGTTGCCAAGGATGCCGACGGCAACATGAAGAGCGGCACGATCGAGGAGGAAACCCGCTGGACCATCGAGTGCGTGCGGCGCATATTGATTGAGGCTGGCGCCGACCTGGAAGACGTGGTCAAGGCCACCGTGTTCCTCGATGACGCCCGCAACTTCGGCCGCTACAACGGGGTGTTCAAGGAATTTTTCCCGGATGGCCGGCTGGCCCGCAGCACCGTCGAGGCGCGCGCCGTGATCGACACCAAGATTGAAATCGAAGTCATCGCCTACAAGCCTGCCTAACACCTGAAAGTTGAAACCATGCTGAAACTCCTCGGACGCAAGACCTCGGGCAATGTGCAGAAAGTACTGTTCTATCTCGAAGAAACCGGCACACCGTACGAACGCGAGGACTACGGCCGGCAGTTCAACAATACGCAGACACCGGAGTACCTGAAACTCAATCCGAATGCCAAGGTGCCGACCCTGATCGACGGCGATCTGGCAATCTGGGAATCCAATACGATCCTGCGCTATCTCGCCACCAAGGCGGGCAGCCCGCTGTATCCGGCCGACGCCGCGCCGCGCACCCATGTCGAGCGCTGGATGGACTGGCAACTGGGCAACCTCAACAGTCCCTACCTGTTCATGTTCCGCGAAAGCAAGCTGGCGCCTGACCAGCGCAGCGGCGACTTCGCGGCGCAGGCCAAGACCCTGGGTGCCGAACTTTCGATTCTCGATGGTCGACTCGCGCACAGCCCATGGCTAGGCGGTAACGGCATCACCATTGCCGACATGTGTTTGAGCCCGATCGTCGCCCGCTGCCTGCGCTTCGGTATCGAGCTGCCGGCTCTGGAAAACCTGAAGCGCTGGGACGCGACCATTGGCGCGCGCGAGGCCTTCAAGCGCGCCACCGCCGCTTGAAAGCAAGCGTCGTAGCTGCAATGGAAGCAGGCGCATCGCCAGGGCCTGGCCGCTGGTCCGCAGATGGCGTGCGCATTGCGGTTGTGTTTGGCATCGCCTTGTGCGCGCTGCTGGCACCCGCTAGCGCCTTGGCGCAGGCCTGGCCTGCGAAAACGGTGCGCCTGGTGGTGCCCTATCCGCCGGGCGGCGGCAATGACCTTTTGGCGCGCTGGATCGCGCCGGTCTTGTCCGAGCGTTGGGCGCAGCCGGTGGTGGTCGACAATCGCCCCGGCGCGGCCGGCAACCTGGGCGCCGACGAGGTCACGCGCGCGGTCGCCGATGGCCACACCCTGCTGATGGCGACCAGCACGATTGCGATGACGCCCGGCCTGGGCCAGAAAGTGGCCTACGATCTCGATCGCGACCTGGTCGCCACCGCGCCGGTGGCGCGCACGGCCATGGTGATCGCGGTCAATCCCGAGGTTCCGGCCAAGACCTTTCGCGAGTTGCTGGCGTTGGCCCGTGCGCAGCCCGGCAAGCTTGCCTACTCGACCTGCGGCAACGCCAGCCCGATGCACCTGGCTGGTGAACTGCTCAAACTGAGTGCATCCATCGATCTCCTGCACGTGCCGTACAAAGGTTGCGCGCCTGCCTTGATCGATGTTCTCGGCGGCCAGGTGTCGATCGCCTTCAACACCATCTCCAACACCGTGGCCCATGAGCGCGCAGGCAAGCTGCGTATCCTGGCGGTCGCATCCGCCCAGCGCCTGGCCGATTTCCCCAACATTCCCACAGTGGCCGAAGAAGGCATCAGCGGCTACGAAGCGGGCATCTGGTTTGGACTGTTCGCGCCGTCGCAAACCCCGCGCACGGTGGTCGATGCGATCAGCGGTGCGGTCAATCAAGCGCTCGCCACTGCGGCCGTACGCGAAAAGTTGCGCACCCAGTTCTACGAACCATGGTCGGGCGACCCCGGCATGTTCCAGAAATTCGTGAAAGACGAAACCGCGAAATGGACCCGCACCATTCGCGCTGCGAATATCAAGGCAGATTGAGGTTTCCTGCCCCCTGAATTTCTTTTGAGGATAATCACCATGCATCCATCCCGCACTCGCCGCGCGCTCTTCGCCGCCGGCCTCGCCGTCGTCCTGACCATCGGCACGTCCGCAACAGCGCAAACCATGAAAATGGCGAGCGCCACCATCAACGACGTGCAGCACGAATGGCTGAAACGATTCGAGACTGAACTCAAGGCCAAGGCAGGGGACAAGATCAAGGTCGAGATTTATCCTGCCAGCCAATTGGGCGCGATCCCGCGCATGGTCGAAGGCGTGCTGCTCGGCTCGATCGAATCTTTTGTCACGCCGACTTCGTTCCTGGTCGGCACTGAATCGCGATACCAGGTATTCGATGCGATTGGCGTGTTCCAGTCGCCCGAACATCTGGGGCGTGTGCTGGCCGATCCGGCCTTGCGCAAGCGTGCACTGAGCCTGGGGGAATCCAAAGGCATCAAGGGCATTGGAATCTTCTACAACAGTCCGGTGATCGTGGTGTCGAAAAAGCCGATCCAGTCGGTGGCCGACTTCAAGGGACAGAAAATCCGCGTTTTCGCCACCCCGCTGCAGATCGAGCCGATGAAGAGTCTGGGGGCGCTGCCCGTACCAATGGCTTTGAATGAAGTGATGCCGGCGCTGCAAAGCGGCAATATCGATGGCCTCCTGGCCGGCATTCCGGTGCTCACCGCGATGAAGTTCTATGACGCTGCCCGTGCCGTCACGGAAATCCATCCCGGCATCGTGGTGTCGACCGTGGTGGTCAACAAAAAGTGGTTCGATGCCCTGCCCGCCGGCATGCAGCGCGCCGTCGAGGAGGCCGGCGCCGCGGTCGACAAAGGCTCGTTCCAGGTGGCTGCGGGAATTATTGAGCGCGCCAACAAGGGCTGGGTGGATAACGGCGGCAGGCTCTTGAAACTGCCAGCGGCCGAGCAGGCCAAAATGATGGGCGATCTGCGCAAACTAGGCAGCGAGCTGCTGGCGCAGAATCCGGCCGTCAATGCCGAGTACGGTGAGCTGCTCAAGGTCGTCGATCGCACCAAGTGAGCCTGGCAATGAAGGTCGAACGCGCGTTCGACCGCCTGATGCGCATGACCGTGATCACTCTCGGCGTGCTGCTGATTGCTGCTGTGTGTCTCAATTTTGTCAACGTGATCGGCCGCTACGCGTTCGGCCGTGCGATTTTCGGCGCCGACGAGATTCAAACCTACAGCATGGTGTGGATGGCATTCGTCGGTGCCGTGGTGGTGACCTGGCGCAATGCCCATCTGCGCATGGACGTATTGGTGTCGCGTGCGCCACCATGGCTTGCGGCCGCCTTGCGCTTTGCCGAATTGATGTTGATGGCAGCCTCCGCGGCCATCGTTTTCCTGCAATCGTGGAAGTATGCCGCGCAGATGGCTGCGATGGGCCGGACCAGTGACGCGGCCGCGATCCCGATGGCGATCCCGCATAGCGCGGTGGCGGTCGGCTTCGGTCTGATCGCCCTGGTCGCACTGTGGCGCATGACGCAGCCGGCGATGCCGCGCGCGGACCAGAGCGAAACACCACCTTGAGCTTCGCCCTGGGCCTGTTGCCATTGCTGCTTCTGGTAGCCGGCTTCCCGATCTACCTGGTGCTCTTGACCTCATGCACTGTCGCGCTGATGTTCTACATGAACGTGCCGTTCAGCGTGATGCACCAGACCCTGTTCGGTTCGATCGACGCCTTTGCCTTGCTGGCCGTGCCGTTCTTCATTTACGCGGGCGAATTGATGGGGCGCGGCAGTGTGGCGCAACGCCTGGTCGACGTGGTGCAAACCGGCATCGGCCGCGTGCCCGGCAGTCTCGGCGTCACCACCGTCGGCACAGCGGCGATTTTCGGCGCTATTTCGGGCGTCTCCGCCGCGACCGTGGCCACCATCGGCCGCATCATGGTGCCGGCGATGCTGCGCAACCGTTACCCCGAGCATTTCGCCGCCGGCCTCATCACCTCGGTGGGCGCGATCGACATCATCATTCCGCCCAGCGTGCCGATGATCGTCTATGGCGTTGCGGCGCAGGAATCGGTGCCGCGCCTGTATGCCGCCGGCATCTTTCCGGGCCTGTTGATCGCCGCCATGCTGGCGCTTTACGTGATGTGGTACGCGCGACGTATCGGCATTGCCGACGGGCCGGCATTCGAATCCGGCCGCTTCTTCCTGGCCTTGCGGCGCGGCATCTGGGCACTCGGCGCGCCGGTGATCATCCTGGGCGGCATCTATGGTGGCGTGTTCTCGCCAACCGAAGCTGCGGCCGTCGCATGCGTCTATGCCGCGCTGGTGACACGGCTGGTTTACCGCGAGGTTTCCTGGCGCGAGATCCTGGACGCTGCCGGCAGCACGGTGGTCTTCACCGCGCAAATCTTGATCGTGGTGGCCTGCGCCAGCGTGTTCGCCTGGCTCCTCACGGTAAACCAGGTGCCGGCGGTACTGGTGCGCTGGATCGACGGCATGCAGTTGTCGCCGTGGATGATCCTCCTGGCGCTTAACGTGTTGCTGCTGGTGGTGGGCTGTTTCATCGATCCGCTGTCGGCGATCCTGATTCTCACCCCGCTCCTGGTGCCGGTGATCACCGCCGCCGGCATTCATCCGGTGCATTTCGGCATTGTGCTGACTGTCAACCTGGCCATCGGGCTATTCCATCCGCCCTTCGGCATCAATATCTTTGTCGCGCAATCGGTGCTGGGGCTGAAGCTGCCGGTGATCTATCGCGGCATCCTGCCGTTTCTGGTTCTGTACCTGATCGCGCTGGCCCTCATCACCTACATTCCGGCGATTTCGCTGGCGGGGATGCGGCTGTTTTTCTAAGGCCTGGCTCGGTTGGCCGGATACTCGCAAAGCGACCTGCAGGTGCGAAACCGGCGGACCGGTAGTCTTTTCACGGCAGGGTCGAAAGACTAAACTAGATGTCCCGCAATGTAATTCTTCAAAACACCAAAATGAAACTCGAAGGCATCCGCGTACTCGACCTTTCCAACTTCCTGCCCGGTCCGCACCTGACCATGATGATGGCCGACCACGGCGCCGAGGTGATCCGCATCGAACCGCCGACCGGTGAACCGAACCGCGAGATCGGCAAGAAGTACAAGGACGGCACCAGCGTCTATTTCAGCGGCACCCATCGCGGCAAGCAAAGCGTGATGCTCGACTTCAAGAAGCCCGGCGCCGTCGATGCGTTCCTGCGCCTGGCCAAACAGGCCGACGTGGTGCTCGAATCGTTCCGCCCCGGCGTGGTCGATCGATTGGGCATCGGCTACCAGGCGGTGCGTGCGGTCAATCCGCGCGTTGTCTATTGCTCGATCGCCGCCTACGGCCAGACCGGCCCCTTCGTCAAACGCGTGGCGCACGACATGAGCGTGCAGGCCGAATGCGGGCTGCTCGACCTGTGCCGCGGCAGCGACGGCGCACCGGTGATGCCCGGCGTGCCCGCGGCCGACCTGGCGGCGTCGCTGATGGCCTTGTCGGGCATCCTGATGGCACTGTTGCGCCGGACCAGCACCGGCGCCGGCGACTATATCGACATCGGCATGCACGATAGCCTGACCGCCTGGATGGCCAATATCGTGAGCCCGGTGTTCGCCGAACATCGCGAACTAGTGGCAAAGGAAGAGCGCACCTTCGGCGGCTATGCCTTCTACAACGTCTACCGCTGCGCCGACGGCAAGTACCTGACCATGGGCGGCAGCGAGATCAAGTTCGCCAGCAACGTGCTCAATGCGCTTGGCCGGCCGGACCTGATCGACATCTGCAAGGAGCCCCCGGGGCCGGTGCATGATCCGGTAAAGAAGTTCTTGGCCGACACCTTCGCCACCCAGCCACTGGCGCACTGGGAAGGGTTTCTCGACAAGATCGATTGCTGCTGGGCGCCGGTCAAGCAGGTGCGCGAGGGATTGATGAGCGAGCAGGTGGCGGCGCGCAAGCTGAAAATCGATTATCCGGACGGCACCAGCCACCTCGGCATTCCGATCAAGTTTGCCGCCGAACCCGGCAAGATCAATCCGCAGGCGCCGGCATTGGGCGAGCATACCGGGCAGGTGCTGTCGGCCGCCGGCTTCAATGCGGCGGAGATCGTCGCACTGCGCGCAGGCGGGGCGATCCGCTGAATTCGGTTTGCGAGGGACCCGCAAGCGCGGGCCGAATAGGCCCTGAAGCAGCATGGATTGACGATCTTTATCCTTGCAATTCATGGAGTCTACCTCCATAATTGCAAGGATGTTTGAACGGCAACTCGATCATCAGCTACGCGACGACTTGCAACACTCGCCAGCGGTTGCCCTGCTCGGGCCGCGCCAGGTTGGCAAGACCACTCTCGCGCTGCAAATCGGTAAAAGCGTTTCCAGCATCTACCTGGATTTGCAGTCCGAACGCGACCGCAACAAGCTTGCGCACCCGGAACTGTACCTGTCCGATCATCTGGACAAACTGGTCATCCTCGATGAAATTCACCGCGTACCGGCCCTGTTCGCCGTGCTGCGCGGCCTGATTGACCGGTCCCGGCGCGCCGGTCGACGCAATGGCTTATACCTGCTGCTTGGTTCGGCATCGATCGACTTGCTCAAACAATCCGGTGAGTCGCTCGCCGGGCGCATCAGTTATCTCGAACTACACCCGCTGAACATGCTCGAGACACCTGCGGTGCCGGACGATAGCCTTTGGCTGCGCGGCGGATTTCCTGACAGCCTGCAGGCCGCCAGCACGACCCGCAGCCTGCGTTGGCGCAACGACTTCATCCGCACCTACCTCGAACGCGACATTCCGCAGTTCAGCCCGCGGATTCCGGCGCAGACCCTGCGGCGCTTCTGGACCATGCTTGCGCACAACCAGGCAGGCTTGCTCAACGTGGCACAACTGGCACGCAACCTCGCGGTCGATGCGAAAACCGCCAACGGCTATATCGATCTGCTGTGCGACCTGCTGCTGGTGCGCAAGTTGCCGCCATGGCACTCGAACGCGGGCAAACGGCTGGTCAAGTCGCCCAAGGTCTACGTGCGTGATTGCGGTCTGCTGCATGCGCTTCTCGATCTGCCAGACAAGGATGCCGTGTTGTCGCACCCGGTCGTGGGGGCAAGCTGGGAGGGTTTTGTGGTGGAAAACCTTCTGTCCTGTGCAGCGACGGAAACGCAAGCACACTTCTATCGCAGTAGCGGCGGCGCCGAAGTCGATTTGATGCTGACCTTGGCAGGCGGGGATCGCTGGGCGATAGAGATCAAGCGCAGCCTTGCGCCAAAGGTGGAGCGCGGCTTTTACGCCGCCTGCGTCGATCTGGCGCCAGCGCGACGGCTCCTGGTCTATCCCGGCACCGAGCGCTATCGACTTGGCAACGATGTCGAAGTCATCCCTTTGCGGATGTTGTGCGAAGACTTGCGCCGACGGCGATAAGCAATAGAACCAGCCTTGGCCGGTTCAGCGACGCAGCGCGCGCAGGGCCACCGGCGCTCGCCGCCGCCACAAGGGCCAGACACACAGCGCCGACCCGATGCACACCGCCAGGCAGGCCCAGGCCAGCGGCAGGAAGCTGCGATCGTCGAGCGCACCGGCGAGAATCGCGAACAAGGCGGCGATGATCAGTTGCACCGCACCGACCAATGCGGACGCGGTGCCGGCGCGCTGCGGAAACACCGCGGTGGCGCCGGCGATGCCGGCCGGAAACGCCAACCCGGTGCCGGCCGACTGCACGAACACCGCCGCCAGCAGCCAGCCCAGCACGCTCGAGGCCGAGGCCGCGAACAGCAACAGGGTGCCAGAGAGGCCGCCGGCAACACCCCAGGCCAGGATGCGGTCAACGCCGATCCGCTTGACGTGACGCGCCGCCAGCAGGTTGCCCGCGCCAAACCCCAGGTAAGCCGCCAACATCGCCAGCGCGACGCCGATCGATGACAGGCCGTAGTCGCGCGTCAGGCTGGTCGGGCCGATCACCAGGAAGCCCATGAAGCAGCAATTGAGCAGGGAGTAGGACAGCGCATAGGCGCAAAAACGCCTTGAAGCGAACATGCCGGCATAGCCGGCAAAGGTGCCGGCCACCGAAAACCCTGCCCGCTGCGGTGCCGGCAAGGTCTCGCCATGCAGTCGCAAGGCGCACAGAAACAGCACAAATCCCACCACGGCGCAGGCAACAAAGCCGGCCGGCCAGCCGCGCCAGGACTGCATCAGGCCGCCCACCAGTGGCGCCAGCGCCGGCGTCAGGGTGAAGGAAATCATGATCAGGGCCATCGCGCGCGCCGCATCCGGACCGGCGAACCGGTCGCGCACCACCGCGCGCGGAATCACCAGGGTGACGCAGGCCCCGAGCCCTTGCACGATTCGCGCTGCGAGCAGTTGCGGATAGCTCGTCGCCAGCGCGGCGCCGATGCTGGCCACGCAAAACAACGCAAGGCCAAACAGCAGAATGCGGCGCCGCCCGAACGCGTCCGACAGCGGCCCGCCGACCAATTGGCCGAGCGCCATGGTCAGCGCATAGGCCGACACCATCCATTGCATGCGGCTGTGGTCAAGCGCGAATTCTGCCTGAATCGCCGGCAACAGCGTTGCCACCACATTGAAGCCGAAGGGCGCGCACACGCCGGCGAAAATCAGCCACGGTATCGAGACCGGGCCGCGCGCTGCATTCATGTCCGCCCCGGCCGATTGAAACAACCCAAAACTAACCCCTGAAATATGGATGGGCCAACGCCGCCGCGGACCGTGAATCATTGTAACGATTCGCGCCACCCGGCCGACAACACGCCTCGCTCAGCGCCCGCGGATGGCCACTGCCACGAACCTGCGCGGGGTGACGAAACCGGCAATATCGCGCCTCGCTTCGACTTCTGCCGCCACGCAGGCTGCCGGCCACTGCCGACAGGTGGCCACAGCGGATTTGCCTTTACGCACCGAAGCCGGCGCGGCGGCCACGCGCGTGGTGGCGGCCATCACCCCGGCCAAGCACAACATCGCCCGCAGTCAGCGCGCCAGGTTCTATCTCCGCCTGCCCTGCGACCCGGTCATAGAGCGGCGCGAAGTCAATGCGCGCCAGTTCCAGCAAGGCATCCAGACCATCGAGCACGAAATAGGTTTCCTGGTAGTCGTCGATGCGGTAGCGCGTGCGCATCACGCGTTCGAGGTCGAAACCGACCCGATTTGGCGAGGCGTCGGCCAGCGCAAACGTGGTTTCGCCGAACGAAGAGGCGATGCCGGCGCCATAGATACGCAAGCCGTCGGCCTGGCGCAGCAGGCCAAATTCGACCGTGTACCAGTAGACCCGGGCCAGTTGCTCCAGCGCACCCAACTGCAAGGCGCGCAGGCCGCCGGCGCCGTAGGCACAGATGAAATCGGCCATCACCGGATTCATCAGCATCGGCACATGGCCGAAAACATCGTGGAATACGTCGGGCTCCTCAAGGTAATCAAGCTTGTCCGGCGTGCGAATGAAGTTGCCGGCGGGAAAGCGGCGATTGGCCAGGTGCTCGAAAAACACCGCGTCCGGCACCAGGCCGGGCACCGCGACCACCTGCCAGCCGGTGCGCTTTTCCAGCACCTCGTTGAGGCGCCGAAAGTCCGGTATCGCATCCGCATCCAGTGGCAAGGCACGCATGCCGGCGACGAACTCATCGCAGGCGCGCCCGGGCAGGAGCCGGCTCTGGCGCTCGAACAGCGTCTTCCATACCGCATGGTCGGCGCCGGTGTAGTGCTGCCAGCCCTGATCGATGGTCCAGTCAGCGCGCCGCGCCGGCGCATCGGCACTTAGCTTGCCATCGACGTCATTCATGTGATCGCGCGGCGGCAGGTTCAGC
Organism: Burkholderiales bacterium; assembly: GCA_031423955.1. Lineage (GTDB taxonomy): Bacteria > Pseudomonadota > Gammaproteobacteria > Burkholderiales > JAEUOS01 > JAEUOS01. The sequence continues at coordinate 14,664 of JANPGJ010000705.1, forward strand.
CCACCGCCTGCGCAGCAGCATCGGCGAAGCGTGCAAGATCGATGTCGCGCTGCGTTATGCCGCCAGCATCATGGGTGGTGAGGGTGATCTCGACCCGGTTGTAGACGTTGAACCACTCGGGATGATGGTCGTGGCGCTCGGCATACAGGGCGATCCGGGTCATGAAGGCAAAGGCCTGGTTGAAATCGGCGAAGCGGAATTCGCGCCGCAGGGCCGGGCGTTGCGCATCCAGGCGCCAGTGGGCGAGCGCCTTGAGTTGTTCCTGCAGCAGTTCGGGCGCCAGGGGATTCATCGACAACCGCCTTCCGGGTTCATGCCGCGCTCACCACGCCGCGGCGCATCTGGTCCAGCTCGATGGACTCGAACAGCGCCTTGAAGTTGCCTTCGCCAAAGCCCTGGTCGCCCTTGCGCTGGATGAACTCGAAAAAAATCGGGCCCAGCTGGTTCTCGCTGAAGATCTGCAGCAACAGCGCACCCGCCTTGCCGTCGACCAGGATCCTGCGCTGCTTCAATGCGGCCAGGTCTTCACCGTGGCCGGGAATGCGGCGATCGACCAGCTCATAGTAGGTATCGATGGTGTCGAGCAGCCTGACGCCGCGCGCGCGCATCGCGTCCACCGTGGCGTAGACGTCGGACGAACCGAGCGCGACATGCTGAATTCCCTCGCCACGATAGGCCGCCAGATACTCGTGGATCTGGCCCTGCTTCTCGTTACCTTCCTCGTTGATCGGAATGCGGATCTTGCCGCACGGACTGACCATCGCTTTCGACTTCACCCCGGTCACCTGGCCCTCGATATCGAAATAGCGCGCTTCGCGGAAATTGAACAGCCGCTCGTAGAAGCCGGCCCATTCGTCCATCCGGCCGCGATGCACATTGTGCGTCAGGTGATCAATGTAGGTCAGGCCATTGCCGGCATGGTCGAGCGAGGCGCCGGCCAGCGGCTCGAAATCGACGTCGAAAAAGCCGATGTTGCCGATGGCGCCCGGGCTGGCGCCATTCTTGCCGCGCCAGCGATCGATCAGGTAGATCAGCGAATCACCGATGCCCTTGATGCCCGGAATGTTGAGTTCGCCCGGCCCGCTCTTGCCTTCGAAGCCCCAGGCGCCGAGTTCAAGCGCGCGCCGGTAGGCCGCCGCCGCGTCCTGCACGCGAAACGCGATGGCGCAAATCGATGGCCCGTGCAATCGCGCGAAGCGCTGCGCGAACGAATCCGGTTCAGCGTTGATGATGAAGTTGATCGCGCCCTGCCGGTACAGCGTCACGTTCTTGTGGCGATGCCGGGCGATCGCCTTGAAACCCATGCGCTCGAACACCGCGGCCATCGCCGCCGGGTCGGGTGCCGCGTATTCGATGAATTCGAAGCCGTCGGTGCCCATCGGATTGTCGCCGGCTGCGGCGCTCGCTGTGGTGGTGCCGGAGATGCTCATGATGACCTCGTGCATGGTCGGATTGCCTGCGAAGTGGAATTCTAGGCCCCAATGCACGCAAGTTGATTGCAAAATTTGTGCGATTGATTGATATTCACGCAATATTATTGCTCCATCAATCCATTTCAAACAATCAATGAACACTCCAGCCTTGGACCGCACCGATCGCCGCATCCTCGACCTGCTGCAGAAAGACGGCCGCATGTCGAACCAGGAACTGGCCGACAAGGTCAATCTGACGCCGGCGCCGGTGCTGCGGCGCGTGCGCGCGCTCGAAGAAGCAGGACTGATCCGTCAGTACGTCGCGCTGCTCGATCCGGGCAAGCTGGGCCTGGACCTGCTTGCCTATGTGACGGTGAAGCTGGAGAAGAAAGGCCGCATGCCGATCGAGCAGTTTCGCCGTGCCGTGCAGACCTGGCCGGAAGTCGTGGCCTGCCATTCGATGACCGGCGACATGGATTACCTGCTGCGCGTGTATGTCGCCGACCTCGATCATTTCAACCGCTTCATCATGAATGCGCTGCTGAAGCAGACCGGCGTGGTTGACGTCAAATCGAGTTTCGCGCTGGAGCGGGTCAAGGACACCACTGCATTGCCGATTCCGGTCTGAAGCGGGCAGGCGCCTCTGTAGGGCAAGTTCCTACGCGTGAAACAAAATATTGCGCATTGCGATTTGCGGCAACCCGGTTTTCGCCTATGATGAATTCCAAGCTGACCATCGGATGAACAACATGTCAAACCACCCCGATTTCGACACCTTGCGCCAATTGTCCGACACCGACCCCAAGGCCTATTTCAGCGAGCGCACCCGCCTGATCGAGGAGTTCATCGCCAGCGTACCGCCGGAGCGTGCGCCGATGCTGCGCGAATTCCAGGCCCAGATCGATGCTGTGCGTGCCTCGGCAGGCACCCCGGCCAAGGCGGTGGAAGGCCTGATGGGCATGCTGTCCGATCATCTGCATGCGCTGCTTGGCCATACGGCGCAACTGGCGAACCAGGCGGCGCAACTGCGCGCCGGTACGCGCCGGACTACCCAAGCCGGTTGACCCACCGGCGGCGGCACACATGCGGGCCGCGCGTGCGGCCTTGATTCAACTGCCGGCCTGCCGGCCGCCGTCGATTTCGATTCGCAAGCCGCTCAAGTAGCAGGCACCGGCGAATAGCCCGCGTTGCGGATCGCCGCCTCGATTACCAGAGCCGGCTGCACCGAATCCACCCTGACCAGGTGCGCGCCCAGATCGGTGTGCACGCTTGCAGCGGCATCGACCGCCGCGACTGCCTTGGTGATGGTGGCCACACAGTGGCCGCAGGTCATGTCATTGACTTGAAATGTAAGCATCGATTGCTCCGGCTTGTCACGGGAAAACCTGATGTTGAACCTTCCCATGATTGGAAAGTCAAGCCATTGATCGGGATCAAGCCAAACTGATATAGGCATCCTTGCTGCCAGCGCTTGTGCCATCATGGCTTGACATTCCCATGATGGGAAGCTTCAACCTGCGTTCATTCCAGTCCAGGGGCAGCAAAGCACGCCGATGAGCACCACCTTCACCCTGCCGATTGCCGGCATGACCTGCGCCTCATGTGTCAGTCGGGTCGAGAAATCCCTGACCCGGGTCACCGGTGTCGAGAGTGTCGCGGTCAACCTGGCCACCGAGGCGGCCACCGTGACCGCAGCCGACGGTGTCACCGGCAGCGCACTGGCGCATGCGGTGGATGCCGCCGGTTACAGCGTGCCGCAGGATGACATCGTGCTCGACATCCACGGCATGACCTGCGCCTCCTGTGTCGGCCGGGTCGAGAAGGCCTTGCTGGCGGTACCGGGCGTGGCCAGCGCCGAAGTCAACCTGGCGACCGAGCAGGCAACCGTGCACGCCTACCGGGGCGCGACCACGCCGGACCGTCTGATGGCGGCGGTCACCCGCGCCGGTTACCAGGCGACCCCTCATGCGCCACCGGGACCCGCAGTCGAGATGGCAACCGCTGCTGCCGCCCGCGTCTGGCGTGACCGCCTGCCGGTGCTTGCCGGCGCGGTGTTGTCGCTGCCGCTGGCGCTGCCGATGCTGGGCGACCTGGGCGG
>JANPGJ010000706.1:0-30544 GCA_031423955.1 Burkholderiales bacterium
GGACAGCAAAAGCGCACACGACCCAGAGAAGGAGATGCGCCAGCGATTGAGCACCAGTGCGGTATGCGTGAATACAAGCGCCAGCTTGGCCGACTGCACGACCAGCATCACGGTCAGCGCTTCTTCACGGATCAGCCGCTCGATGCTCTTCAAGAGAGACTGCACGATGATCGGCGCCAGGCCCTCGAGCGGTTCGTCGAGCAACAGCAGCGCCGGATCGCCCATCAGGGCGCGACCGATCGCCAGCATCTGCTGTTCGCCGCCGGAGATCTGGTTGCCCATGTGGCTGCGGCGCTCGGCCAGGCGCGGAAACAGCTCGTAGACGCGCGCCAGAGGCCAGCGCCCGGGGCGCGCCGCGACCGCGAGGTTCTCCTCGATGCTGAGCGAAGGAAAAATGTCGCGCGTTTGCGGCACGTAGCCGATGCCCAGGCGCGAGCGCTCATGCACCGGCATTTCATGAATCGGCTTGCCGCGATATTCAATGCGCCCGCCGTGGAATGTGCTGTGGCCCATGAGGCTGGCCAGGAGCGTGGTCTTGCCGACACCATTGCGACCCAGTACCGCCAGCGCGCCGCGCTCGGGCAGTGCGAAGCTCACATCTTCGAGCACCACGGTCGGGCCGTAACCGGTGCGCAGGTTTTCAACCCGCAGCGCATCGGGTCTGGCCGCGCCGGGGTTGGCCGCATCAGCCATGCGACTCTCCCAGATACACCTCGCGCACCCGCGGATCATGCTCGATCTCGTGCGGCGTGCCTTCGCACAGCACCTCGCCCTGCACCAGTACGGTAATGCGTTTGGCGAAGCGGAACACCAGTTCCATGTCGTGCTCGATGATCAGGATCGCGATCTCGGCCGGCAACTTGTCGAGCGCGTCGAGAATCCGTTCCGACTCCTCCTTGGGCACGCCGGCCGCCGGTTCGTCGAGCAGCAGCACCTTCGGGCGCAGGCCGAGCGCGATCGCGATCTCGACCAGGCGCTGCTTGCCGTAGGGCAGATCGAGCACGCGCCGCGGCGCGTCGTCGGCGATGCCGAGCGAGGTCAGCAATTGCAGCGCCTCGTCCTGCACCTCCGCATGGGCATTGGCCGGGCGCCACCAGTTGCCGGCCCTGCCGCTGCGTTCGGCGACCCCGAGCGCGACGTTGTCGAGCACACTCATGTTGCCGAACAGGGTGTTGATCTGGAAGGTGCGCCCCAAGCCGCGCTTGACCCGCTCGGCCGACGAGCGCGCCGACACGTCCTCGCCACCCAGCATCACGCTGCCCGAGGAAGGCTCGAGGCGTCCGGTCAACAGGTTGACGAAGGTGGTCTTGCCGGCACCGTTCGGGCCGATCAGCGCGTGGCGGGCGCCGGGTTCGAGCGCGAAATCGATATTGGCGGCGACCACCAGGGCACCGAAGCGCTTGCACAGTTTCGTCGTCTGCAGCACCGCGCTCATGATTGGCCCCGCGGTTTGCCGCGCAGCTTGGCCAACAGGCCATCGCAAATGCCGAGAATGCCGCCACGCGCGAACAGCACCACGATCACCAGCAACAGGCCGATGCCGAAATACCAGTATTCGGGGAACTGCTTGGCCAGGTAGTCCTGCGCCACCAGAAACACGATCGGCCCGACAAAGGCGCCGTACAGGCGGCCGACGCCGCCCAGGATCAGCATCACCATCAACTCGCCGGAGGGCTCGAAGCCCAGCACATTCAAGCCGACCACCTGATTGGTCTGGGTCAGCAATGCGCCCGCCGCGCCCGCCATCACCGCCGACACGGTATAGACCATCACCAGCCGCGCGTAAACCGGCGCGCCGATGGCTTCCATGCGCACCCGGTTTTCGCGGATTCCGTTCAGGCTCGCGCCGAACGGCGAGTAGATCATGCGCCGCACCAGCCACCAGCAAACGAACAAAAGGCCAAGGCACCACCAGTAGGCGGTCTTGCCGTACAGGTCAAACTTGAAGAATCCGAGGATCGGCGCCACCACCACCCCCGCCAGACCGTCAGCCCCGCCGGTCAGGTGGGTCGCCTTGTTGGCGATTTCCAGGCACACCGCCGCCACCGCAAGGGTCAGCATCAGTTGTGTCAGGCCATGGGTACGCATGATGACCGCACCGGTCGCCAGGCCAAGCACGCCTGCCGCCAGGGCGCTCGCCAACAACTGCAGGAACGGGTCGGTGACGCCGAGCTTGACCGAAAGAATGCCCGCCACGTAGGCGCCGAGCCCGAAGAAGGCCGCATGCCCGAGGGTGATGATGCCGGCGTAGCCGAGAATCAGGTCCAGCGACAGTGCGAACAGGATATAGGTGAGCACGCGCGCACCCATCGACAGGTAATCGGGCAGCGCGAAAAACACCGCCACCGCCAGCACCCATGGCAGCCATTCGGTCCAGCGCAGGGCCGAATCGGCGTTGTAGCCCACCGGGTGCTTCATGCGCGCCTCCCGAACAAGCCCGCCGGCCGCCACAGCAACAGGCCGATGGTCGCGGCGTAGATGAAGAATGCGCCGAACTGCGGCAGCCAGTATTTGCAGGCGGTATCGGTGATGCCGATCAGGAGCGCCGCCACGAACGGCCCGCGCAGGCTGCCCAGTCCGCCAACCGACACCACGATCAGGAAGTACACCAGTTGCTCGAACGGATAGGTCGGCTGGATCGCCACGATATCGGCGCCGAGCGCGCCACCGAGGCCGGCCAGGCCGCTGCCGATCGCAAACGTGATGGTAAACAGGCGCTTGGTATTGATGCCGATCGACTGCGCCATCGCCCGGTTGTCAACCGCCGCACGCACCATCGCGCCCCAGATCGTGCGCTCGATGCCGAACCAGAGGGCGCCGATCATCGCGGCGCTGAACACGATCAGGAACACCCGATAGGCGGGAAAGTCGCGACCGAAGAGCGAGAACTGCCCCTTCAGGTATGCCGGCAGCAGCACCGGCTGCTGCAGGGTGCCGTAGATCAGGCGCGCCACCGCCACCGACATGAAAATCAGGCCGATGGTGAACAGCACCTGCTCCAGCTCGGCCGCACCATACAGCCTTGAGTAGAGAAATTTCTCGAGCAGCACGCTGGCGGCGGCCACCAGCACGAACGACAGCAAGAGCGCGAGCGGAAACGGTATCTGAAAGCGCGCCAGCGCGGAAACCAGGATGTAGCCGCCGGCCATCGCGAACACCCCGTGCGCCAGATTGGTGAAGCCCATCAGGCCCATGGTGATCGACAGGCCGACCGAGATCACGTACAAAATCATCCCGAACGCGATGCCGTGAAAGGCCACGCTGACCAGCGATGAGAGAAAGGCTTCCATGACGGATGCGAACGCCAAAAAAATCCCCCGCGCCCGGCTGCCGGTACGCGGGGGGAATGTCTTCAGGCTATTTCTTGTCGGTCTTGTCGAATTCCTTGAGCGGGTCCTTGATGGCCGGTGTGATCACTTCGATCTCCACATTGGCGAGCTGGCCGCCGACCTTGCGCACTTCGCGCAGGTACTCGGGGTTGATGATGTCGCGCGTCTCGGGGTCGATCGAGATCGCACCGCGCGGGCTGTTGGCGGTCTTGTAGGTCTTCCAGAAATCGGCTGTCTTTTGCGCATCGATGGTGCCTTTTTGCGCGCGGATCGCGGCGTAGATCGCCTCCATCGCGTCCCACGCGCCGACCACCATGAAGCCGGGATTGAGCGCCGCGCCATACTCCTTCTTGTAGGCCGCCACAAATGCCTTGTTGGCCGGGCGGTCGGCCGCTGCCGAGTAATGGTGCACGGTGGTCACGCCGAGCGCGATGTCGCCCATGCCGGCCAACTCTTCGTCGGTCACGATGTCGCCGGTGCCCAGGTACTTGATGCCGGCCTTGTCCATCGACAGGTCGCCGTAGGCCTTCATCATGCCCGCCGCCTGTTTGCCGGCCGGATTGAAGGCGAAGATCACGTCGGGCTTGGCATCCTTGATGCGCTGCATGAAAGGCACGAAATCAGGGTTGGCGAAAGGGATCCGCACCGCCCCGATGATTTCGCCGCCGCCTTCCTTGAAGCCGCGGGTGAAGCAGCCTTCGGCCTCATGGCCGGGCGCGATATCGCTCACCGCGGTGTAGGCCTTCTTGTATTTCTTGGCGGCCCACAGCCCGGCCGGATACGACGACTGGCATAAGGTGAACGACATGCGCGCCATGTACGGCGCCGCGGTCAATATCTTGGCGCCGGCCGCGTTCATGCTCATCACCGGAACACGGGCTTCGGTTGACAAGGGTGCAATGGCGGCCAGGTTCGGGGTCCAGACGATGCCGGTGATCAGTTGCACCTTGTCGCGCACGATCAGCTCCTGCGCGATGCGCTTGGCCACGTCCGGGTTGGCGCCGGTGTCGTCGCGTTGCACCAGTTCGATCTTGACGCCGGGCGGCAGCTTGTCGGCGTTGAGCTTCATGTAGAGCTTGACGCCCTTGTCGATCTGGTCGCCCTGCGCGGCGCCCGGGCCGCTGTAGGTGCTGATCAGGCCGATCTTGATGGTTTGCGCGGCTGCCGGAAGTGCGCAAGCGAGTGCGAGGGTGGTGAGCGCTGCGCGCAATGTGCGGGAATTGATGAGGGTGTTCATACGGTCTCCTTGTCTTGTGACGGCAAATGCGGGAAACAGTATAGCGGCAGGCGACCGACCACCGCGCCTGAATTGCTTCAATCAGGTATGCCCGGACGTTATATCAGGGGAACCCATCGCACCGTCGCAACACTACTGGCAACACTGGTCCGATACCTACGCAGGTTCGCCGAGGGAAAAATACACTGTGGTGCCGTGATTGACCACGCTTTCTATTTCAATTTTTCCGTCATGGCGCTGAATGATTTTCTGCACGGTCGCCAACCCGATTCCGGTGCCTTCAAACTCGTCGGTGTGGTGCAGGCGCTGAAATGGCTTGAACAGATTGTCGACATAGCGCATGTCGAAGCCGGCGCCGTTGTCGCGGACATAATAGTTGACCTGCCCGCCACGCCGCTGAGTGCCGATTTCGATTGCTGCCGCCTCCGCTTTGGCGGTGAATTTCCAGGCATTGCCGATGAGATTTTCAAGCGCAATCCGCAGCAGGCCGGGGTCGCCGCTTGCGGTCATGCCTGGTTGGATCGTTACCTGCACACTGCGCCCCGGTTGTGCCTTGCTCAACGATTCTGCAACTTCGGCAGCCACGTCGCTTAAGCTGAATTCCTGTCTCCCCATCTCTTGCTTGGACAGCTGCGACAGCGCGAGGAGGTCGTCGATCAGCCTGCCCATGCGCTCGCTGGCGAGCATGACCTGCTGCAAATTGTGGACAGTGGCCGGATCATCCGTGCCTTTGATACCTGCCAGAATGATAGCCGTGTAGCCATTGATGGCGCGTAGCGGCGAACGCAGGTCATGCGCCACCGAGTAGCTGAAAGACTCGAGCGCCTGATTGGCAGTGGTGAGTTGATCCGCCTGTCTTGCCAGCGAGGCGTTCATCGATTTGATCGCCGCATTGGCCTTGGCCGAACGCGCGTTTGCCGCCCATAGTGGCACCGCCATCAACATGATCACCAGCGTCATGAACGCGGCACCGCCGTAATAATAGAAGCTGCGCCGGCTGGAATCGGCGTAGATGACATCCTCGGCGACGCCAACGTTGACAATCAGCGGATAGTCACGGAGCACCCGGTAGTTGTTCAGGCGCCGCACACCGTCCACTTTGGCCACCGCCGAATAAATCCCGGCCTGGGCGGCATGCGCCCGGTTGAGGAATTCACTGTTGCGGATATCCTGCCCGACATCGCTGCCGGTGTCCGAAAGACGCGCCCGCACCACGCCGTCCATCCCCACCAGCGCGACAACACTGTTCTTGCCGAGACTGACTTCCTTGTAGAAACTGGTGAAATAAAACGGATCGATGCCGATTCCAACCACACCGCCGTACGAACCGTCAGGCATGTTGATGCGGCGCGTCGCGACGATGCTCCAGCGGCGCGCCACCCGGGCCAGCACCGGCTTGCTGATGAATAGTGTGCCAATGTCGCGTTCGACGTGAACCTGAATGTGTTCGCGGTCAGCGAGATTGACGGGGGTGAAGCTCGGCAGGGAGTCCATGACCGTGGCTCCGGTCGCGTCCGAAATCACCGCAACGAGAAAAAGCCGCCGATCGACAATCGTGTCCGCGAAGAACTTGACCATGTCGAATCGAGCACCCTGCTTCTCGTACTGCGTCTTGACCTGCAGGGCGATCTCGTCGACGTAGTGCATGGTGCGCGTCGTATGCTCTTCCAGCGCGCGCACCAGATTGCTCGATTCCCTGGTCCAGCCCTCCAGGGCCGTCGCGCGATCCTGGCGGCTGGCGGCAATCGCGCCAATCCAGATCATGGCGATGGCGATCAGCACAAAAGCGCCGAGCGCCCACAGCACCTGCCGGCCGGCATTGTCGCCCCGATCACGCAACGCTGCGAGCGGCTGATTGGTCAATTGAAGCTCTCCCATATCCAAACCCCGGATGCCCTGCGTTCCGCCGCTGATGACCGATCACGGACCCTGGACTGCGGATAATCGCCGGAGAGCATACACCGCCGTCGCCAGCCGGCAATTCACACGCGGCTGTCGACGCACGGACCCGGCGCCACGGTTCGCCCCAGGCGCCCGACTCACTCCGGGGCGGTATTCAGGACTGCCCAATAAAGCTCTATCTGGGCGGCCACTTCGGCAAATTTCTGGAAATTGACGGGCTTCACGATGTACGAATTCGCGCCGTGCAAGTATGCGGTTTTCACGTCCGGGGCGACCGACGAGGTAGTGAGCATCACCACCGGAATGACGCGCAGGGTGGGATGCAACTTGAGTTGTCGCACCACTTCCAGCCCGCCGATCTTGGGCATATTGATATCGAGCAGGATCACCGCCGGTGTCTGTTCACCCGCTTCCCAGCGCGGAATCCAGTTCAGCGCCTCCTCGCCGTCGCGCGCGACTTCGATCGGATTGGCCAGCTTTGAATGCTTCAGGGCGCGCAGCGTCAGGTCGACGTCCATGGCGTTGTCGTCGACGAGGAGGATCGGTCGAAGCTGGTTCATTTTTTAAATCCTGGAAAGAAGATCACGCGGTTGTGAGGCGGACTCCCGGTCCCGTGGTGTCAGCGAATACGCCAAAATCGCTCAACCGCAGCATCCACGATTATTCCATGGCGAAACAAACAGGACCCGGCGACGGCTTGCGTCGGCGGCGCAGGACGGTGCGCCGCCAACTCAATTGACGCTCTGGTCCAGTTTCTGCACTGTCTTGAAACGGCTCACCAGGTAATCACCGGACTTGACCGGCGCGTATTTCGCCGGCTTGCCTGGCGACTCGCACTGCGGCAGGCAGGCCACCGGGGCGTCGTAGTCAAGGTTGAAAAAGGTCGGGATCGAATAGCGCTCGCGCCCGCTGCGATTGACCACCCGGTGCAGGTTGGACACATAGACGTCGTTGGTCCACACCTTGAACATGTCGCCCAGGTTGATCACGAAAGTGCCCGCTATCCAGGGTGCGGCCACCCACTCGCCGTCGCGCTTGCGTAGTTCAAGCCCGCCAATCGGATCTTGGGTGAGCAGCGTGATCATGCCGTAGTCGGAATGCGGCGCCACCCCGAACTCGCGCTCGCGCGTGACCGGCGGCTGCGGCGGATAGTGGAACAGGCGCGTCTGCACCATCGGCTTCTTCATGTACTGCAGGAAAAATCCTTCCTCCATGCCAAGGCTGAGCGCGAACAGGCGCAGCAGGCGCTTGCCCAGCGCCATGGTTTCATTGAAATAGGCTTCCGCCGCCGCGCGCAGCCACGGCATGTCGGCCGGCCAGCGGTTCGGTCCGTGCAGCGGCAATCCGGCCACGACTGTCGGATCGTCCAGCGGCAGGTCGAGCGCGTATTCGTAGCTTTCCTTGAGGTCGGGCGCGAAGCCCGGATGCTGGTTGATGCCGTAAGGCATGAAGCCGCGCCGGAAACGGTCGTCGAGCTTGATTTCGAGACGTTTGGCTTCAGGCAGGTCGAAAAAGCGTTTGGTGGCGGCGAACACCTCATCGACCACTTGCTGCGGCACGCCATGGTTGCTGACGTAGAAGAATCCGATGGTTTCGCAGGCGTGGCGCAGTTGCCGCGCCAGCGCATCGAGCGGTTCGCCGCGCAGCAATGGCCCGAGGTCCAGCACCGGCAACTCTGCGCGGGTGGCCGGGCGCGGCGCAATCGCCAGCTTCGAAGCTTCGTCCACGATCGTCAATGACATGTTCATTCTCCTTCGCTTTTCAGGGCTCCGGCGCGGCTGCGGCTACGCGCCCATCACCCGGTCACTGCTGCCATCCATCCAGAATACGACACGCCGCTGGATCGCGTTGACCAGCAGGTGCAGGCCGATGCCCATGGCGGAGAGCACGATCAGGATCGCGAATACCCCCGCCATGTCCATGTTGAAGTTCTTCTGCAGGATCAGGTAGCCCAGCCCGGCCTGCGCGCCGACGAATTCGCCGACGATGGCGCCGATCACCGACAGCACGATTGCCACGTCGAGCCCGACGAAAATGTAGGGCAAGGCCTGCGGCAGCCGCGCCAGCCGAAACACCTGCCAGCGCGACGCGGTGAACGCCACCATCAGTTCGATCTGCTCGGCCGGCGCCGAACGCAGGCCGACAATGGTGTTGGCCAGGAGCGGAAAAAAGGCAATGGTCGCGGTGATCACGATCTTCGAGGTGACGCCGTAGCCGAACCAGATCACGATGATCGGCGCGATCGCCACCTTGGGCAGGGTCTGGAAGGCGACGATGTAGGGGTAGAGCGTGCGTTCGAGCAGCCGGAACTGGCTGATCAGCGCCCCCAGCACAAGGCCGGTGACCGCACCCAGCACGAAACCGGCGATGGTTTCGTAGAAGGTGACGCCGAAGTGCGTCAGGAAATCGCCTGTCATGCCCTTCCACAGGGCGGCGCCGACCGCCGAGGGTGCTGGCAGCACGATCTTCGGAATCTCGAACAGCCGCACTGCAAGTTCCCAGCCGCCAACCAGGCCCACGAACAACAGGATGGCCAGCGGAATCTCCGGCTTCTCGCGCAGGGTCTGGCCCAGCGTGCGCGGCTTGCCGGATTCCAGCAGTTCGTGTTCTTCGCTGGTGGATCTGCTCATGGCTGCGTGATTCCCGTCATGCGTCGAGCGCGCTGAGTGACTGGAAATGCCGGCGGATCGCCACCACATGGCGGCCGAAGGCTTCAGAATTGATGATCTCAAGCGGCCGCGGGCGCGGCAGGTCGATCTCGATGATCTCGCTGATGCGCCCCGGCCTTGGCGACATCACGATCACCCGGTCGGCCAGGTACACCGCCTCGGGAATGCTGTGGGTCACCAGCAGCACGGTCTTTTTGCTCTCGTTCCAGATGCGCAGCAGTTCGAGGTTCATGCTCTCGCGCGTCATCGCGTCGAGCGCACCGAAGGGCTCGTCCATCAGAAGCAGTGCCGGGTCATGCACCAGGGCGCGGCTGATGCCGACCCGCTGCTGCATGCCGCCGGAAAGCTCGTTGGGATACTTGCCCTCGAAGGCTTCGAGCCCGACCAGTTTGAGAAAGCTTCTCGCCTTTTCGGTGAACTGCAGGCGGTCGCGCTTCTGGATCTCGATCGGCAGCATCACGTTTTCCAGCACCGTGCGCCAGGGCAGCAGCACCGGCGCCTGGAACACCACGCCTACATCGCGACTCGGCCCGTCGATCGGCGCACCGCGCATGGTCACCTGGCCCGAAGTACGGCGCAGCGTCCCGGCCAGGATCTTGAGCAAAGTGCTCTTGCCGCAACCGCTGGGGCCGACCACGGTGACGAACTCGCCTTCAGCGATGCTGAAATTCACATTCGACAAGGCGTTGATGTCCGCACCCTCACGCGTGCGGTAAACCTTGTTGAGCCCGCCAACGCTGATCAGCATCGAATGCCCGCAAAAGCGGTGACCGCGACCGCGCAGGTCGCCGCCGGCAGCATCACTTCACCGGGCAATTGGCCGCCTGCGCACGCACCGCCGCCACGTCGAAATTGTTGATCTTGTCGTAAAAGCCGGCGATTCCGACCATGTAGCTTGCCGGCGGCAGGACCTTCTCGATCAGCTTCGCTTCCAGCATGAAGTTCTGGATCCGCGAGTAGGCATCGGGGGTTGCATTGCCGACCAGCTTGCCGCCGTTCATCTGGAAGGCATCGGTCATCGAATCGAGTTGCGCTTTCTGGTTGTTCATGTCAAAGCGCGCCGCTGTGGCATCGTCGACCCCGGTGGGCTTGGTGTTGGGCCAGCGCGCCCAATGCATGCGGCGGGCGCAATCAGGATTGGCCCATGCAAAGATGGTCGCCTTGGCCGCGCCGCGCGCGATCGCCTCGACCATCGCCGGGTCGGCGTCGATGGTCTTCTGCAAGGTGGAAAATGTGAAGTCGGGAAACTTGCGCCAGTCGGCGCCACGCAAATAGCGCAGCTTCAAGCCGGCGTTCTCGAAAGTTGCATTGGCCGAGGCCCAGAACAGCAGCGCCTGCACCTTGCCTGTGCGCAACGCCTCGACCGGGGGCGCACCGAGACCGACCGCAACCAGACTGACATCCTTGTCCGGATCCATGCCGTTGGCCCGCATGTAGGACTTCATGAAGGCGATGCCGCCGGTGGCGAGGCTGAAAACGCCGATGGTCTTGCCCTTGAGATCCCGCACGTCCTTGACCGGGCCGTCTTCAAGCGTGGCAAGCGACCAGTCGATGACGCCGTTGTTCATCACCACCCGCGCCGGAATCGCGTTGACCACGTTGGCCTGGATCACCACGCTGGAGTTGAGTTGTGCGAAATCGGCATTGCCGGCGACCATTTGCTGCAAGGCCTGCAACGAAGCCCCGACCGGCAACACTTCGACGTCGTAGCCTTCGGCCTTCCAGTAGTCGAGCGCGATCGGCAGCGTCAGCCATGGGTAGCCGACGTTGATGACCGTGGTGCCGACGGCGATCTTGACCTTCTTGAGCGGCTTGGCCTGGGCTTGCGCCTCGCTGACGAGTGCCACCTGTGCGGCAGCCAACGCCACCATGAGCGCGACGGCAATGTGCCACGGCCTTTTGAACATGCGTGAAACGTTCATCGAAACTCCCTCTGTGAATGATGGTGGTGCAGGCCATTCGATCAGCGCAACGACCACAGGTGCGTGCGCCCTTCTATCCTTCGCCTGCATCGAATGTTAAGCTAAATGCCGATGCCTGAAGCTCTGCTGCCTTGAAACGCGCCGTGCTGCCGGCGTTGCCCCGGCGCCGGCACGCGCGCAGCGCGCAGACATCGCGACCGCTGCAACAAAATACCGCACGGCAAACCCTGATTCGAAAGAGCAAATTGCATACCCACAACGCCCCCGCTGCTCTCGATATGCGTTCCCGCATCGCCGGCATGCCCAAAGCCGAACTGCACATGCACCTTGAAGGTTCGCTTGAGGCCGACCTGATGTTCCGCCTGGCGCGGCGCAACAAGATCAGCCTCAAATGGGGTTCCGAGGACGAACTGCGCGCGGCCTACAGCTTTCGCAACCTGCAGGATTTTCTGGATGTCTACTACGCCGGCCTGACCGTGCTGTTGACCGAGGCGGATTTTTTCGACATGACCTGGGCCTACCTCGAAAAGGTGCACGGCGAGAATGTGCGGCATACCGAGGTCTTCATCAGCCCGCAGGCGCACACCCGCCGCGGCATTGCCTTCGAGGCGATGTTCGACGGCATCTGGAATGCGCTGAAGCAGGCCGAGACCCGCTTGGGCATGAGCACCGGCCTGATCTTCGGCATCCAGCGCCAGTGGTCCGAGGATGATGCGCTGGCGATGTTCGATCAGGCCCGCAGTGTGCGGGACCGGGTGGTCGGCATCGGCCTGGGCGGGCCGGAATTGCCCAATCCACCGTCCAAATTCGTGCGTGCCTTCGAGCGCGCCCGCGCCGAAGGCTGGAAGACCGTTGCCCATGCCGGCGAGGAAGGACCCGCCTCCTATGTGGCCGACACCGTCGACCTGCTGCGCGTTGACCGCATCGATCACGGTGTGCGCTGTGGCGAAGACCCGGCCCTGGTCGCGCGCCTGGCGCAGTCGCGCATTCCATTGACCGTGTGCCCGCTGTCGAATGTGGAGCTGAAGGTGTTTCCGACACTCGCCGCGCACAACCTCAAATCCCTGCTTCACGCCGGCGTGGCCGTCACCATCAACTCCGACGATCCCTCCTACTTTGGCGGCTACATGAACGAGAACTACAGCGCCACGCAGGAAGCGCTGAACCTGAGCGGCGACGATGTGCTGGCGATTGCGCGCAATGGCTTCGAGGCGGCGTTTCTGCCGGCGCAAGCCAAGGCGCGGCATATCGCCGCGCTTGAGGCTTACTGGAATGCCTGAAGCGTGCGGCGACGCGCCGGCGCAAGCGGCCATCGCGTCGTCGCGTCGACGTCCGCCTGGCTCAGCCCCCATTCAATCCCGACCACATGACATGAAGGAGCTGCCATGATCATCCAGAACCGCACCAAACGCCTGTTGCGCGAAGGCCGCCTCGCGATCGGCCTCGGGCTGCGCCTGTCGCGTGGCGTCGAAATCGCGCAGATCGCCGCCGCCTGCGGCTACGACTGGCTGTTCATCGATTGCGAGCACAGCGCCACCACCGTCGACACCGCGGCGCAACTATCCTGCGCAGCGCTGGGTTTCGGCATCACGCCGATCGTGCGCGCCCCCGGCATCGAGCATCACCACTCGACCCGCGCGCTCGACAACGGCGCCCAGGGCGTGGTGCTGCCGCATATCGAATCCGCCGAGCAGGCGCGAGCCATCGCCGGTTTCAGCCGTTTTCCGCCGCTCGGCCACCGTTCGGTCGGCGGGCCGCTGCCGCAGACCCACTTCGCCACCCAGCCGCTGGCCGACACCATGCGCGAGGTCAACCAGGAAACGCTGGTGATCGCGATGATCGAGTCGCCTGCCGGCCTGGCGGCCTGTGAGGAAATCGCAGCAGTGCCAGGCATCGATGTGCTGTTGATCGGCACCAACGATCTGTGCGCCGAGATGGGCATTCCCGGCCAGTTCGATCATCCGCGGGTGGAGGAGGCCTACGCCCGGGTGATCGGCGCCTGCCGCAAGCACGACAAGTTCGTCGGCATGGGTGGCGTCTATGCGCCGGCGCTGATGCAGAAGTTCATCGCCATGGGCGTGCAGTTCATTCTCGGCGGCTCGGAGGTCAGCTTCCTGATGACGGCGGCGAAAGAGCGCGCCGGAGTCCTGCGCGCGCTCGACCCGAAAGCCTGAACGGGTCGCGGCGCCGCCAGGCCGATCCGCCCGGCCTACGCCGGCTGCGCCGCTTCGATCCTCTTCTTCAATTCCGCCGACCATTCCGCGCGCGAACGGAAACCAGGCTGCTTGCGCGCAAATGCCTCGACCGCGGCCATCAACTCGGCGTCCGGCATCGACAGGTCAAGTGCTTCACGGGTCGGCTGGGTGATGTACCACGGGGTGTCGACGAACAATTCGACGCGATTGCCGTCCGGGTCGCCGAAATAGACCGACAAGGCGACCGTGTGCGAGATCGAGCCGAGCGCCGGGCCGCTGAGCGTCACCAGGTCGCCGGCCTTGCAGATGGCGGCGTACATCCGGCGCATCACGCCCAGGTTTTCAACGCGGAACGAGATCTGCTGGATGGTGTTCTGCTCGCCCGGCTTGCGGCCGGTGACCATCGCGATCTGGTGATGCTCGTTGGGGTTGCGGGTAAGGAATGCCGCTTCGAAAGTGCCCAACCGGCCGCGATCGGTGACCACGAAACCCAGGTACTTCGTGTAGAAACCGACCATGCGGTCGAGGTCGGTGACGAATATGCCGCAATGGCTGAAGGTGGCGCCTGCGATCTGTTCCATTTGAACTGCCTCCGTTAATCGAGTTGAATGCCGGCTTGCCTGATCAGCCGGTCCCAGCGCGCGATCTCGTCGGCGAGGAACTGGTTTTGCCGATTGCCGGGAATCGGCAGCGCCGCGCCGCCGGTTGATTCGATGCGCGCGATGAATTCCGGTGAACGCACCAGCGCATCGGCCAGGCCGCGCAGGCGCTCGACGATCGGCGCCGGCGTCGCCGCCGGCGCGAACAGGCCCATCCAGCTGCCGGCTTCGAAGTCGACCACACCGGTTTCGATGATCGACGGCACATTGGGCAACTGGCTGGCGCGCGCGCGAGTACTCACCGCGAAGGCCTTCAACTTGCCGGCTTGGATGTGCTGGCGCACCGCCGAGAGATTGTCGAGCATGCCCTGGGTGCGCCCGGCCAACAGGTCCTGGTGTGCCGGCGCCGCCCCCTTGTAGTGGACGATCGGCATGTCCAGCCCCAACTGCCTGATCAGGATCGCGCCCCACACATGCTGCCCGGTGCCGACGCCGGCGGAAGCGAAGTTGTATTTGCCCGGATTGGCGCGCACCTGGGCCACGAACTCGGCCAAGGTGGTGCCGGGAAAATCGGGCGGCGTCACCAGCACCGTAGGAAAGGTGGCCAGGTAACCGACCGCCACGAAGTCGCGCGCGGCGTCGTAGGGCAGCTTCTTGAACAGCGCCGGGTTCAGTGCCATGTTGCTCACCCCGCCCAGCATCAGGGTGTAGCCGTCAGCCGGCGCCTTGGCGGCAAACTCGGTGCCGGCCACCGTGCCGGCGCCGACGCGGTTTTCCACCGCAACGCTGATTTTGTGGTCGTCGCCCATGCGCTGCGCCGTATAGCGCGCCAGGATGTCGAAGCCGCCGCCGGCCGCGGTCGGCACGATCAGGCGGATCGGGCGTGACGGGTAATCCTGCGATTGCGCCTGACCGGCACAGGCGACGCAGGCCAATACGAGAGGCAAGCAGCGAAATGCGTTGCGCGATCGAACGGGGAGCATGCTTTGTCTCCGAAGCTGTCGATTTCTTATGTAGTTATACAGGCTCGGCCGCAGCCAAGTCCAGCAACGCTTTCACCATCAGCACGGCACCATGCAGCGCCACGCCAAAGGGCCCCGCAGGTCAAGTCGTCGCAATTGCGGCCTGAGCCTGCCCGCGACCGCCGCGGCATCGCGGACCACGCGAGGCGTAAGGTGCGTCGTTTCGCAAACCCGTCAGATCACGAAGATCTGCTCGTTGTCGAAGGCGTCCGACATCAGCACCGGCGCGCCGTCGGTGATCTCGATCAAGTCTTCCATGTGATAGCCGACCCGGCCGACCCAGCGCACCCTTGTCTCAACCGTGGTGACCATGCCGGGTTCGAACGGAATGTCATCATGCGGGCTGATCAGCGGATGCTCGTGCACCAGGAGGCCGACGCCGTGACCGTTGTGGGCATAGGGAAAGGCGAGGTCCGCCCTGGCATACAAATCGCCGGCCTTGGCGAACAACTGCGTGCCGGTGTTGCCCGGCCGCACCATGTCGATGATGCGGTGGTGGATGTCGCGCAGGCGCGTCCAGTACGACTGGTCCTCGGCGCTCGGCTTGCCCACCTTGGCGGTGCGGCCGATGTTGGTGATGTATTCGGAGAACCAGGCGCCGACGTCGGCCTTGACGATGTCGCCATCCTGCACCCGGTAGTCGCCGGGCGACATGTGTGGATAGCCGGTGTTGGCGCCAGCGTTGATGTGCAGGTAGGCCACCATGTCGGCGCCGGAATGCATGAGCGCATTGGCCAGACGGTTGGCCATGCTCTTCTCGGTTTCACCGACATGCACGGTGGCATATGTAGAGAGCAGGGCCTTTTCGGTGGCGCGATAGGCATGGCGCAGGATTTCGCGTTCGCGCGGCGTCTTGATCATGCGGGCGCGGTGGAACAGGTCGGTGCATTGCACCAGCTTCAAGCCCGGCAGCCGCGTGCGCAACTGGTCGGCATACAGCGCCGCGAGATAGTCGAGTTCGACGCCGACGCGTGCGTTGGAAAGGCCAAGCTCGGTCAGCACATCGGCGACCAGGTCCATCGGCTTGACCACGAATTCCTTATAGGAGCGAATGTCCTGGATCCAGGACTGCGCGCGCACGTAGCCCTCTTCGACCAGGCACACCACGAATACCGGATCGCGCCCCCGGGGCCAGATGATCAGCGCCAGGCGGTCGCGGATCGAGGTCTGGGTCGAGATGTGCACGTCACCCACGTAACGCACGTTGTCGGGCGAGACCGCGATCACCGCGTCGTAATCGCTGCGTTCCAGCAGTTGCCTGACGCGCGTCACGTCACCCAGGGTGTCGCCGATGGATTTGCCCATTGCTTCTCCTTCGTTGGCTTGCTGCGTTGCACACCTGACGGGAAGTGGCTAGGATAGCAGAGCGATTTCCGCTCTACCAAACCAGGGACTGAAAGATGCCGCTGTCGTGCCCGCGATTGACTGATGCAACGCGCGCCATGCTGGCCGGCGCCGCACTCCTGATGAGCGGTTTGCTGGCGCCTGACCCCGCCCTGGCGCAAAAGCGCGGCGGCACCTTCATCGTTGCATCCGAAGGCGAGCCCGGTGTACTCACCGCGCATCTGTCGACCGACACCTCGGCGGTGATGATCGCCTCCAACGTGTTCAACGGCCTGGTTTCGGCCGATTTCAAACTGCAGCCGACGCCCGAACTGGCCGAGCGCTGGGAGGTCTCGCCCGACGAGCGCACCTATACCTTTCACATCGTGAAGAATGCGAAGTGGCATGACGGCAAGCCGGTGACCGCGCATGACGCCGCCTTCACCTTGAACGAACTGACGGCCAAGAACCATCCGCGCGCAGGCGCCTGGTGGCCCAATGTGGAGTTTGTGCGGGCGGTCGACGACCACACGCTGGTGATCCAGCTCAAGGCCAAGTACGCGCCGTTTCTGATCCTCTTGGGCAACTCGCTCGGCATGGGCACCCTGATCATGCCAAAGCATCTGTACGAAGGCCGCGACGCCAAATCCAATCCGGTCAACCGCGCGCCGATCGGCAGCGGCCCCTTCAAGTTCTCCAAGTGGGAGCGCGGCAGCCATGTCGAGCTGGTGCGCAACCCGGCCTACTTCCGCGCCGGCAAACCGTACCTGGACCGCGTGGTGTTCCGTTTCGTGCCCGATGCGGCCACCCGCCTGATCGGCATCGAGAAGGGCGAGCTTGACTTCTTGCATGCCTACATCGTGCCCTACAACGAGGTCGAGCGCCTGAAGAAGAGTCCCAAGGTGCAGGTGGTCACCCGCGGCCTGGAAATGGTCGCGACCAACGAGTTCCTGTTTTTCAACATGCGCAACGGCCCCCTGCAGGACGTGCGCGTGCGGCAGGCGCTGGCGCATGCGATCGACCGCAACGAAATCCGCGCACGTGCCCTGTTCGGCCTGGGCAAGGTGGCGCACAGCCACCTCAATTCGAGCATGGGCTGGGCGTTCACTGACAAGTTCGATGCCTACAAGACACGTGATGTAGCCAAGGCCAACGCGCTGCTCGATGGCGCCGGCTTCGCGCGCAAGGACGGCCGCCGCTTCGCGCTGCGCCTGACCTGGGATTCGGGCAAGGAAGTCGAGCAGCGCACCGCCGAGATCATCCGCTCCAACCTGCGCGAGGTCGGCATCGACGTGACCATGCAAACCTACGACCGTGCGACCTACATCGAGAAGACCTACCGCCAATGGGACTTCGACATGGCGATCCAGAATTCGACCACCGGCCCCGACCCGGCCGTTGGCGTGACGCGCTCCTACCACACGCGGCAAATCCTGAAACTCCCCTTCGTCAACGCGATGGCCTATTCGAACAAGGAGCTCGACCAGTTGTTCGATACCGAATACTCGATCATCGATGTGAAAAAGCGCGCCACTGCCTGGCATCGCGCCCAGGAGATCCTGATGCGCGAATTGCCGGGCTTGCCCTTGTTCGAGTTCCCGGTACTCAACATCGCTTCCTCCGGTTTCATCAATGCCGTCAGCGGCCCCATGGGCTATCTCGAAGGCCGCGAAAACGTCTCCCTGAAATAGACGCCGGCCAAGCGCTGCGACGCCCCACCCGATACGCGCCCATCGCCGATGCCGCTCCTGATTTACGCCGCCAAGCGCATCGCGCAGGCGCTGCCGCTGATCCTGGTGATCATCGCGATCAATTTCACGCTGATCCACGCCGCACCCGGCGATCCGGTCGATGTGCTGTTGGGCCAGAGCGAGGCCGACCCGCAGGTAATCGCCCAGTTGCGTACCGAGTTCGGCCTCGACCAGCCGGTGCCGGTGCAGCTGGTGCGCTACTACGCCAAGGTGCTGACGCTCGACCTGGGATCGAGTTTCCGCTATCGCGAGCCGGTGTTCGATCTGATCATGAGTCGCCTGCCGGCGACGCTCCTCCTGATGGGCGCGGCGCTGATTGTCAGCACCGTGGTGGCCGTCGCGCTCGGGGTGATCGCCGCGCGCCGCCCTTACTCCGCGCTGGATAATTCGACCACGCTGTTCGCACTGGCCGGCTACTCGATGCCGGTGTTCTGGCTGGGTCAGCTGTTTCTGATCGCATTCGCATTGAAGCTCGACTGGTTCCCGGTGCAGGGCATGGTCTCGATTCGCGCGCCGACCGAGGGCTTCGGCCGGTTGCTGGACATCGCGCACCACCTGGTGCTGCCGGCGGCCACCTACAGCCTGTATCACCTGGCGTTGATGTTCCGCCTGACGCGCGCCAAGATGCAGGATGTGCTGGCGCAGGACTACATACAAACCGCGCGCGCCAAAGGCCTCACCGAGACGCAGACCATTTTCGGGCATGCGTTGCCCAACGCGCTGTTGCCGATCGTCACCGTGCTTGGGCTCAATTTCGGCTTCATGCTCGCAGGTTCGGTGCTGACCGAAACCGTGTTCGCCTGGCCCGGCACCGGCCGGCTGTTGTACGAGGCGATCCTGGCGCGCGACTACCCGGTACTGATGGGATTGTTTGTGTGCCTGTCGACCATGGTGGTGATGGTCAATGTGGCGACCGACATCGCCTATGCGCTGATCGACCCGCGGGTGGTCTACCGGTGAACGCCGCGGTCACCCATGACGTGCCGCGCAGCGGCGGCTGGCGCATCTTCGCGCGCAACCGCTTTTCGCTACTGGGATTGATGCTGCTCACGCTGTTGGTCACAGCTGCGCTCGCGGCCGGCGCGCTGGCGCCGTTTGATGCGCATCTGGTGGGCGTCGGCCCGACCCTGGGCGCACCTGATGGCAGGCACTGGTTCGGTACCGACGATCTCGGGCGCGACATCTTCTCGCGCGTGCTGTCCGGTACCGGCGTGTCGCTCATCGTCGGCTTCGCCACCGCGGCGATGGCGACCATTCTGGGCGTGCTGGTGGGTGCGCTTGCGGGATTCGCCGGCGGGCGCATCGACGACATGCTGATGCGCTTGACCGAGGTGTTCCTGGTGATCCCGCGCTTTTTTCTGGCGATCCTCTTGGTGGCATTTTTCGGCGCCAACCTGTTCAACCTGGTACTGGCGATCGCCATCCTCAGCTGGCCGGAGATCGCGCGCTTGACCCGCGCCGAGTTCCTCACCCTGCGCTCGCGCCAGTTCGTCGACGCCGCACGCATTGCCGGTGCATCGAACGCCGAACTGGTATTCGGTGAAATCCTGCCCAACGCGCTGGGGCCCTTGATCGTCAGCGCCACGCTTCTGATCGGCCAGGCGATGCTGCTCGAAGCGGGCCTGGCCTACCTTGGCCTGGGTGACCCTGGCCGGGTCAGCCTGGGGCTGATGCTCAACCAGGCGCAGTCGATCATGCGCAGCGCCTGGTGGGCCACCGCGGCGCCGGGCGTGGCGATCTTCGTGGCGGTGATCGCGGTCAACCTGATCGGCGACGGCTTGAACGACCTGTTCAATCCGCGCAGCCGGGAGCGCCAGTGACGACACCGTTGCTTGCCCTCAACGAGCTGCGCACCGAGATCCCGACCCGTCGCGGCGTGGTGCGCGCCGTCGACGGCGTCTCGCTGGACATCGGCACCGGCGAAGCCGTTGCGCTGGTCGGCGAGTCCGGCTGCGGCAAGAGCATGACCGCGCTGTCGATCCTGCGGCTGTTGCGCACGCCGGCGCGGATTGTCGGCGGCAGTGTCATGTTCGAAGGTGTCGACCTGACCCGGCTGGCGGAATCCGACATGCGCAGCCTGCGCGGTGCACGCATCGCGATGGTGTTCCAGGACCCCATGACTTACCTGAACCCGGTCAAGCGCGTCGGCCAGCAGGTGGCCGAAGTGCTGATCGTGCACCAGCGCCTCGACCGGATGGCCGCGCGCGCCGAGGTGGTGCGGCTGTTCGACCGGGTTCGACTGCCGCAATCCGCAAAGACCTACGACCTCTACCCGCACCAGCTCTCCGGCGGCATGCGCCAGCGCGTGATGATCGCCATGGCGATCGCCTGCCGCCCGGCGCTCCTGATCGCCGACGAGCCGACCACGGCGCTTGACGTGACCATCCAGGCGCAGATCATGCAACTGCTGGCCGAGTTGCGGTCCGAACTCGGCGGCGCGATGCTGCTGATCACCCATGACTTGGGCCTGGTCGCCGAAACCTGCGATCGCGTCAATGTGATGTACGCCGGCCAGATTGTGGAATCGGCGCCGACCACTACGCTATTCGCCGCGCCGCGCCATCCGTATACCCAGGGCCTGTTGCGCTCCAGCCTTTCGATCACCCGGCCGAACCGCGAGTTCCGCGCCATTCCGGGCCAGCCGCCCGACCTGGCCGCGCTGCCTGCCGGCTGTCGCTTCGCGCCGCGCTGCGACCAGGCGCGCCCCGCCTGCGCAGCAACGACCCAGCGCCTGCATGCGCAGGGCGCGGTGACCCATCGCTGCGATGTTGCCGCCGCTGACGCGTAAGCTCGAATCCATGAACCACACCGCTGCCAACGCGCGACTGCAAGTCAAGGATATCGCGGTCACCTTCAGTGTTCCCGGCAATGGCCTGTTCGCGCGCCGCGCCGCGGTGCGTGCGGTCGACGGCGTCAGCTTCCACATCGATGCCGGCGAAGTCGTCGCACTGGTCGGTGAGTCCGGCTGCGGCAAGACTTCGCTGGCGCGTGCGATCGCCGGGCTTGTCACACCGTCCAACGGCCAGGTGCTGCTCGACGGCGCGGAGGTCACCGGATTTCCGCCGCACCTGCCGGCGCCTGCGCGCGCTGCCGTGCAAATGGTGTTCCAGGACCCGTTCGAGTCGCTCAATCCGCGCAAGACCGTGCTGGCGACCTTGGGCCAGCCGCTGCGCCTGCATCGCATCGTTGACGCGGCCGGGATGCGTGCCGAGGCGTCGCGCCTGCTGCGCCTGACCGGCTTGCCGGAGGATGCGCTGGCGCGCTACCCGCACGAGTTTTCCGGCGGGCAGCGGCAACGCATCGGCATCGCGCGCGCGATCGCGCCGCGCCCGCGCCTGCTGATCGCCGACGAGGCCGTGTCGGCGCTCGACATTTCGATTCGTGCGCAGTTGCTCGCGCTGCTCGGCGACCTCAAGCGCGAGCTGGCGCTGTCGATGCTGTTCATCACCCATGATCTGGGCGTAGTGCGCTCCTTTGCCGACCGCGTGCTGGTGATGTATCTGGGTCGCGTGGTTGAAGAAGGTCCGACCGAAACCGTGTTCGCCACACCGCGCCACCCCTACACGCAGGCACTGCTTGCAGCCACGCCGATACCGGACCCGGTCGCCGCGCGCGCGACCAGGCGCATCATTCTGGGCGGCGATGTGCCAAGCCCGCGTGCGATCCCGCCCGGCTGCCGCTTTCACCCGCGCTGCTCCGTCGCAATCGCCCGCTGCGCTACCGAAGAACCGGCGCGGCGCCTGCTTGCGCCAGGTGTGGCAGCATCCTGCCACCTTATAGAAACAGGCATCACCGCCGCCAGCCACTGAGCCCGCCACGAAAAGGAGACCCGCATGGAAATCGCCGCCGAAAACATGGACCGCCTGCTGTGCATCGAGATGCGCCGCAAGGGATTGCCGCGCGGGTTCAAGTGGCCGCTCTACGAAGCCGCGCGCGCGATCTCCGACGGCCCGATGGTCTTGAAGGCTGCACAGCTGCTTGATCGCGCGCCCTGCCGCGTCGGCATTTTCACTGGCGCGGCCGTGCCCGAACACATGCCGGTCGGCGAAAACGACGGCCCGCTGGGTTCAAGCGTGCTGGCAGCCGCACTCACGCGCATCGGCCATCGGCTGACCATTTACACCGACCCGGTGTGCGCAGCGCCGATCGAAGCCCTCGTCAAGCGCAACGGCTGCAACGCCCAGGTGGTCTGCCTGACCCTGGGTGACAAGGCGCAGCTGGCCACCGCCGCGCACGACGAAGACCTGCTGATCGCCATCGAGCGCCTGGGCGGCAACATCAACGGCAAGCTGCACGGAGTCAATGGCACCAATCGCGACGCCTTTCGCTGCAATGTGGATCACGCATTCCTCGAGGCCACGCGGCTGGGCAAGACCACCATCGGCATCGGTGATGGCGGCAACGAGGTGGGCTTTGGCGCCCTGCGCGAAACCCTCGAAGCGCGCCTGCCGGAGTTTTCGCAAAAGGACAAGACACCCTGCGGCGGCGGCATCTTCTCGGCGATCGCCACCAACCACCTGGTGGTGGCCTCGACCTCCAATCTCGGTGCCTACGGCGTCGTCGCCGCACTGGCGATGCTGAAGAACGACCCGTCGCTGTGCCATACCGCCGAAGAGGAGATCGCCCTGCACCATGTCGGCGTGGGTCTGGGTCTGGTGGATGGTGGTGGCGGCGGGCTGATCCCGTGGTGCGACGGCATTCCCGCGGAATCGAATGCGGCGGTGGTCACGCTGCTGCAGAACATCGTACTGCGCACGCTGGAGGCGCCGCGCATCCGCACGTTTTGATGAAAAGCAGAGCGGAATCTGGGCTTATGATGTGTCGCATGTGTTGGAGCTGCCGTAGGGCAGCGCAACGCGCGCCAGGACGTTCACATTGAGAAAGGCTGATGCCATGACATCGACAGCAAAACCGGGCCGGCTTGCCGGCCGCACCGCATTGATCACCGGCGCCAGCCGTGGCATCGGGCGTGCCATCGCGCTGCGCTACGCTGAAGAAGGCGCCAACCTGTTCCTGGTTGCCACCAGTGGCGACAAGCTGGCAGAAGTGAAGGCAGCTGCCGAAGCGCTCGGCGTCAAGGCATGGCTGCACTGCGCCGACGTCAGCGACTGCGCCGCGGTCGAGGCCATGGTCACGGAAGCGATCGCTGTCACCGGTCGCATCGACGTGCTGGTCAACAATGCCGGCGTCTACAAGGCAGCGCGCATCACCGACTACAGCTTCGAAGATTTCGATCGCATCATGAAGGTGAATGTCTACGGCGCCTTCCACGTGATGCAACTGGTGCTCAGGCACATGCAGGCGAATCGCAGCGGCAAGGTGGTGAATATCGCCTCCACTGCCGGCAAGGCGGGCTCGATGAACCAGGGCGCCTACAACGCCTCCAAGCATGCGGTGGTGGGCTTGACCCGCTGCGCAGCGCTCGAAATGGGCGCGTACTCGGTCAACGTCAATGCGATCTGCCCGGGCTTTGTCGAAACCGACATGATCGAAGGCTTCCGCGAGCACTCGAATATTCTCGGCGTGCCGTTCGAAAAGGTGATGGAGGCGGGGCTGGCGCGGGTGCCGCTCAAGCGCTTTCTACAGCCCAAAGAGGTTGCCGACCTCGCCGTCTACCTGGGTTCGGGCGAGTCCGATGGCATGACTGGACAGTCGATTCTCATCGACGGTGGCCTGCAGATGATCTGAAAACCTATGAATTCAAGTATGGAGATGTCCTCGCGATTCCGCGCCAGGGCCTTGAAACGCCGCGACTGTCCATGTAATCGAATGCGCGACGCGTCGCGGCACTTGGGACTTGCCGGAACGCCTGATTCGACGCTGTAACGCAGGGTTTTCCGATACCCGCCGACGCTGTGGTCGGAAAAGCTATGCCACTGCCGGCAATGCAAGCTGGAAGCGGCCGGCAACGACGCCCTTCACGGTGATGTCCTCATCGAGTTCATCCCAGCGCAGTGCGGCGCCATTGAGTCGCAAGCTGACCTTCTGCAACTGCTCGTTCGTTGCCTTGGCAAGGCGTTCGAAACGATCTGCCGGAAAGCCCAACTGCCTGCCATCGGTAAGCTCGACAAACACCGTGCGTCGATCAACCCATACCCGGGAGGCAAGCGCTTCGGTTTCAGCGGCGGTGGAACTCATGGAATTTCCCCATCAGGAAAGTGCGGTGTTCGAAGACAAGTCGCTCAATCCTTCGAACATCCACAGGCGATACATTGATACTCTTGGCCAACATGACCGGATCGAGCCAGAACTTGCATTCGCCATCACCGGTATCCACATGAATGTGCGCAGGCTCATCGCCTTCGTCCGAATAAAAATGAAATCGGAATACGCCTATGCGCAATACTGTGGGCATTGCGGGATATTAGCGTTTGTTTGTCGAATACGTCCACACCGAAAACAGGGCCAGGGCATGACCGACTTTTCAGCTCGACTCTGCACCAGGTTCAGTGGTTGCAGTGAACCTGGGGCGCCGCGCAATCATTGCAACGCGTTAGGCGCGACACGCTCCAGCCCCGCCACCTGCAACCCGGCCTTGATCACCGCCAGCTTCGGCGCCTGCAGCAGGATCGCCTCCGGTGCAGAGCGCGCATCGAACAACACCAGATCCGCATGGCAACCGGCGGCCAGGCCGTGATCGGTCAGGCGCAGCATGCGCGCCGCGTTGCCAGTCATGGTTTGCCACACGCGTTCCAGGCCGGCGTTGTGCAACTGGTTGGTCACCTGCGCCAAGAGCAGCAACGCCTTTAACGGATCTGCATCGCCGAAGCGCACGAACGGGTCGCGCATGTTGTCGGTGCCGCAGGCGAGATTGACGCCGGCCTCCATCAATTCGAGCACACGGGTCAGGCGAATCCGTGTCGGCAGCACGCACACGCTGATGTCGGCCTGGCGCAAGAGGTCGATGGCGTCGGCGGCGAGCGCGTCGGATACGCAGGCCAGTGACGGAATGTGCGATACCGCGACGCGGCCGTGCCAGCCTTGTGCGATGGTTTTCTTCGCGACGTAAGGCAGGGTGAATACGTCGGGGCTGTCCCAGTTGTCGAGGTGGTAGTCGATGTCGCAGTCGTAGCGCGCGGCGAGCGCGAAGCTGGCATCGACCTGACGTTCCGGGTCGGAGGGCCAGACCCGCCGGTTGACGTTGCCACCGACGATGCGCACGCCGGCGGCGAGCGCCTGTTCGATGAAGGGTGCGGCGCCGCCTTCGATGCTGTCGGGCGTGGCGAACCAGCCTTCCTGCGGGAAGGCGATGATCTGCAGATTCACCCGCCCGGCCAATTGTCGCGCCGCCGCCTGCACGCCCTGCACCGCATTCATGCCGACGAAGGGATCGGCCTCGCAGTTGGTGCGCGCGGTGGTGGTGCCATGCGCCAGACCCATTTCCAGTGCGCGGCGGGCGCGTGCGGCTACATCCTCCACGGTGAAGGCCGCCTTGAGCTGGCGTACGGCGCGAATCGCCGCCGCCAGATCGACCGCCGGGACCGCATCGCTGACGCGATCGGCGGTGAGCGTCTTGTCTACATGCACATGCGGGTCGACAAAGCCTGGCGACAGCAGGCGACCGCCGGCGTCGTACGTCGCCGCGGCCATGCCGCTGGCGCTGGAAGGTTCTTCACGCACGGCGACGATGCGGCCGCCCGCGATCTCGACGCGCCAGCGCCCTATCCGCCCGGCCAGGGTAGCGTTGCCAATGCTCCATTCCATGCGTTTGCCCCTTTCCGGCGTCGCGTGCAGCGCGCGCCACAGTATCCGATTCGATTCTTCGACAGCACAGCGGCTTGCAAGCCACATGCCCGCCACGCGATGATTGCATGGCACGCAAGCTGCAATGGTTTACCATCATTCGCAGCCTGCCAAGCTTTCCGCCGTGGATCCCAAGACCCGCCCGATGCCGTAGCGCCCGCTTCGACCCCGCACATGACTGGACCCGCAATGCCGCACGCCGAGATTCTGATCATCCGCGCCCGCCTGGCCGAAGGCACCATGGTCAACATCGCGATCGCCGGTGGCAAGATCACCGCGATCACGGCTGCAGGCGACGCGCCACCCTCCGGCGACCATGCGGCAAGCTGTTTCGATGCCGCCGGCGATCTGTTGCTGGCGGGCTTCGTCGAAGGCCATTGCCATCTCGACAAGACCTGGTTCGGCCTGCCATGGATGGAGAACGAAACCGGCCTTGGCATCGCCGAACGCGCCGGCTATGAACGCGAAGTCGAGGCACGGATCGCCTACCCCACCGCGCTGCGCGCCGGCCGCCTGATCGAGCAGATGGTGGCCTGCGGCAGCACGCGCATTCGCAGCCATGTCGACATCGCGCCGACCGAGGGTCTCACCCGCCTTGAAGGGGTGCTCGAGGCGCGCGAAACCTATCGCGATGCCGCCGCGATCCAGATCGTGGCCTTCCCGCAGATGGGCGTGATGCGCCACCCGGGCATGATCGACCTGCTCGACGCGGCGCTGGCGGCGGGCGCCGATGTGCTGGGCGGCATCGACCCGGCCGCCATCGATGGCGACATCACCGGCCAGCTCGACGCATTGTTCAAGCTGGCCGCCAAACGAGACGTCGGCCTCGACTTCCATCTGCATACCTCGGGCTCGCTGGGCATTCATGAACTTGAGCAAGTCGCACTGCGTACGATTGCCTGCGGCATGCAGGGCCGGGTGACGGCCAGCCACGCGCACAGCCTGGGCAGCTCGCCGCGCGACGTGCAGCTCGCGATGGCCGACAAGCTGGCCGCCGCCGGCATCGCGGTCTGCACCTATGCGCCAGGCTGGGTCGAGCCGCCGCCGCTGGCCTTGCTGCATGGCGCCGGCGTGACCGTATTCGCCGGCTCCGACAATGTGCGCGATGCCTGGCAGCCGTACGGCACCGGTGACATGCTGGAGCGCGCCTGGATCGTTGCTTATCGCAGTGCGTTTCGGCGGGACAGCGAATTCCGTTTCGCCCACCAGATGGTCGGAAGCCTGGGCGCCAAGGCCTGCGGCTTCAGCGGGCATGGCCTCGCGGTTGGCGACGATGCAGACTTCGCGGTGCTGGCGGCGGAAAACATCGCGGATGCGATTTGCCGGCGCCCGCCGCGTCGTTGCGTGATGCGTCAGGGGCGCATCGTCGCGCGCGACGGCCGCTACCTTGGCCCCACCCATTCCATGGAGGCAACATGAACCAGACCGCGGTCGATGCCGTATTGCGTGGGCTCAAGCGGGCGGGCGTCAGCGTCGCCTGCTATCTGCCCGATTCGCTGTTCAAGCCGCTCTACCCGGCGCTCGACGCCGACCCCGACATTCGCACCATCCGCGTCACCAATGAGGGCGAAGGCGCCGGCATTTGCGGCGGCGTGTTCCTGTCGGGCAAGCGTGCCGTTCTGGTGATGGAGAATTCCGGCCTGCGCGCCTCGATCGAACCGCTGGCACGCATGGGCCTGGGCGCCGGCATCCCGGTGGTGATGCTGATGAGCTATCGCGGCGAGCTGGGCGAAAACAACTGGTGGGCGATTCCGCACGGCCAGACCATGGAGCCGCTCCTGGGCGCGATGCGCATTCCCTACCGGGTGGCGTCGCAGGAAGAGCAGATCGAGCGCGCCATAGTCGACGCCTATTCCTGGGCCTATGCGGCCTACTATCACTCGGCGGTGGTGCTGGGCGGCGAGGTGGTGCGATGACCCGCTTTGAATGCATGCAGCGCCTGGCTGCGCACTTGAAGGACGAACTCGTGATCCTGTCGCTCGGCGCCAGTGTCGACGAGTGGTACACCGCGGCGCCGCAAATGCGCGAGGCCAGCCTGTTCCAGCAGCAACTGGGCTGCGTCACACCCGAAGCTTTCGGGCTGGCGGTCGGCCTGCCACACCGCCGTGTGGTCTCGCTGGATACCGATGGTGGCCTGTTGTTCAACCTCGGCATTCTGGCCACCGTGGGCAACGAGCAACCGCCGAACCTCTTGATAGTGGTGTGGGACAACCACTGCTATCAATCGATCGGCGGGCCGCCCACGCATACCGCGAGCGGGCGCGTCGACTTGGCGGCGATCGCGCGCGGCGCCGGCATCGATGAGGCCCACGTGGCCACTGACACCGAAACGTTCGAGCACCTCTGCATCGCCGGCCTTGCGGCTACGGTGCCCTGGCTGGTGGTGGCCAAGGTCGATGCCAGCGTGAAGCGCGACATCCGGCGCAAGCATTCGGATGGGCGTGAAGACAAGTACATTTTCGTGCGCCATGTCGAACGCACGGAAGGCATCGTGATCATGGGGCCTAGCGAGCACAATTGAGGTTTGCGCGCAACGCCATGCGCCCCATAGTTGTTTCCTACGGCAACCGCGTGTACTGCGGGAATCTTGCGGACCGCGTCCCCGTGAATGGCTAGCGCCTCAGACGGACGCATGGCGCGACGATAGACAGGGCATCAACAAATTAGCAGCACGAAAGTTACTTCAGCCGGTCATATTCGGCTGGCTCAACATCGGGCACCTTCGCTATTGCTGCGCGAAACTTGGCCAGACTGCCGCGCTTGGCACGCTGCTCAAGATAATTTTGCGTATCGAGCGCCGACATTTTCTCGGCCACTGCGCTGGCAATGAACTGATTGATCGAAATGCCATCTTTTTGGGCCATCGCGCGTGCGTGCTTGTGCAGCGAGTCGGGCAGTCGCAGGCTGATAGTGCTCATAGGGCCTCCTTCAACAAATTCAAAAATTCACCGGGCGTGAGCACCCTCAGTGCTCCGAGTGTTTGAATCCGGAAATCACGCAGGTTGTAGGTCACAATGTATTTGCAATCGGCTGCAAGCGCAAGTTCGAGCACCATGTCGTCCCTGGGGTCCTTGAGATGGGGTCGCCAGAGGTAGTGCACCTGATGCTTTTCCGCAACTTCGCACATGTAATCAAGCACATCATCCACCGACGACGAAGTAACCCTGCCTTTGATGGCATCGCGGCGTAACGCATCTTCATATTCAAGGACTAGCGGCACAGAAACGCACACCGCGAACGCGGCGGACTCAATCAAATTCAACAGTGCGTATGAAGCACCGCGCATTTATGAGGCCCTGCCACTGCGTTGCCCGATCTGCCACAGTCAGACACGCATCAGCGCCTTCATCAACGATCCCGGCACCGTGAAGAAAATCCTCGACCACATCGGCGAATCCACCCAGCCCCCGCGCATCGCCCCAGTGCGTGGGCCGCCGCTGTGGGAGACAGCAGCCGCGGAACAGTTGAAGAACCATCCTCGGTGGGGTTCGTCAGCCCAGAGCGCACCGGAGAGCGAGTTCGATCAGCGCATCGCCTGGTAGGTGGAGGGGATGCTCGCGCCTGATACCTGGGGAGTAGCCTCCGCAGGCCACTCCCCAGGTATCAGGCAGTGCTTGGGGTGCGATTCGGCGGGCCTTTTTTGCAAATCGCGACGCATCCGACCCGAAAGCCCGTTGGATTTCCTATCCTTGGACAGCTACGCCTCGCTCAATCCACGCCTGACGGTGGAGGAGTCGATCGCCTTCGGACCCACCGTGCACGGCGTGTCGCAGACCGAGGCCAATGCACGCGCCTTGTCGCTGCTCGACCGCGTCGGTCTGGATCCGAAGCGCTTCGCCGGACGCTTTACCCACGAACTTTCCGGCGGCCAGCGCCAGCGCGTCAACATCGCCTGCTCGCTGGCCTTGCAGCCGCGTATCCTGGTGCTCGACGAAGCCGTGTCGGCGCTCGACAAGTCCGTCGAGGCGCAAGTGTTGAACCTGCTGGCCGATGAACCCACCATCGCGTTTGACGCCACCGTGCAGGCGCAGATCCTCTTGCTGCTGCGCGACCAGCAGCGCGTACTGGGCCTGTCGATGATCTTCGTGACCTACGACAACAGCGTCGGGGTCGAGGTGGCCGACCGCATCGCCGTGATGTACGCCGGGCGCATCGTCGAGATCGGCAACGTGCGCGACGTGATCCGCTCGCCGCGCCACCCCTATACGATTGGTCTCATGTCCGCACGCCCGCATGGCGGGCGCCTGCTGGGCAACCGCCTGCCGGCGATTCCCGGCAGCCAGCCGGGCTTGGGCAACCTGCCGCCCGGTTGCGCCTTCGCGCCACGCTGCGCGCATGCCAGCGACGCCTGCCGCGTTTCCGCGCCGGAACCGATGGAGATGTCGGCGGGGCATTGGGTGCGGTGTGTACGCACGGATTTGACCGCGAAAGCGTAAGAATTTCGCGCGGCGGATCGATAGTGCTGGCTCGCAAGACCGGTGGCCTGCCTCGGAAGCACGATGCAGGGTTAAACTGGAGAATCTTCCAGGGTCTAGACCATGGCCAAAGCCAGCCTGCTCAACACCAGCACCACGAACTTTCTGGAACTCATCGGCAACGGTCGTACGTATCAGGTGCCGCCGTACCAGCGAGATTATTCCTGGGGCGAGGAGCAGTGGGAAGATCTCTGGAACGACCTCACCGAACTGCGTGCGCGGCAGGACGCGACCCACTACATGGGCGCACTGGTGGTGGAGGGGAGATCGGATCGCGAGTTCGCCATCATCGATGGCCAGCAGAGATTCGCCACCTTGAGTCTCCTGGTGCTCGCCGTCATCAAGCGCTTGGTGGGCCTGGCAGAAGCAGGTATCGA